>CALCCZ010000163.1 GCA_937900075.1 uncultured Lentisphaeria bacterium
GGAACCGTATCCAAATCTTCAACTTTGGATATGTTGAACAACGCTGCGCCAGGAATGGTACGACGCACCAGTCCAGTCAGGACGGAGCCGGGACCGAACTCAATGAACGTATCGGCTCCGGTTTTTTCGGCAATATCCCGGATGCAGGATTCCCAGCGGACACTGCCCGCCACCTGTGCAGCCAGATTTCCTTTGATTTTTGTTTCATCGGAAACGATTTCTCCGATAAAATTCTGCGCAACCGGAAATTGCAGGGGAGAAACGGGAACATCCGCCAGAACACTTTGCAGAGCGTCGTCCGCCGACCGCATCAGCCGACTGTGGAAAGCGCCCGCAACATTCAGAATTACTGCACGTTTAGCGCCCTGGGCTTTGATGGTTTCCGCTGCTTTTGCCACGCGTTCCGCAGGTCCGCTGATGACGGTTTGACCGGGACAATTGTAGTTGGCGACATCAATATCTTCTTCTGCGCAGACCTGTTCGATGATTTCCGTTTTACCGCCGATGATACTCGCCATGGAACCATTTGTCTGTTTGCAGGCGATATCCATAAGGGAACCGCGTTTCGTTACTAATTTCAAACCATCGGCAAAGGTAAAATAGCCGGCTGCACATAGCGCAGCATATTCACCCAGACTCAAACCTGCTGCCGCAACCGGTTTTGCGTTCGGAAAACGTTCTTTAAATGCCGCCAAACAAGCCATTGACATGGTGAAAATGGCACTTTGGCAGTACTCACTGCAGGTCAGTTTTTCCGCAGGACCGTTAAAGCAGATATCGGAAATCGAATATCCAAGAATAGAATCCGCTTCCCGGAACACCTTTGCTGCTGAAGCAACTGAATCATACAAATCTTTGCCCATACCTACGCTTTGGGCACCCTGTCCGGAAAATATCCACGCGGCTTTCATTTTGATTGTACTCCATTCTATGGCTTGTCTCTTTATCGGAAATTCAGAAACGGCTCGGTTTTGCCGTTGTCCTGAAATAAAATAGCATATAATTTTGATTTTTCAAGACCGCAAAAAAGTTATTTCTTCTGCGTATTCCGGCAATTCCTTATGCGGCGTTTCCAAAATAAACGGCAAGTCTTTCAGCAGAGGATGTGTGACTATACGTTTCAAAGCATCACTCCCCAACGTACCTTTTCCGATAGGAGCGTGTCTGTCTTGGTGACTGCCAAACGGATACATGCTGTCATTCAAATGGATCGCTTTCAGTCTTTCCAGCCCCAGAATTTCATCGAACTCTTTTATGACTTTATCCAGTTCATTCACAATATCATAACCGGCAGAATAAACATGGCAGGTATCCAGACAAATCCCTATTTCATCACTACAGTCCGTATGGGCAATGATTTCACGCAATTCCACAAAAGTTTTTCCAATTTCACTGCCCTTTCCGGACATGGTTTCAATGAGTATCTTAGTTTTCAGATCCGGTTTCAGAACCCGGTTCAGCATGTCGGCGGTCAGACGGATGCCGGCTTCTGTTCCCTGTCCTACGTGGCATCCGGGATGGAAATTGTAATAATTACCCGGCAGATTTTCCAGAATTTTCAGATCTTCTGCGAAAGTCCGAAGGGCGAAATTGCGTATTCTTTCATCCGCAGCACAGGGATTCAATGTGTAGGGCGCGTGTGCCAAGCAGGGAGCGAAATGATGAAGCCGGCACAGTTTCTGACACGCGGTCATGTCCGGGATATTCAGTTCCTTTGCCGTTCCGCCACGCGGATTCCGCGTAAAAAACTGAAATGTGTCCGCTTGAATACTCAATGCGTCTTCCGCCATTGCCTCATAACCGTTCGCAATAGAAAGATGACATCCGATATGCAGCATCGTTTTCCTCCGTTACAGATGTTGAAGAAAGTTTCCGGTACATGATGTAACAATACACTTTTTTTTCCATTTTGCAAGAACGATTCAGAACTCCGTTCTATCTTTCCGCGAAGTTGACAGTGAAAATGCAGAATTACGGCCATTATTCTGTAAAGACGGCATTCTTTCTGCAAAAAAAGAGGTCAGAAATATTTTTTTTCGGAAAGGGGGCTTGAAATCGTCCTCTTTTCTTGTATATTAGGGCGTAAATGGCAGAACTTTATCTGCCGGATGTTTTGAATTTTGTAACGGATAATACAAACAAGCGGGGAATTGCCCCGATAAGAACTAAAAGGATCTCAATATGCAAAAGTCTCTCACTGTTCTGCTGACCGCGGTGTTAGTTGTTTTTTCTGCCTGCCTGATATCGGCTCAAGAGTCCAATTCCGGTATTACCATTGACCGTCTGGGGGGAAAACAGGCGAATCCTACCTTGGTATTCAAAGGAGTGGACGGAGACCGTGCTTTATCGGAGCAGGTCAGCAGAGACTTGCGGAACTGTGACTGGTTTGATGTGCGTCAGCCGGGTTCCGGTGTAAGTGACTACATTGTTACCGGAGTGGCCACGGAAAATACTCTGACATTGACGCTGACGAATGGGGCAGGCAGAAAAATCGGGGATTTCCAGTATGTCTCCAATTCTGCGCGGAAGCGTTCTGCTGTTTGTGTGGATGCCATTCTCCATAAACTTTTTGACGTACCCGGTATTTGCAACTCCAAAATTGTTTTTTCTGTCAAAATCGGAAATGCCCGTGAGATTTATGTATGTGATTTCGATGGCAGAAATCCAACCCGTATTACGGCTAATGGCGCGATTTCCACCAGCCCGCTCTGGAGCCCCGATGCAAAAACTATCGTTTACAACTACACAGGTACAGGTATCAGTAACGTAATCCAGTATCGTCTTGATAATTGCCAGAGTCGGCGGTTGACCCGGTACCGAGGAAGCAACCAGGGGGGAGCTATTTCTCCGGACGGGAAATATGTCGCTCTGATTCTGAGCCGCAGTCAGCAGGTTGACCTGTATATCCGTCCAACGGAAGGCGGACAGCTGATCCGTTTGACCAACAACGTGGAGGTAGAGTCTTCCCCTTGCTGGTCTCCTGACGGACAATGGATATATTTTGTTTCGGGTTTGAACATCCGGCCTCAGATTTTCCGTGTTTCCCCGTTCGGAAAACGGATGCAGTCCAAAGTGCCCGGTTTACTGGGTAGCGAACAGCATACCCCCAAGTTTTCCGCAGACGGAAAATTGATATATACGGCAAAAATCGGGGGTTCTTTCTGTATTGCCATGGCAGACGTCAGCAATAATTCCGATGTGACCTCGGAGAAAATTGTTACTGCAAACGAGACGGAAATCCGGGGTGAGGGACCTTCCTGGGCTCCGGACAGACGACATATTGTTGTCGCAGATGGAAAGGCTCTCTACATGGTGGATACACGTCATGGCACACGCCGTCTTCTCCTGAGTGGCGGACAAATGTCTATGCCGGACTGGTCGCCCATTCTTCCCTGAAGGAGGGAATATTATGAGCAATCAGGATTTGGATTTTCTTTCCGGACTTGAATTTTTCGGCATTAAGCTGGGATTGAAGCAGACGGAAGAATTGTTTCGCCGACTTGGAAATCCTGAAAAAAATCTCCGCTTCATACATGTGGCGGGTAGTAATGGCAAGGGATCCGTCTGCGCCCTTCTGGAGTCTTCTTTCCGTCATGCCGGTTTGAAAACCGGATTCTACTCTTCGCCGCATCTTGTCCGTGTGGGAGAACGCTTCAAAGTCAATGGCAAAGATGCTACGGATGAAGATGTGGCAGATTGCATCCGGATTCTCCGGCCCGTGATAGCCGATATGGAAAAAGACGGTATGAAAGTGACATATTTTGAGGCTACTACTGCTATCGCAGCCCTTTTGTTCCTGCGTGCCGGGACGGATATTGTTCTTTGGGAAACGGGTATGGGCGGCAGATTGGATGCTACCAACATCGTTACGCCTCTCGCTTCTGTCATTACCGGAATATCCATGGAACATGCCAGATATTTAGGCAATACGATTTCCGCCATTGCCGGTGAGAAAGCCGGTATCATAAAGCCCGGCGTACCTGTTTTCTGTGCCCGGCAAACTCCTCCGGAGGCAGTTGAGGTTATCCGGAAGCGTGCCGATGAGTTGAACGCTCCTTTTTTCTATTCCGCTGAGATTGCGGATGACATGCCGGTGGAACATCAAATTGTGAATGGTATCCCATGCCAGAAATTTTCTCTGAAAGACGGTACCATTCTCACCACACCGCTTGCGGGACCGCACCAGCGTAACAATGCCGCGCTTGCATATCGTGTACTTGCTTACTTGGGAGAAAAACTGGATTTTGATTTCTGCTCCGCCGCAGAAGGTTTTTGCAATACTGTTTGGCAAGCCCGTTTTCAGGTATTTTCGCAGCGGAAATTGGTGTTGGACGGAGCGCACAATCCGGAAGGACTGCAGATGCTTGCCGCGACATTGAAGGAGATGTTCCCGAATCAAAAATTTCATTTGCTTTTCGGAGCCTTTTCCGACAAGGATACCATGAGCGGTCTCGCAGCCATGGTCCCGCTTGCCTTGTCTTTCCGTTTTATCCACATGGATACCATGCGTGCCAGCAGTACGGAAGAGGAACTCGCGTCTCAGTTGCGGACTCTTGCTCCGGATATTCCCGCAGATGGTATGTCCTTGGAACAGGCACTCCGTCTTACTTATCCCGATGGCGAGTGGCGTGTTCTCTGCGGTTCTCTTCATTTATGCGGTGAAGCGCTGCCCTATCTGACACTTTAAGCCGGAGAATGTAGGATGAGAAAAGCTGATTTTCTTGATGAAATTGTTCTGTGTCTGAAGGAGAATGCCGAACGGGAGACAACCACCGTTATTTCTCCGGAAACATTGAATTCTTTTTTCAGAAATTTACCACAGGTATCCCGGCCTGCGGTACCGTCACACGCTGTGCCGCAATCTCAATCGATGGCAGATCGGCAGCGTCATACGGAACCGGTACGTTCTGTCCCGGTTTCCTCTGTGCCGACGAGTTCCGTTTCCTCTACTGGAGTTGTCTCTGTGAATCGTGACATCAAGACTTTGGATATGGATTCCCTGAGTTCGGTGGTATCAGGCTGTACCGGATGTACTCTTTGTCAAGGACGTACTCATACGGTTTTCGGGTCTGGAAATCCCCATGCGGATTTGATGTTCATCGGGGAAGGACCCGGCGAAATGGAAGACCAGCAGGGGTTGCCGTTTGTTGGACGTGCCGGTGATTTGCTGACCAAGATGATAGCAGCCATGGGACTGGATCGGCAGCAGGATGTTTATATTGCCAATATCGTGAAATGCCGTCCGCCCGGAAACCGGAATCCGGAACAGGGGGAGGCTGTCGCCTGTTTGCCCTATTTGGAACGTCAGATTGAACTTGTGCAGCCGAAAGTAATGATTCTTTTGGGCGCAGTTCCCTTGATGTATCTTCTGAAAAAACGCGGAATCATGTCTCTGCATGGTAAATGGTTTGAATACAAAGGAATCCGGGTTTTGCCGACCTTCCATCCCGCTTTTCTTCTGCGGGATCCGAGCTACAAGAGAGATGCCTGGGAGGACCTGAAAACCGTTATGCGGGAGTTGGGACTTCGGGGCCGTGCAAGATAAGGAACCCGGCTGAAAATACAGCTGCTGTCAGTGAAACAGGGCATCGTATATGTATCCGCCGATGAACAGCAGAGTGGCGATAATCAGACAGCGTACCGCCACGACAACACAATAATGGTTGTATGCTTCGCGCGCCAGTTTCATTTGCCGGTCCGCATCGGAATAGCCGGGAATCAGCGCAAAAGTCTTTTCCGCTTTCAGAAAATGTTTTTTCTCAAGAAGTGTCTGCGCTGTCCGGTAGATGATATCGCGTTCCGCATTGTATGCGGATTCCAATCTGTTCCGGAATCGTGTCAGTTCCTCAAGTACCTCCAGGGATGCCTGGAGGTGTTTCATCTGCTCCTGCAATTTGCCGGTATCGGCACAGAATCTGCTGTAACTCCGGCAAACGGTCCGTACATGAACTGATACGTCCAAACGTTCATTGAGTTCAGCACAAATACAGGAAAGAGCCTGATTCATCCCGGTAACGGATTCCGGATTGTGCGGTACTGCAGCAAAAAGTTCTGCAGCTTCCGCATAATCCTGACGGCGCATTGCCAACTGAGCCTGTTGAAAAATGTCTTTCATGGTACGCAAACACCGCAAAAGAAACTTACCGGCAGAATCATTTTGCTCCGGCTTTTTTGGTTTTTCTGTTTTGTGCTGTACGGGGCTTTTTGACTCTTTCGGCTATTCCCGCATTAACCGCATTCCGCAAATCATGCAGGAACGACGGCACCAACGGGAAATTATCAATTTTTACTTCCTGTCCTGCGGTTTTCCGTATGAGTTCCAGTACCACATCCCGTCCGGCGAGCGATTCCAGCAGACGCAGGGCGCGCAAATCCTGCAATCCGGCATAAAATACCTCACTGCGCATGGTATCCAAAGGTCCTTCCGGGCCCGGATAGACTAAACACTGGTCGCCGGAATGATAATCGTGGTCCGGCTCGACACTCAGCGGGTCACACGCACGGCGGGACCGTCCGCTGTTCCAGAAATTATATCCCCAGTGCAGGAATCCGTCCACATCGTAGATGTAAAGCAGGGTACCCATGATCCGGTTGGCGGAGGCGGGCATGCAATGCAGACGGTTGCTGTACGGCAGATCCGGACCGCCGCAGTAATAGGTCCAGCGTTCCGGAATATCCAGCGGCAGGAAATCGTTCAAAGCGAACTCACAGGGAACGGGCAGTTTGATAAGACCATCCGTAAAATACTGTGTATGGGAAGCAGCATCCAATACGCGGAATCCGTCCAGATGTTTGCAGACGATGCGGGAAACGGCTTTGTACTGCTCCACCTGTTCCCCGTTCGGTTCATCGGAAATGTGAAAATAACAGTTTTCCGCTATTCCCTGTTTTTTCAGAAAACTCACCAGTTCCGGCAGCATGGCATCTAAAAATGCCGTATATTCCGCTGATGTCGCTGCGGTTTCCCATCCGAATATGCGCTGTTCCTTCTTGCCATCCACTTCCGCTGTAACTTTGGGCGCAGATTTCGCACCGCCCTGCGTAAACAGATGCGACATTTCAAAATATTTCACTCCGCATTTCAAAGCAAGCCGGATCCAGCGTTTCAACAGCGAAAAATCAAAGGAATATTGCCCGTTAGTGACCTTGACTTTTACTAATTGAGTCGTCAACCGTTCCCCGCCGATTTCAGTATCCAGAGCCGGCGTGACAATCGGGGTATAGAGCATATTGATGCCATGAGCCACGAAATTCCGGAAATAGACTTCCACAATCTTCCAGAACTTTTCGGTCCAGGGCTTGATATGGTAAGCATGGCAGATACAGTCGCAATAGAACCATTCCGTATGAATCAGTGTCTGGGGCGGCAATTCAGCGGCTATTACCTCCAAATCAATTGAGACCGTCTGTTTTACCTCATCACTCTCCCACAAAGTGAAACTCAGCGGATAGACTCCTGCCGCAAAGCCGGCGGGAATATCCACTTCCACCCAGACTGCGTACCACACACACGGGTCGGCGTAAAGCATCTCCTTCACATCATTTTTGAGCAAGTCGGGAAAGAGACCCGGCGTAATCCGTTCAAATCGGGCTTTTTCTTCCGGAGTCCGTTTCACTACATCCCCCATGCGGGCAGTGACAACATTGACTACGCGGTACATCCGGACATGCTGCTTCAGAGGCGAGTCCGCGATTTCCAATTTCATGGGCCCGATAACATATTCCGAACAGCAATAAGCTAACTGGAATGTATATTTTTCACCCTGCAGAGCAGATCCGTTCTTCAGAATCAGGGCGTTGGAAGGTTCACTGTCGGCAAATACCTTGGTTAAAGGGGAAACTAAGCGAAGTTCGAGCATATACGGTCTCCGTTATGTATGTTTTGTTCACATTTTGACTTTCTGCAATACAGTAGCAGAATTTCTGTATTTTTCAAGCGGATTTCCGGAAACATCTTGTATTCGGTCAGTGACTTCTGAACCGTCAAATGGCAGTGGACGGGATGTTTTACCAACTCTTCACCCAACATCAATTGGCGGAAATGATTCCCAAGTCAAAGCTGCACGGATGTTGGAAATTAGAATGTGAACTTCCGGTAGTTTTAATCCCTAAAAGTCTGACTTTGCATTCCCCAATCGCATTTTGGTCTCTTGACAAAGTAAACGCAAGTTTGTCAGATTAAACGCAAACACTTATCTTTCAGGCGGTGCGTTTAGTTTTACAATTCACACTTGCAGAAAAACGCACTTTTTTTCACTCCGATTTTGAAAAAAACATTTCCGGATTTATATTTTATAACGACGGTAAAAAAATAAACTTTAACGATAAGAGGGCATGTTATGGCTAAAATCAAAACCGTTTTCGGTTTCGATATGGAAACGGACATCGGCAGCTGGACCAGTTCGTACAAAGGCTTCGCTCCGGGAACAAACCGGATTCTGGAAATCCTGGACAAACACGGCATCACCGCCACGTTCTTTTTTACCGCCGATGCCGCCATCAAAAACCCGGCAGTGGTAAAACAAGTCCGTAACGCCGGTCACGAAATCGGCTGCCATACCCTGTTTCATGAAACAATCGGCGACCCACTGTTCGAAATCCCGGGCATGATGCCGGTTTTGCCGGAAGAGGTGGTCCACCGTATTGAACTGGCAACGGAAAGAGTGACCGAAATCGCCGGAGTTCAGCCCTCCAGTTTCCGTTGTCCCCGGCTGTGGGGGTCCACCATGGTCGTGAACGCGCTGGAACGCCTCGGTTACAAAGCCGATGCCACCTATCCGATGTATTTCTACCGCGAACAGCTCTCCCCCTATCATCCGGATAAAAACGACTGGACGAAAAAAGGCGATCTGAAGCTGGTTGAACTGCCGAATTTTGCCGATTTGTCCATGGAATCCAAGGATCAGTACGGGCGCGATATGGATCAGTGGCCGTTGTGGCGGACCGAAAACGCCGAGGCGGTGATGAGCCATTTCAACGGCTATTGCCGTTTCTGCGCCGACCGCAAGGTTGAACCGTTCCTCTGCTTCTATATGCACCCTTGGGAGTTCGCCAAAATGCCGGAGGGCCTGATTCACTCCGGAGAAGGTGCCGTGCTGCCGGATCCTTTCATCGTCAAGAATTGCGGCGACTATTCCGCCAAGGAATTCGACCGGCTGGTTGGAATGCTCAAAGCCGCCGGTTCCGAATTCTATCATGCCGGACAAATCACGGTTGATTGAGCCGGGTTATGGTCCGAAACATTATCTATCACACGCTGAAAATCGTCAAGACCCTGCTGCTGAACGGTCGGGTCTGCCGGTTACGGCAATGGTCAATTCAACGAAGCGCAGGTTTGAGATTGTCTGCGGTAAAATACGTGCGACATACGGTCATCTGGTTCCTGGAGTATGCGCTGGAGAATTAAGAGAACCGCCAAAGTTTCTATATCATGGCACTGCCCGGGAAGTTGCCAATCTGATTATGGCGGAAGGCTTGAAGCCGATGGGCAGGAACTACGTACATTTATCTGCGGACATTTCTACTGCACAAATAGCGGCAAGACGTCATGGGGTTCAGACGGTCTCTTGAAGGTCAGTGCCCACGACGCGTATGTCAACGGCATTCATTTCTGGTTCTGTAACGATACCATCTGGAATTCTGATTACATTCCAATATCCTTCATAACTCTACTATAAGCATTCTCCATCGCAAGAATCAGGTCAATAAAACATCCGGGACTGGAGATATTCCTGGCCATTCTTTCACCACCAAAAAATTGCAAATTTACGGACCGATTACATTAATCTGTTATGGCAAGACTTGCAATATCCCCTATCGCATCTCCGAGTTCCGACGGAACAACGGAACAGACGCGCAGGGAGGAGGGCAGGACTTCACGCTGCAGAACTTTTTCCATTTCCGGTCGGAGCAAATGCCCGGAACGGGCAAAAATACTGCCTATGACGATTCGTTCCGGATTCAGAATATCCATGAGAATTGCCAGTCCCTGTCCCAAACGGCGGCCACTTTCCGCATAGATTGCGCGTGCATCAGGATCACCCGCATCCGCCGCTGCTGCTAAACTCTTTGCGGTAACTGCTTTGATATCCGCTGTATTTTGTCCCCAGACAAACGGTTTGCCCGCTTTTAATGCCTGTTCCGCCCGGAATTTTCCCAGCCGCGCAATACCGCCTCCGGAACAGAATCCCTCGAATGAACCGTTTTTCCCATATCCGCAGGGGCCATTTTCCGCAAGCCGGATATGTCCGCATTCTCCTGCCATACCGGAGGAACCGGAATACAAAGCTCCGTTGACAATGATTCCCGCTCCCATGCCCGTACCGAAAGTGAGGAATAACATGTTTTCCGTGCCTCTGCCCGCCCCGAATTTCCACTCGGCAAGCGCACAGGCGTTCGCATCATTTTCCAATTTTGCGGGAAGTCCGGTCAGATGCGTGACAATTTCCGTCGCGGGAATATTGTCCCAGCCGGGAAGATTCGGCGGTGATTGAATGATTCCGCGTATGGAGTCCAGCGGTCCTCCGCAACTGATGCCCACCCCGCCCGGTTGATGCTCCGGAGTCGCGTGTTCTTCCAGAAGTTCCGATAAGAGACTGCAAAGTTTTTCAAGACATTTATCCGGCTGTGGGAAGTCGGCAGTGGAAAAACACCTGCGTCCGATTACCCGGATGGCTGTTCCTTCCGTTTCGCCCAGTACCGCTGCACACTTGGTGCCGCCGATGTCAAGTCCGGCTCTCAACATAATTTACTCCGTAAAGTTGCATGATGATGGTGTTTTGATTTTGTTTTCCAGTCAATGGAAAAGGGAATATTAACGTATATCCGGCATACGCAAATGTCAAATGGTAAATTGATTTTTCGTATTTTCCCTGAACTTTTTCGTGGGGAAAATGGGGCATATTTGGGGGAGACACATTGCAATGCCGGGGATTAAGGTGTATCTTATGAAAGAACATAAAATCGACAATTTCAGCCCGCAGAAGGGCAAAAGGAACTTAAATATGGAACAGATAGACAGACTTGCAGAGGTAATGAAACGTCTGCGTGCCCCGGATGGTTGTCCGTGGGATCGGGAACAAACCCATAAGACATTGAATGATTGCCTGCTCGGCGAGGTTGCAGAATACATGGATGCCGTTGAAGCGGAAGACGATGCGGAAATGCGTGAAGAATTGGGCGATTTGCTCATGGAAATCGTGTTGAACGCCTGCATTGCCGAGGAACGCGGCGCATTTACGCTGGCGGATGTCGCAAGCGATATTACGGAAAAGATGATACGCCGTCATCCGCATGTTTTCGGTGAGGCGGAAGCGAAGAATTCCAGTGAAGTCGTAAAATTATGGGAAAATATCAAAAAAGAGGAAAAAGGAGCGCAACGCCCCTCCCAGATGGATGGAATTCCGAGTCATGTCGCATTGCTTCAGGCGGAAAAAATGCAGAAACGGGCGGCGAAGGTTGGTTTTGACTGGCGAAATCAGCGGGATATTCTGAAAAAAATCCGCGAAGAGGTGGACGAACTGGAGAACGCCTTGAATACCGGCAGTGAGCAGGAAATTGATGCGGAAAGCGGCGATTTGCTGTTTGCGGTCATCAATTTCATACGTTTTCGGAAACGCCATCCGGAAAATATCCTGGCAGCTGCGAACCGCAAATTTTCCGGACGGTTCCGTTATGTGGAAAAAAGACTTGCGGAACAGGGAAAAGACATTCACGAAGTTTCGCCGGATGTTATGGAACAATACTGGCAGGAAGCGAAGAAAAACGGTCTTTGATGACTCTTATCCCCAGACGATAACGAGTTTGAGATAGACCCGGAGAATCGTAAACAGGACTCCCTGCGCAAATACAGCAGCGGTAAAAGCAGGTATCGGCAGTTTGTCGCCATCGCGGAAGACCCGGTACAAAACCAGAATCAGCAAGGCAGGGAACAGATATTGCAGAAGACGTCCCATTTCACTGATCTGGAACGGATTTGCGCAAATCAGAACGATAATCAGCAACGCTGCCAAACGGAAAACATTTGCCCGCGTAGAGAGGAACCGGTCTTTTCCGGTCAGAAATCCGTATGCTGCCGCTAAAACGGTCAGGGGCGATGCAAAGAGGACACAATCCAGAAAATCGTACGGGATCCACCGCCATGGCGTTGTCCGGTTACCAGCCAGAAATACGGAATTGTTTTTTGCCGCATAGAAGGCACATTCCGGCAGACACACATCCGCATACGCCCACAGGATAGCAGTAAGCAATATCCCGCCCGTACAGAACAGGACAAGGGGTACTATACCGCTTCTCCAGTTTTTCCGGCAAAGGAATAAAATGGCGGCAAAGGGAATCAATGCTCCAAATGACATGGAGCAGGAACATGCAAATGCAGTAAGAATTCCGGTCAGTGTACAGAGAATTGCTTTCACCGGTCCGGCAGTTTGCCGTGCAGAACAGACCAGCAGATAGAAGATCAGCGCACCGAGAAAATAGTAAAAAGAGTCACAATGTCCCATGAACAGGGCGGCAGTACCGGAAAGGACAACCGCAGCCGCAGCCGCGCGGAGGAAACTCCCTGGTGAGGGCGTATGACCGTAAAGGCGTATTGCTGCAAAAAGGGTCAGGAGTGCGGCACATGCCAGTGCGAGTTCGTTGAGGAAGACAGTGAAGGCTGCCGCCTGATAAAGGAGTTCTTCCTTTTCTTTCTGGGCGTCTGTAGTGAAAAGAGTGCCGGAAAACGTGTCATGCCTGTCATTCAGACCACTGCGCCAATCGGCATACCATCGGGGAAACGGAGTGTATTCACAAAATTTCAGCAGTAGATATCCGCAGAAAACATTTCCGGGCGGGTGTACATTCAAATGATTTGCGCGGTCTCCGCCTTGTTTAAGCTTTTCTGCGTATTTACGGAAATATTCGCCCGGTCGGGTGATATTGGCGGCTTCCGTGACATAACCGCCTGTGAATTTATCTAAAACCGCCAGTTCATTTTCGCCGCGTCCGGCACGGCCGGATTCCAAAATCGCCTCCTGAAAACAGAAACTGCCGATAAGAACAATAAGGATGCCCGCAAGACGTACTCTTCGGGGATTGTCTGCGAAACGGCTGATTGCGAAGGAGACGGCAAAAAAGACCGCTGCGATGACAGCTAAAGGGGTAACAACAGCGAAGAGCTGGTTCTGAAGCTGAAAAGCGGGAATGCGCTGCCAGACCCATTGCCCCGTAATGCCGAGCGGCACTTCCGTGACAAGAATAAGCATGACCAATACGGCAGCAGCGATGACGGATATTCCAAAATAGATCTTTTTCATTATTGTTTCCTGTCCATGACACGGTAGCCGATAGCTTCAAACAGATGTTCCTGGCGGATTTCTTCCGAACCTGCCAAGTCGGCAATTGTGCGGGCTACACGAAGAATACGGTCGTATGCTCTGGCACTGAGTCCGAACTGTTCGATGGCATGACGCAACATTGTCTGCATAGAGGTTGTCATACTGCAGTATTTCAAAAAATGGGCACTTTCCATTTTTGCATTGCACAAAATCGGATGTTCGTCATTCTTATAACGTTCCTCCTGAATCGCGCGGGCTTTCAGAACACGCGCCCGAATCTCTGCGCTACTCTCCCCGCGTCTTGTGGAAAGGAGTTCATCTTCGGAAATCGCCGGTACTTCCACATGCAAGTCGATTCTGTCCAGCAGAGGACCGGAAATCTTGGAACGGTATTGCTGAATCTGGAGTGACCGGCAGCGGCAGCGGTGGCGCGGATCGCCTAAATGTCCGCAGGGACACGGGTTCATGGCAGCGACTAACATAAAATTGGAAGGGAAAATGAAACTTCCTGCGGCACGGCTGACAGTAACCTCTCCGTTTTCCAGTGGCAGACGCAGAACTTCCAGAACATTTCTTTTGAATTCCGGCAGTTCATCTAAAAACAGTACTCCATTGTGAGCAAGACTGATTTCACCGGGTTGCGGATTGGTTCCGCCGCCGAGAAGTCCGGCATCGCTGATGGTATAATGAGGGGCGCGGAACGGTCTTGTCCGCAAGAGCGGATCTTTGGAAGAAAGGTAACCGAGACTGGAGTGAATTTTGCTCGTTTCTATCGTTTCATCTATGGTCATCGGAGGTAAAATACCGGGCAGTCTCTTGGCAATCATGGACTTTCCTGTACCCGGGGTACCGATCATCAGAATATTGTGAAAACCTGCAGCCGCAATTTCCATCGCCCGTTTGGCGGCTGCCTGTCCTTTTACATCGGCATAGTCGGGAATGGAACTCCAATCGGGTTCCCCAAAGAGTGTTTCCGCATCCTGTTTCAAGGGCAGAGCCACACCGGATATTGCGGCAATAGCTTCCCGCAGTGTACTCACTGGAAAAACTTTCAGGGATTTTGCGGCAATGGCTGCTTCTTTGGCGTTATCTGCCGGAACAATCAGGTTTTTAATGCCTTTCGAAGCCAATTTCATCGCAGTCAGCGCACTGGATAATACACCGCGGACACTGCGGACTTCCCCATTCAATGCCAATTCTCCGACAGCAAAAGTTTCGGACAACATTTCTTCCGACAAGCCGCCCGCAGCAGCAATTTTGGCAAGCGCAATCGGTAAATCAAAAGCAGCGCCCTCTTTTCTCAGATCCGCCGGAGCCAGATTTACTACAACCATTCCGCGCGGATAAGGGGCACCGGAGGCAAAAATTGCGCTTTTGACGCGTTCCCGACTTTCCCGTACCGCCGTATCGGGCAGTCCGACAATGACCTCCTGATTGTCATTTTCGCCAATACCTTTTTCCAGAAGATTCACTTCTATATCGATTTGGATGGCATTTATGCCCTGCAGAGCTGCGGAATAAGTGCGAATCAATTTTGTCATTTTTTTGCCTCCTGATGTTTTTCCGGAATGTCTTTCAGAGAAACTCCGCCAACAACCTTCATTTTGTTCATATCCGTAATATCAACAACCTGCAAACCGTATGAATTATTGCAGACATATAAAATGCTGCCTTCACCACGGATAATACCCGTTACATTCCCCCAGCGTAATTCCCGACAGTCTGACCGGAAGACGATACCCTGCTCCAAATTGGAGACATCGGCAACAAGCACTCCGATTTCACCCGCCGCGAGCAGAACAGTTTCCACTTTCAGGGCAAGACCCGTTTCCGTCACTTGTTTGTCAATCATTCCCGGAGCCACGTCATATACATGCGAACCATAGCTGGAATACCGGTTCAAATTGTCCGTCAAATATACTTTCCCAGTTTGACGGTCAATGACTGCAATCCCGTTGAACCCGTTTGCTGTAAATAACTTACCGTCCCCGAAATCACGTACTTTCCTTGGCGTTCCGAAGGGAATTGAATAAGTCTTATCTCCGCATATCACGGAATCGCAACAGGCATAAGCCAGTGTTCCGTCAATTAAACGAGTGACGGAACGGACCCAATTGGTCTTTAACGCTACCGGAATGTGGCTCGACAAGCCACGGAACGCCTTTCCCCTGCGGCAGACGACGATGGAGGCATTGCCGTCCCGAATAACATCCACTGGCCCGGCTGAAGGATCTTTATTCACTAAATGCCGTTCCAAAATGGTCATTTTCAGCGGATTGGCCACATTCAGCACCGTGATGAATCGCCCATCCGCCACATACAATTTCTGCGAGGCTGCATCTAAATGAAGTGCTTGGGCAAAATAAGGAAAACGGACTGTGCCCAGCAGACGGGGAACTTCCGGATTGGACAGGTCGAATGAGCAAAGCTTTTTCCCGGACCAAGTCATGAAAAGAGTATTTCCGGACAGAATCATGGAACTTGCCGGCGGCTCCACATCCACGGAAGCCCCATAATCTGAAAATTCAGAGGGTTCGGCAGAGCCGTACACCGGAATCAGAAGAGATAACAGCATCCAGAGGTATTTTTTCATTTTTTGACCTGCCATACATCGATTCGGGGATATTTTTTGCCAACTAAAACGCCATCACGGATATCAATATAACTGTAGCTCTGCATCGCCTTATCCGGACCGGAATAACGGAACTTTATCACGGGCAGAACCGGAACTTCCAACGAATAAACTAGAATATGATTCCCCGCAGCAACAAAAAGCCGATTGTTGTGAACAACAATTCCAAGAACTGAAATCCCTTTGAACTCCACCAGTTCATTGGCGATAAAGGGTTTTGACGGATTCTTCACATTGATGACCCGGAACGGGGTCCGCGCCTGGCCCCATTCATCGTATGGCGGAATATACAGGAAATCTCCCGCTTTTACCATTTTGTAGGAACGACCCGGAAGGGACAGAACCGACAGACGCCGGGGATTCTGTAAATCGGTTACATCGTAAATCACCAGCCGGTCCCGGTCATGGGCATACAGATAGTTGCCGTCAATTTCGAATTCTGTCCATTGACGGATGAACTCGTCAGTTTTTATTTGTGCAATCAGCCGAAGTGACGGTAATTTATTTCCATCATAAATACTCAAAACATTGTTCTGTGCCAACCAGATACGATTCTTGCCGTCGGCATGGGTGCAGACGGTCGCATAACCGGGAATTTGACAAATGACGGACGGTTTTGACGGATTGGAAACGTCAAGAAGTGCATTGGGCGCGAAAAGATATCGCTCCTTGTAGAGGAAAAGACTCCAGGGCTTCATTACAATATCATAGAAAAATTCCGATTTCCCGGATGATTGCCAGAAGATTTCCATGTCACATACCGTTTCCGGCTGCTGCGGCTTGGATACATCAAAACCATACAAGCGGAATGTATTCCCGTGTTTGTCCAGACTGCAGGCAAATGGCGGAACATACAGAACAGGTGCTTCACAGGCAACAATGGGAATGTGTCCGTTCTTTCCCGGATCGGCGGACATCCGGAAATACAACCCTTCATCCTGATACCAGACAAACCATTTGTTGTTGGCTGCCATGTATCCTCCGGATCGGGAAAAATCCGTACCGGCGGATTGCCATTGTTTTCCGTCAAAAACTTGAAAATCGACTTGTCCAGTTTTATCATCTTTTATCAAAAACAGGACCTTGTTTTCCTGGGAAACGGGGCAGGCGTCAATAATCCGCCGTTTATCCGTCATTTGCATAACCCCTTGGCTATCAAATAATATATCCTTGCTGAGAACAAAAATTTTATTTTGAATGACCATCAGACGCGAAATGTTTTTTTGAAATTTTTGTTTTTTCGGAGCGTTGATAAAACGATGCGAAGTGGCATCAAAATCCTGTTGATACAGCGTATCCGGTTCTTTTTTCCGGACATAGAACAGAGAACGGTCTGTGACGGCGATGAAGCTGAGGTCTGTAAGGGAAGGGAAAGAACAACGGTAGACGGGACGTCCGTCTTTCTGCAGGGAGTATTCCCGCAGTCCATCCGGGGCGGTGCAGTACAGACTGTCACCGGAAAATGCCAACTGACTGACGCCACCCTCCGGGAAACGGATCAGGACATTTTCTATCAGCACCGGCGGGTTGTCATTTTCCGGTTTCTTGAAAACAAAAATGGAGAAACCGGTTGCGGCATAGCAGATACCGCGATATGAAACGATATTGGAAATATAGCCGGCGGAAAGGATGCCGCCTGTATATTTGGGAGAAGCGGGGTCGGAAATATCAAAAAATTCAATACCGTCTCCGCGGGTCCAGGTAGCTGCCCGGATAACACAATCACCATCAATCAGCAGAGGTCCGTTGTGTCCGTGGGGAAAGAAATACTGTGCCGGTTTGTCTATGGGAGACAGTACTCTGGGGACCGGTTCCGGTTTTTTTGCAGGAAGTTGTGCGGAAATTTCCTGTCCGTCATTTTTTTCTTTCTGTTTTTCCGGTATTCCGGAAGTCTGCGTACTGGAACCATTTTTTTCCGGTATTCCGGAAGTCTGCGCGTCGGAACCTTTCTTCCCCGAATCGGGAACGGAGAGTTCGTTCTTATCTTGGAAGAGGGAACATGCAGACAGCAGGAGTGAAACAGCAGCAGCGGCAGCAAAGATGAAACAACATTTTTGCCTCATACCGGGCACTCACTCGGATTCGATTGTTTTTTTCAGCGGCCGGAGAACAACCCCGGCTTCCCGGAGAATTGCGGAAGCCGTTCCGTCAATGGTATAGTGTTCATTATAAACGACTTCCCGGATTCCTGCATTGATAATCATTTTGGCGCAGTTGAGACACGGACTGAAAGTTGTGTAAAGAGTGGCATCTTTCACGCAAATCCCGTGATACGCAGCTTGAACAATGGCGTTCTCTTCTCCGTGGGAACAAAGACATTCATCTAATTTTGTCCCGGACGGGGCAGTGGAACTGCAGCGGGGACAGCCGCCTTCGTTGCAATTTTTAATCCCGCGCGGTGTCCCGTTATACCCCGTTGAAATGATGCGTTTATCCTTGACAATCACGGCTGCGACATGTCGTCGGGTGCAATTACTGCGTAAAGCGACGACCTTTGCGATTTCCATAAAGTACTCATCCCAGTCGGGACGTGAAACAGGTTCGGACATCATGCACCATCTCTTTCCGGTTAAAATTTCTTTTTCTTTTCAACGAACTCGCGGTGAAGTATTTTTTGAGCCCGTTCAAAATCTTCACGGGCAACCATAAACTGGATATTTACCTGACGCAGAGTCTGGTCAATGGCAAGAACGTTGATTCCTTCTTCGTACAGCGCTTTTGCCGCTGTTGCCAGGAACCCCGGGATCCGCATATTGCTGCCGATAACGGCAACAATGGCAAGATTGTAAGTTTTAATTTCCGCATTGATGAACTCTTTTTTCATTGCTTCTATGCAAGCGGAAACATTCTTGGATTTCTGAGGTATGAAATGCGTAATGGTATTGGCATTTGTTGTCTTGGCTATGTAGTTGATGTGGTAATCGGCTAAATAGCGTGTCAGACGGTAGTCGTAACCGGGTTCACCGACCATTTCGGAGTCGAACATTTCAATGCCGACAATATCATTTCTGCCGCAAATCATATCCACACGGGGGACCGGTGAGATGTAATCGCGACTGATGAGCGTACCGGGATTTTCGGGATCGAAAGCATTTTTAACACGAATGGGAATATTCTTGGACTCCATTTCTTTTGCCGCTTTGGAATGAATGGCTTCCATTCCCATATCAGACAACTGGTCGGCAATATCGAAATTGGTATTTCCGATGATTTCCACTTTATCTACGCCCATCAGTTTGGGGTCGCCGGTGGAAAGATGAAATTCCTTGTGGATAATACCTTCTTTTGCGTTGGTCAAAACCGCGATTTTAGCAAATGTAATCTCACTGTAACCGCGGTCGAAACGTTTCATAATCCCGGAATCAAATTTTACGTAACCGGTAACGATAGGCATTTCCTTTGAAAAATCAACTCCTTCGAAGGCCTCCAGAATGGCTTGGTCCAAGGTCAGACTTTTCGTGGTTTTCCAGCCGGATAAATCAACGAAACGGGCGTTGACTCCGTTGGCTTTTAAAATCTGCACTGAGTTATAAGCACTGTGGACCTCTCCTGCTGCCGCAAGAAATTCGCGTGTGTTCGCCAGATAGTGTTCCGGACGCAAATGACCGAATTCGCGGAGCTTCATCAGATTTTCCAGCGATGCACGGATACCATCAATGCGTTTTGTGATAAATTCATCCGCTTCGGCTACATTTAATCCGATATCCGCAAAGGAACGGTTGTATTCCAGCATTTTTTCCCGGACCTGTTCCAGACTGGTCCGCCAGCCCTGTTCGTTATCCGCCGCAAAATGCCCGTATACTCCGGGCGCTCCGGTCTTTTTGTCTTCCAGAAGCAGATTCGTGATTCCACCGTATGCGGAAACAACAAAAATACGGTTGTAAAGATTTTCCCCGGACCGTCCGGCAAGGATAACGTTGTCCATTACCTCGCCGAAGCGGCTCATGGACGTACCCCCGATTTTTTCTACGGTATGCTCTGCCATAATCACAGCTCCTCAATTCTCAATACGGTAACTCCTTTGGAAACATCCTGAAGGGATTCAATTTCACGAATGGCTTTTCTGACATTCTTTTCCACTGCCTTGTGAGAGACAATGATAATGGAAACAACGTTGTCATTATCGGCGGAAGCGCGCTGCATCAGACGACTGATGCTTATGCCGTTTACACTCAGCAGAGAGGCAACCTGCGCCAGAACGCCCGGTTTGTCGTGAACCCGGATCCGCAGGTAGTAACTGGATTCGATTTCAGAAATCGGTACGATTTTTCCCGCCAGATTATACTCCCGGAAGGAAGAAACGCGTCTCGGTACGTTATTGGCAATATTGACCGCAACATCCGTAATATCGGCTACGACGGCACTCGCTGTGGCTGCACGTCCTGCGCCACGCCCGTAAAACAGTGTTTTTCCTACATAATCGCCTTCCAGCATCACGCCGTTGAATACATCCGAAATATTTGCCATCAGAGAGTCCTGAGGTATCAGTGCCGGATGGACTCTGATTTCAATGTCCTGGGAAGCATTCTGCTTAATGATTGCGAGCAGTTTCAGACGATATCCCAGTTCCCGGGCATATCCGATTTCTTCCGTGGAAACGTCACGGATTCCTTCTACCGGAATGGAATCCATGCCAAACCATTTACCGTATGCAAGACCCGCCAGAATTGCCGCCTTGTGCGCGGTATCGAAACCATCAATATCCAAAGAGGGATGTGCCTCGGCATATCCCAGACGCTGGGCATCGGCAAGCACATCTGCAAAACCGAGATTTTCGCGTTCCATCCGGGTCAGAATATAGTTGCAGGTACCGTTCAATATGCCGTAAATGCTTTTGATGCGGTTGCCGATAAAAGACTCCCGCAGACTTTTGATAATCGGTATTCCGCCGCCGACGCTTGCTTCGTACCAGAGATCCACTCCGTTCTTTTCCGCTGCGGCGAAGAGTTCTTCCCCGTATTCCGCAAGTAATGCCTTGTTAGCAGTAACAACACTTTTTCCCGCATTCAACGCAGTCAGAATAAACTTCTTCGCAATCGTGGTGCCGCCAATCAGTTCCACAACGATATCGCAACTGTCAATCAGTTCCGGTACACTGGTTGTCAAAATACCATCCGGTACTTTGACTCCGCGGTCCGTTGTAATATCTAAATCCGCTATTTTGTGCAGTTTAACGCAAACACCGCTGCGGTCTGCAATGACTTTTTCGTTTTCCAGCAGGCAAGATGCAACTCCAGCGCCCACCGTGCCGAATCCGATGATACCGACTTTAATTTCCTTCACGGTAAAACTCCTGTTCCTGTAAAAAGTTTATAAACGCTCTATAATATACTCCATTCTCCGCAATTTGAAAACTGTTTTTTGTTTTTTTTGTTGATTTTGTCTCTTTTTGATTGGACTTTTCCTCATTTACGGTCCATATTAGTCCAATATCCTGCAACTTTTTGCGGAATCCTGAAAAACTTTCCCTACTAACATTTGGAGTCTTAATAATGAATTTCAGAAACATGATGTTTTCCGCTGTCGCTGCATGCACTGCCGTCTGTACCGTTTCCGCCGATGAAATCCCGATCAAAAGCGGAGAAACGGTCGCTTTTCTCGGCGATTCCATTACGGAACTCGGCACCAAAAATAAAATCGGTTATGTGAACTTGGTTGTAGATGGCCTCTTCCGTGCCGGTATTGACGTAAAACCCGTCCCCGCCGGAATCAGCGGAAACAACAGCAATCACATGCTTGCACGTGTTGACCGGGATGTCATTTCCAAAAAACCGAACTGGATGTTCCTTTCCTGTGGCGTTAATGACGCTCCCAATGGTTTGACTGGCGGCGATTGCAATCCGGGTGTTCCGCTGGAAACATATTCCAAAAACATTACTGCGATTTTAGACAAATGTGCCGAAGCCGGTATTCAGGTCATTGTCCTGACCGCAACTCCGGTTGTGGAAGACCCGGACCATGTCGCAAATAAAAATCTTGTGCCGTATAACGAGTTCCTGCGTAAAATCGCCACACAGAAAAAACTGAAACTGATTGATCTCAATAAAGTTTTCAACAGCTATATTGCAACGAAAAAAAATAAAAAAGCCCTCGAACTGACCATTGATGGAACTCACATGAGTCCATACGGTGATATCATGATGGCATCCGCCATTTTGAACCAGTTAAACCTGCCGGAAGTCATTTACCGCAGATGCTACGAAGCCTGGAACAACAGTATTCCGGCATATACCTTCAAAAATATGACCATTGAACTCACTGTGGCGGAAATGGAGAAACTGGATAAAATCAAAACGGAAGATTGTTCGCCCGAAGAATTTATGAAGCTCATCATTCATGAAAGACTCAAAGAAAACGAGGCGGTAAAACCGTGAAGGAACCCTATTTCCCCTTTCCGGATTCCGTCAAACGTATCGGCATTGCCGTATCCTCAAAAGCTCCGGAACACGATGCTTTTCATAACGCTGTGAATTTCCTTCAGTCATACGGTATTGCATGCGTTGTTCCAACTCACGCACTGGAGTCCGGACCCGAAGATTATTTCGCCACCGATGAACGTCGCAGAGCAGAGGATTTCAACAGTCTTCTTGCTGATACTTCCATTCAGCTGATTCTTTGCGCTCGCGGCGGGTACGGATCCGGATATCTTTTAGACTCCATCAACTGGGATTTGCTCCGGAAACGTGCGCTCCCTGTTTGCGGTTACAGTGATATTACCGCACTTCATTGCGGAATGTTTGCTCATCATGCCGGAGTTCCCGTGACAACGCAAATGCTGACATCTTTGTCTCAGGTTGTGGAGAATGAGTTTACTGCCAGGAGCATGAAACGTACCTTGCAGATCGCAATGGGCGAATCTGTTCCGGAGATGAATTACAGGCTGAATGTGATTTCCAATCCGCGAAACCAATCGGTTACCGCGCCTTTCTTTGCCGCCAATCTGGCGGTTTTGACCAGTCTGTGCGGAACGAAACATCTGCCTGATTTTCAGAATACCATCATCGCGGTGGAGGATGTCGATGAATCTCCGCGGAAAATCGACAGAATGCTGCTGCAAATGGATTTATGCGGTATATTTGACAGAGCCGCTGCCGTCTTGTTCGGTAAATTCAGCGGCGATTGCGGTACGGATGAGGAACAGATACGTATCATGAGACGTTTCGCCGACCGCCATCCGAATAAACCCTTTTTCTCCGGACTTCCTTTCGGACACACCCTTCCGTCGCTCAGCTTCCTTTGCGGACGTTGTGTTACGATAACCTGCGACGGCATCCTGACAATGTAAGACTGCTTTGTCCGTTACCCGGTCCGCTTCGTCGTATCCGGCTCTGGTGAACAGAAATCTTTGAGTGCAGAAATGGACAAACGCACAGGGAAATTGGATTGTCAGCGGATGCGGATTGTTACCGTTACAGAGACATCTTTCCCGGTCGGCGGTTTGGGTAATGTGGTTTCTTTCAGTTTGCTGATCCATGCCTCTATTGCATCGTTCATGGCGGGGATATTGGACTTGCGTACGATTCTTGCGGACAACAGACGCCCGTTTGCGCCGATTGTCAGCTGAACGGGGACTTCCGGTTTTTCTCCCTGGAGCAGGGATTTTGCCGGTTCGATGAAAAGCGGATCAATGATATCTTTCAAACCGTTGATATATGTTGTTGCCTGAATGCCCTGCATTCCGGCATTGACAACACCATAAGTTTCCCTAGTACTTTTTGCCATATCGGACAGAGCCTTCTGCCGCGCCGCTATAGCCTTTTCCCACTCCTGTTTTTTCTTGCGCTCGTCTTCTTGTCTTTGTTTTTCCTGACGTTTTATTTCGTCCTCGTTTGTCCGCGTTATGATCTTCGGGTTCTTATTTTTTTCGCGCTGTTTTCTGATATCCTCAACAGATAAAGTTTTGTTTTTTTTCTGCTTCGGCTTATCCTGCGGTTTCGGCTTATCCTGCGGTTTCGGCTTATCTTGTGTTTTCGGCTTATCTTGTGTTTTCGGCTTATCTTGTGTTTTCGGCTTCGGCTTATCCTGCGGTTTCGGTTGGGGCGGCAGCGGGTCCACATGGTCCGGTTCCGGCTGCGGCGTATCCGGTTTAGGAATGTCCAGAGTGTTGCCGTACGGCATATCCGGAACGAGTCCGACACGGACGACTAATTCGATCGGTTTTTCTTTTGGGCGGAAGAAAATTTGATAAATCCAGTCACAGAGACCGGGTACGAAGACAATCAGTATGTGAGCGGAGATTACGCTGCACCAGATGATTTTGGAGGTATTCCGGATTTTTGCTGCAGCGTTTTGTTTGCGTACTACCGTAGGAGGAATTGTTACCGGATTCATTCCGTCTCCTCCGTAGTAACCAAAAAGACATTGGCAAAACCGTTCCGGCGGATGCGGGCGAGGAAATCAATAACATTACCGTAAGAAAGCATTCTGTCGGCACGCAGGTAAAGTTTTACTTCCGGATCCTGTTTCAATTCCGGCAGCTGCTGGAAGAAATCTTCCTGGGACATATTTTGATTGTTGAACAGGACAAGACCGTCTTTTTTCAAATTGACGACCTTTGCGTGTTCATCGTCCTGCGGCAGAGTGTCCGCATTCATTTCCGGGGCGGAAACATCGGTGCTGTATTCTATCAGTGGAGCGGTTACCATGAAGATAATCAGGAGGAAGAACAGGGTATCCACCAACGGAGCGACATTGATGGTATCGAACATACTGTCGGAAAATTGTCTGCGCGGCATAGGGTACGATCCTCTCTTTAGAGTCAGTTCCTGCGTTGGGCATTTTGTGCTGCGACGATGGTATCGATTTGTTCGATTTTCAGTCGTGAACTCAATTCTTCCGAGAATCCGTCCAGGGAAATCATGATTTTATTCAGATCGTTCTTGATGATATTGTAACCGATCAGGGAGGGAATCGCAACGAACAGAGCCAGAACAGTGGTCAGCAATGCGCCGGAAACACCCGGAGCAAGCGTCTGGATGTCCGCTTTGCCTTTCATAGCCAGTTCTGTGAATGCGATGGTAATACCCCAGACGGTACCGAACAGACCCAGATAAGGGCAGGCACTTACTGCGGTAGAAATGACAGTCATTTTACCATCCTGAATATTGGCGATTTCTTCTTCCACCACTCTGGTGACTGTTTTTTCAACGATTGCGAGTTCATCATTTCCGAGCGAGCGTCTGGGTTTTCCGGGTACCAGCTGTATATCAAAGGACTCCATGCGTTTGCATACGGAATAATAGATATTGGACAACTGGCAGACATTGGGGAATACATTTTCGTGAATCCACAGCGGGTCCCTCTTACTCCGGAACATCTCAAGAAATTTTCTGTTGTAACTCATTTTCTTGCGCAGATCCATGCATTTATCAATCATGATGACCCAGACGATAACGGAAAAGACGAACAGGGCAACACAGATGAGTTTACCGACGGCATCACTGTTTTTCAATGCGTAAAGGAGACATTTGGAAAAAGAAGTATCAGCGAAAAAAAGCGGACTTAGAACAGAAAACACGGTCATTGGAAAACCTCCCTTACATGATAAACAAAACTAAAAATTGGAAAAATCCTGTTATTTTCGTAAAAATACTTTGCTTTTTCCCAAAAGTCAATGTACATTTATGAAAATATTTCATTATTTTTGCGAACTTGTTATAAGGATAGGTGCATTATGAAAGAAACATTTCCCGTTTTAGGTTTCGATATCGGCGGTACCAAAATCGCTGTCTGCTTGGGTACGAGCGATGGTCAGCTGATTGCCTCTTCGCGTGTGAACAATCAGGACCGCAAACCGGAAGAGGTTCTGCCCGAATTAGTTCAGGCGGGAAAACAACTGCTTGCGGACAATAATATTCCGGCAAGTGCCCTGCGTGCTATCGGTATCGGATCTCCCAGCCCCATGGATTGGAAAAAAGGTATTATCCTGAAACCCTGCAATATGAAACTTTGGGAATATGTTCCCATTCGTGATTATCTGGCAGAGGCGTTCGGTGTGGAAACGTTCTTCGATAACGATGCCAATGCAGCCGGAACTGCGGAATGGCTGTTCGGTGCAGGCGTCAATACCGCCAATATGCTCTATCTGACTATGAGTACCGGAATCGGTGCCGGTATCATCTGCAACGGAAAAATGCTTCGCGGAGCCGGTAACTATGCGGGCGAGGTCGGTCACATGATTCTGGATGTTAACGGACCCGTATGCAACTGCGGACTGCATGGCGATTATGAAGCTTTCTGCGGCGGCAAAGCGATTGCCCAGCGGTTGCAAGCGGAATTGGCGGACAAGCCCGAATCCGCAATTATGAAAGCCGCGGACGGGAAAGTTGAAAATATTGATATGAAAGCGCTTGAGATTGCAGTCCGTGCTTCCGACCCGTATGCCTGCAAGATCTGGGATGATATGATCGAAAGAAATGCCCAGGCAATGGGAATGCTCATGAATATTTTCAATCCGGAGGTGATTGCACTCGGTACGATTGCCCTCAGAACCGGAGATCTTTTCATGAAGCCGCTGCTTGAGCGTATCGGAAAGTATGCGTGGCCGCAAATGCGTTCCGCCTGTTCTGTTGTGACCAGCAAACTCGGCAGTAAAATCGGTGAACTTTCCGGTATTGCTGTTGCTCTGTATTCCCTGTATGAACGTGGCGACTGGCAGTTGCCCTGGAAACAGAACTGATTTGTATTGACGGTGCTGTTTTATGCCGCGAGCCGAAATTAAAGCCAGATATGCATGTAAGCGTAAGCCGGATATTATCACCGGTATTGCTATCTTTCTGTTTTGTCTCATGATTGTGTTTCAGCTTTATCTGATTATCATTCTGCCAATTCAGATAAAAAAAGCGGAAACTCTTGAACTGCAGGTCGAACGCCAGAAGATGATGATGAATGCCGATAAGCTCCGTCTCCTGTATGACGACCGTGATGTCATTGCCTTCATGAACCATCAGAGCCGTCTTGACCCGTTGAGAAACGAAGAATATCAGGCTGTGCTCCGTCTTTTTCAGAAACAATGCCGTTTCCTGCGCGATAACAGTGAAAAACTGGATTTGCAGCAGGCCCGTCAGGTAATTAAAATGCACAGAAAGCTCCTTTCTGTTTCACAATCCTGGCTGTCCAGAACCATGGACGGTCAGAAAAAACCGATTCACTTTTTCCTCAAACGTGAAACGGTTGACCGTAATCAATACTTGCAGTCCCTCAAGAAAAAAATTCAGACCCGGGAGACCTTATAATATGTTGTCAGTTGAAAGATTCCGTCAGATTCTTGATAATTCCGGCAGAACCCGTATCGCTGTACTCGGTGATTTGATGCTTGATGTCTATGTTTCCGGTTCCGCAAGCCGCCTCTCACAGGAAGCTCCGGTTCCCGTTGTGCGGGTCCGCAACTTTGAGACCCGTTTAGGCGGTGCGGCAAATGTCATGCGTAATTTGACCAGTATGGGGGCGGGAAAGGTTTTTGCTTTCGGTATTATCGGGCAGGATGCCGATGGCGATACCGTACGTTCTCTGCTGCAGAAAGAGAATGTGGATACGTTCGGACTTCTGGCCATTCCGGGTCGGCGTACGACCGTGAAGCAGCGCGTAATTGCTGCAAGTCAGCAGGTTGTGCGTCTGGATTTCGAGGAAACGAATCCGATTGAGGAAAGTGTCCGGGCAGAATTGGTGAAGCGCATTACCGGTATGATCCGGGAGAAGGCGGTTGACGCCATTATTTTCGAGGATTATGCGAAAGGTCTGCTGGAACGCGATATGCTTCAGCAGATTACCGATGTTGCAAACGAGTATGGTGTTTTTACTTCTCTGGATCCGCATCCCGGTCATGATATGCGCGTACAGAATCTGTCACTTATGACTCCAAACCGGTCCGAGGCTTTTGGTCTTGCGGGTATTTTCTGTTTTGATCCGACGCCGGTCGTCGAAGAGGATGCAAATCTGAAACAAGTCGCCGCCAATGTTCTGAAAAGCTGGCAACCGGAATCTCTGCTTATCACTCTCGGTCATCAGGGAATGGCGTTATTCAAACGCCAAACACCGTCTTCCCTGTTCGCGATTCCGACTGTCGCCAGAGAAGTCTTTGATGTCTGCGGTGCCGGGGATACGGTTATCGCCCTCTATACGCTCTGCCGGGCTGCCGGTGCCGATGAAGAGGAAGCCGCCGTTATTTCCAATCATGCGGCGGGTATCGTCGTCGGAAAAGCAGGTACTTCCGTTACAACGCCCGGAGAAATGCTTGCCACCTATCCTTTGTGAGGCAGATATGCGTCAGCTGGTTCTCGCTTCCGCTTCTCCGCGCCGCCGGGATTTGCTGGAAAAATCCGGTTACAAGAACTTCCTGTGCGTTTCTCCCGATGTCCGGGAAACTTCCGAATTTTCCGCGCAGCATTATGACTTAGTGACGGATAATGCCGTCATGAAAGCCGAAAATGTGGCTGCCCGTTATCCCGATGCCGTTGTCCTTGCCGCTGATACTGTTATTCTCTTTCAGGGGGAAATTATCGGAAAACCCGCGGATCTCAACGATGCCATCCGCATCCTGATGCGTCTTTCCGGAAAAACTCATCACGTCGTTACGGATGTTTGTATCCGGTGTGTGCAGACTTCACTCTGTCAATGCCTGTCTTTCCGTTCCGAAGTGACTTTCCTCCCTTTTGACAGAAAAACTGCTGAGCAATATGTAAGCTTGGTGGATGTTTTAGACAAGGCGGGTGCGTACGCTGTTCAGGAGCATGGCGAGTTGATTATTCAGAAATGCTCCGGATCACTGAATAATGTCATCGGTTTGCCCGTTGAACTCCTGACCAGTAAAATAGACATGGCTCTGAACGAATCCTGAAACAGAAGGTATGATTATGAAACATTTCCTGCTGACCGTTTTTTCTCTTCTCACTTTCGCTGTTGTTCTTACGGCAGCGGAATATCCGACTCTGTATGTTCCCGAAAACGCACCCGCTCCCGGCGTTGAGTTTGCTCTCTGGCAGTCTATAGACCATGTCTTCGGGGAAAATCCCGCTTTTGTCCAGGTCCGCTACACTGCGGAGGAACTGCTGATTACCTGCTATGGTACGGTTCGGGAAATGAAAATCGGAAAAGGAAGGGGCCCATACGCAATTTTCGGAGGCTGTACCGCTGAAATCTTTTTGCAGCCGGACCCGGAAATTCCGGTCTATTACCAATTAGCTATCTCACCGGATAACCGTTTGTACCAGGCAAAAGGGGGCGACTGTACCTGGAAACCTTCCGTTCCGATCAAAACTGTCGCCACGGTGGACGGTAACGCCTGGAAAGCTGATTTTGTCATCCCGTTCGCTGCTCTGGGAAAGAAAACTCCGGTAAAAGGGGAACATTGGAAAGCCAATTTTGTTTTTGGACAGTCTTGGAGTCCTACGTCGGATTATCATGATGTTTCGCAATTCGGTACTCTACTCTTCGGTGAAAACGGGGTCCCCGGTGTCGATATCTCCGAATTTACCTGCCGTGATGGTGTCGTATATATTAAACTGGTCAACCGTGCGGATTCACCGGCTGAGTTTGTCATAGTCCGCAACAACTCGGTTTCCGGAACGGAAGTACTGGAGCCGGGAAAACCGTTCTCCACCTCTTTCCGTATCGGTACTCCCACGACCTATAAAGGCATTCAGAAAATTTCAGTCGAAATCAAGCAGAACGGAAAGCTTTCCTCGTATTCTGCGCTCGTGCCTATGCAGAATCCGGAAAATGGCGGTCTGGAAAAATTCTACTACCGGCCCGGCGAACTCTCCGGCACTTCCGGGAAGGGTGATTATCTTTTCGGGACTGCAACTGCTGTCGTTACCGATGAATTTCCCGCTTTGAAACAGCAAGTCGGTTCCTTGTCCCTGGAAAATGGTTTGTTCCGCGTGGATGGTATTCCGTTTTATCCCGTTGTCGGGTCCGGTAAAGGCATCCTGAATATTTCCGGCTGTCTGGCTTCGCAGTTTGTCACAACGCCCTTTACGGGCGCTGTTTTCAGTGAGGATCCGGTCATTCAAACTGCTGAAATCAGCAGGCTTTCTGCAAAATCGCCCGCAACGCTCTTCCGGCTCCAGTATGAATCCCAGTTGAATATCATGGTGAAAGATGCTGCCGGGAAAATCCGTTTAGTCAATGACCAGATATCTTTTTATGAAAAAGCCTATAAAAAACTGAAGGCAAAATATCCCAATGCCGTTTTTTCCATTCAGGCGGATGGTGCTGCCAGCAGAAAAGAACGTATCGCACGCTGCTGCGATGTCTTCGAGTATGCTTCCTGGGGTACTTCCTACGCTCCCGCGCCTCTCGCGTTTTTAGACGAAGAACTCTCCGGATTGTTCGCGGAAGCCAATGGCAAGCCGGTTATTTTCTGGCTCGGTTCTTTCAAAGCTCATAATGTCAACCGTGGCGCAGAAGAACTCCGCGCAGCTGTCTGGCTTTGCCTGATTCGGGGCTGCGCCGGTAACGTTCTGCACCTCGGACATGGTAATTTCCCGAAAGAGGATAAGCATGCTTATGACATGCTTGCGCACTTGCAGGAGGAAATCAATTCCTTTTTCCCGCTCTATGCCGCGGGTAAAGATGTCTCTGCGGAATTTTCTCTTACTGCCGGAACGGCCCGTAATCCTTGGCGCTTTTCCGTGCATCGGACCGAAAAAGAAGACTGGTTAGTTGCAGTCAATACTTCGCCGGAAAAGGTCCGGTTCGATTTGAAACACGGAAACCGACAGCTCGTCAGTCAGGAAGCCGGACCCTATGCCGTCCGTGTTTTTTCCATTCCCCGTTGAGATAGTGATGACGTTTCCCGTTTCCGTACATTCTGAATATCCCTTGCTTGACTTGAGCCCCCCTTCACTTGAGCCCCCCTTTTACTTGAGCCCCCCGTTTCACTTGAGCCCCCCCTTGACTTGAGCCCCTACCTGAATGTGAACTTTCAGTGATTTTTGACACTAAACGGAGATAATACATCATATTCGCCTATTTTCAGGTAATATGAATGATCTGCTCCTTTTTTATCCCTTGATTCAACAAATAATTTCTGAACAGGGTCCGGAGCAGATACGATTTACCGCAACGGCGGATTCCGGTAATAATTTTCACCATTCCGTTCCATTGCCGATCAATCAACTGTTGCAAGTAATGATCCCGTTTTATTTCCATAACGACCTCATATTATTGAAATGTTGCCTTGTTTTCAAGCCAACATTTCAGTACATATAACCGGTCTGTGGATAGTAAACGGTGCGAATGCCGGAGGTTTTGTGTGATTGTGCGGGCGGGATGGAATGCAGTATGGAAAACTCCAGGTTTCCTGACTCAGATAAAAATAAGGCTTATAGGACCTATAGGACTTATTGGTTTTGTAGAACTTATAAGGCGTATTCGTGGTTCAACAACCGTTTGAGTAAACACGGCGGATATTGGAAACTCAACAAAATCAGCCCCAACGGGGCGGCATGAACCACTCACGGTGGAAAACGCCCCAGAGGCGGCGCATCTCCGTGCATAACGTTTCCTGAGGTCAAACAATATGCAACACTGGAGATATTTATGTCCGTTGTTTCCGGCAAATTACAAAAAGATATGGGATAACTGTGATATTAATTTGTTAAAAATTAGTTCATTTCCAGGATTATTAAATGCAGGCAATCATATTTTGTCAACTGTAACGCCTGCACATTTGCGAGATGCGAAATGGGTGGCTTTTTCCTTGCCGCAACGAGAGCGATAAGGTAAAAAACTGTTCTAAAATGGCAAAAAAAATGGGCGACCTTGCAGCAATTAGCGGCTGCGACTCTCTCTTCTGCATGGCTTATGCTCAAAAACGCGAATTTCAAGCCGGTTTTTTGCCGGGTGCGAACAAAAGTCCTGCAGGTTTTTCGCATTCTCTCCCTGCAACTGCCACATCCCGACATTGCCCCGGCAGGAAATTGGCTCTTGCATCCGATGAAGATGCCTTCCCGTTTTTTGTCCGCAAGGATTTTCACTCCCGTGAGAATGTCATGCAGTTTTTCGCCGTTGGCTTCGGTTGCCGTGATGATTTGGATTCCTACCATGCAGTTGTTTGCCATTTTCAGTTTTCCTTTCCGTATAGGGTGAACTATTGTTCGCCTGCTTGTTAAATAAGCGCGGGAATGTCTCTTTAGTCAGTAAATTACGCAAGAAACAGCGAATAAAGAATTTGTTGTTTTTTTACGGAAATCATTTGACTTTTTGCACTGAATGTGTTATATTATGCCATATTAAACACACAGGAGGTGCAGTATGGCAACAGCAACATTCAGCGTGCGGATGGACGAGAATTTGAAAAATCAGTTTGATGAACTTTGCAGCGATTTCGGCATGAATATGAGTGTCGCCATTAATGTTTTTGCCGCAACTGTAGTACGCGAACGGAAAATTCCCTTTGAAATTTCCGCAAAACCGGTTACCGGAGCCGGAAAGGCCTTTGCCGCCTTGCGGGCATCGGCACGTAAAAACGGAGTGAAAGAGATCACTCTTGACGAGATTAACGCAGAAATCAAAGCGGTTCGCGACAGAAAATGAAATGCAGGACAGTAATTGACACTAATGTGCTGGTATCGGCCTTGATTGCCAAATCGGAAACATCCGCGCCCGTATGCGTTTTACAGCGTATTTTCAATCAGGAAGTAATGCCGGTATTCAGCGAGACGATACTTGATGAGTACACGGAAGTACTGAACCGCAAAAAATTCCATTTGCCAAAAGAACAGGTAAAATCTTTTATTGAAGAGTTTCGCAGACTCGGAATGCTTTTGAATGCCGAAAATACGGATATTACCTTGCCGGATATGTCGGATGTGCCGTTTTACGCCGTAACATTGGCAAGCGGCATTGATGAAACATTTTTGGTGATCGGAAATTCAAGACATTTTCCGACTGCGAAATTTGTAGTTTCACCCGCTGATTTTCTGACAATACTTGACAGTATGCCGGACAAACCGTAATCCGGAAAAAAACACCCGGCATCCATTTACGGATACCGGGTCGATTTTTACTTACTCGTCCTTTACGGAAAGTTCAGCAAGTTTGCCTTGCAGGGAATCATACCCTTTCTGCAAGGCCTCCTTTTCATCCTTGAGAGTTTCAATCACCTTGTTTGCATCGGCATTGGCTTTTACAAGGTCAACAGCCGCGCCGTTGATCTGACAGCCGATCTTGAACTTCAGATTGCCGTCAGTACCGACAGAACTTGCGGTCACCTGTTCCTTGCCTGCCGAACCGTCCGCACTTGCCTTGCCGGCAAGTTTCAGTTCCACATTGTCCCGGGTAGCCATCCCGTTTGCAGATGTCCCGGAAAAATTCATCGGCATCCTTTCGTGACCACCCCTCCGGAGCAGTCCGGTAGAGGAAGTCATGCGCGACAGCCGGAAGGATGGCATTTTTTCTATAAAAAAGCAGTTTCGCGGCGTGTGCGCTGAATTTTCGGCGTTTGAAACGGAAATGCGAATCGGCGCGCCCCTATTTTGTTATATTTGAATAGTCGAAAGTCCCGGCCCATGAGCAAACGGAGAATTTCGGCGGGGGTGTCTGCCGGGTGATTTCCGGGGTCCCGAAATGGCTCTCTTTGCGAAAACAGGGGGAAGTCCTTTATTCTTTGCACAACTCTGCGTACCAAAGGAATTTACGAAAAAAAACGTCAACGGCAGTCCGTTGACGCTGAATAACAAAAAAAATGGTCGGGGTAGACGGATTTGAACCGACGACCTTATGGTCCCAAACCACCCGCGCTACCAACTGCGCTATACCCCGACGGAAAAGATGAGTATAATTTACTCCATATTTTTCAAAAAGAAAGTCTGAAAGTGATAAAAAAGCGAAAAAAAGACAGATATCCGGCATTTTTTGTGGAAAATGGCAACCGAAAGCGTTTTCCTTTTTTGAAACTCACAAGAGAGATTCGGGGTGGCTGAGATATTTCTGAAGAGATTTGAAGAAACGTCCGACATGTACACCATCCATGAAACAATGGTTAAAACGTGTAGATGTCGGGAGCAGATTGTTTTTCAGTTTTCCCCACCCCGCGATGGGGATATCCTTTGACAGAGTGTAATCCGGGATTTCCGCACCGTCGAAGTGATACCACGGGGCGCAATTGACGCAAATATATCCGAAATTGGTATAGGCTTCTTCTGCGACGGGTTTTGGGGGAAGCATTTTTGCTTCGTTGATTTTTTCGACGGCATGTTTGCGGAATTCATCGAAATCGGGATAAAACTCGCACCATATTTGCCGGAAGAGATCCGGTTCCGCGCAGGAGACAGGGGTCATTGCCGCGACGGAAGCATATTCAACGACTTTATCCCCCATTTGCCGCTGGCGCATTTCCGGGATATCGTTCGCAGCTTTGAGGAAAGCATAAAGAGTGGCGATGAATACGGAATCGCCGCGTTTGCGGAAGAAAGGGAAGAACTCACCGGCTTCAAATTTCGTGGAAATACAATAATTAGGAGAGGATGACCGGCTGAAAAAATCATACATGGGTTTTCGTTTCCATGTTGTGAAATCGATGGTACGGAAACAGTTCATTTTTCTTTGCTTCTCGTAAAGGTTTTATTCGTAATCTTCTTCCTCTTCGGCGGCAGGCGTTTTATTTACGGGTTCTTCGGGTAAAATCTGCCATTTTCCATCGGAGTCTTTTCTGAGTTTTGCGGTACGTTTTTCTTCTACGCCGCCGTTATAGAGGATGGAGTATTCCACGGTTGCGGATTTTTTGTCAGAAGTTACCGATTCGGAGAGGATTTTAATTTTAGCATAGTTGTAAACTTCCCGTCTGCGTCGAGCTTCTCTTTCGAACTCGATATCGGTCCATTTTTTCAGGCTATCGCGTTTCTGAGCGATTTTTTCATCGGCGATGGCTTTTGCTTCTTCTTCATTATCTGTTTCGTAAAGGGCGTCATCGTAATACAGCTGATAAAGATTGCTGCATTCCTGTTCGAGCAGGACGCGTACTTGAGCGGCATCAAGATTTTTCTGATATTCGAAATTTTCCGTGACGACCTTGGATGGTGATTTTGAGCATGCGGCGAGTAAGAAACAAACAGCGAACAGGACTGGGAGTTGGATTTTGATTTTCATTTCGGCGGTACCTTTCTTTGTTTAGGGATGAATCAATCTTCGCTTAATCGTCTCATGATTTCAGCAAAAGCATCGCGTTGTTCTTGTTCGGAAGCCTGGAAACAGGAATCCGGATTTTTCTGGACAACAGAAATGTCTTTGGGGATATCTTTCAGGAATTGTGACGGGATTTGCCGTATGTATTCGCGATACCGGTAACGTTCCATGGCATTGGTCAGATAGAGCTGTTCTTTCGCCCGGGTGACAGCGACGTAGAAAAGTCTGCGTTCCTCGTCTTCGCCGCCTTCCATGAGCGAGCGTTCGTGAGGGAAAAGTCCCTGTTCCATACCGACTACAAAGACGATGGGAAATTCGAGACCCTTAGCAGCATGGACGGTTGTCATAATGGGGGCATCGATGGAATCATCGTCATTTTGAGTTCTGTCGTTATCATCCATGAGGGAGTAATTTTCGATGAATTGTGAAAGGGAACAAGATTCCTGGCCGGCACTTCTTTCGAGTTCGAATTTTCCGATGTAAGAGAGGAATTCAATGACGTTTTCACGTCGGTCCTGCGCCTCTTTGATATCCTTGTAAATCCGTTGGAGTCCGTCTAAATAGCCGGTTTCCATAAGATAAGCATGTGTTTTTACCTCAAGGTTGCCCGGTTGGGAAAAAGCAGTACGCGCGTTGCGTATGGCATTGGCGAGGGATTTAGCCCCGGCTGCCGCGGTTGAGGAAATGTTGTTGAGGTATTCCGGTTCATCCAAAAGTTTTGAGAGTGGAACGCCGGTAACTTGTCGTAATTTGCGGAGCCTTTCGACTGCCTTATCTCCGATTCCGCGTGGCGGGATGGAAATGATGCGGAGCAGACTCTGGTCATCATTGGGATTGAGAATCAGTTTCAGGTAAGCGGCTGCATCTTTGACTTCTTTGCGCTGAAAAAATTCCTGTCCGCCGATGATTTTGGGACGGATTCCAACGTTCCGGAAAGCCATTTCCAGGGATCTGGAGAGATAATTGGAACGGTACAGGATAGCGAAATCGGAGTAATTGAAATCGGGATTCTGAGCGCGCAGTGTCATAATGGCATTAATGACGAAATTAGCCTCAGCCTCTCCATTTTTCAATCGGACGAGATGAATGGGTTCCCCTGAGCCTTTAGCAGACCAGAGATTTTTTTCATAACGCGCGGCATTGGGAGCGATGACGGCATTTGCAGCGGTGAGGATATTGTTAGTGGAACGGTAATTTTGTTCCAGTTTGATTTTTTCAGTACCGGGGAAGAAACGGGGAAAATCGAGGATATTGGAAACGTCTGCGCCGCGCCAGGCATAAATGCTCTGGTCATCATCCCCGACGACGCAGAGGTTGGGGTGATCTTCGCCCGCGAGCAGTTGTATGAGGCGGAATTGAGCTGCGTTGGTATCCTGATATTCATCGACAAGGATATAGCGGTAAATTTTCCGGTATCGTTCGAGGACTTCGGGATGTTCTTCGAAAATTTTGACGGAGAAAAGGAGCATATCATCAAAATCGACGATATTCTGCAGTTCAAGCAGTTTCTGATATCGGGCGTAGATTTCTGCCATTTGCCGCAAGGCAGGGCGATTGTCATCGGCAGCCTGAAGAGCGTATTCCGGAGACCACATTTTATTTTTGCATTGACCGATGAAAGCAATGACGGAGTCCGTGGAGACTTCATCTTTCGAATATCCGAGTTCGGCAGCCGCCTGACGTGCGATACTTGTCTGGTCAGCGGTATCAATGATGCTGTAGTTGGAATTGTAGTTTCCGGCATAATGGATATCCCTGCGGAGGATACGGGCGCAGAAAGAATGGAAGGTTCCTAGAGTGATCTGGGAAGCAGCGTCGGGAGAAACAATGGCGCGGATTCTGTCACGCATTTCCCGTGCCGCCTTGTTTGTGAAAGTCACACCGAGAATGGAGGCGGGCGGGATATTCTGCGAAATCATATAAGCGATACGGGTTGTGATGACGCGTGTTTTTCCCGTCCCGGCACCAGCCAGGACGAGCAGGGGGCCTTCAATATGCTGGACCGCTTCCCTCTGCGGGGGATTCAGTTTACCCAGTATGCGCTGGAACGTTCTGGCATCTGTATCAGGCATCTTGCACCGCTAACTGGAACTCGGAACCGTTCCACAGGGCTGCAGCAGCAGTTACGGGATGTTCGAAGGTCTCGAAGATTCCGCCACGAATAACGAAAGAACAGATCGCCTGAGAGTCGTCAGTGACGGGGATGCAGGCATTGTTTTCATCTGCCGGGCGGTTTTTCTCGTATGTGGAGATGAAACGGATAACGCCGGGGACGGCATCGAACTGACGTACGAGAACGGCATCTTTTCTGACAATTCCGAGAGTCAGGATTCCTGTTTCGGCATCGACAGCGGCAGCGATACGGGGTGTATTCAAGTGATCTTTTTCATAGTCCATAGCGAGCAAGGAGAGGGTAAAAGCATCGCGCACGGGCATTCCGCTTTGGATTTTTTCGATAATCGGATCCGTTTGTGAACCATTGGTTGCCAAAGCGATACTGCCGGAAAGCCGTACACAGTTGTATGCGATGTAGGGATTTTTTGCCAAATCGCCTTCACATCCGGGACGCGGAATAATGGAAATCTGTCCGTTGTTGAGACATGCGGTACGGTTGGGGAAGGAACGTGAGGAAACACGATATGCGGCAAAGGGTTTGCCATTGGAAGTCATGCCGGCTGCAACAATTCTGCCTAAATACATAATTTTCACCTCGTAAAAGTTATTCAGTTATTGGATGTGGTGCGGGGACGGAGTTGCGGGAAAAGTACAACGTCGCGAATGGATTCGCTGCCGGTGAGCAGCATAACCAGACGGTCGATACCGATACCCATGCCGCCTGCGGGAGGCATGCCGTATTCCAAGGCGGTCAGGAAGTCTTCATCTACCGCCTGAGCGGGGTCTTTCCCGGTCAGAGTAACCTGTTCCATGAAGCGTTTACGCTGTTCCACGGGATCATTGAGTTCGGAATATCCCGGACTGATTTCCTGACCATTGATTTCGAGTTCATAAACATCGACCAGGGAATCGTCGTCCTGACATTTTTTAGCCAGCGGAACGAGTTCCGCTGGGAGGCGGATGACAAATGTTGGCTGAATCAGGGTTTTTTCGATGAATTTTTCGTAGATTTCGTGAGTGATTTCCAAATCCGTGAAATCAGGCATGACCTGAGCTCCAAGCTCTTTTGCCTTGAGATATTTTTCATTGGTGGGCAGCTGGAACCAGTCGGCGCCCATCTTTTCACAGATCAGGTCCTTGTAAGGAGCCCGGCGCCACGGACGTGTAAGGTCAATGATTTTGTTCCCAGGATGTTCAATTTTCAGCGTGCCGAAGACTTTCATTGCGACGGTTGTGACCATTTCTTCGATAAGATTCATCATGGTTTCACAGTTACCGTAAGCCTGATAGAGTTCCAGCATAGTGAACTCCGGATTGTGCCGGAGAGAAATTCCTTCGTTACGGAAATTCCGGTTCAATTCAAAGATTTTTTCGAATCCGCCGACCAAAAGACGTTTCAGATACAGTTCCGGCGCTATACGCATGAACATATCACAGTTCAGGGCGTTGTAATGAGTTTTGAACGGTGTGGCGGCAGCGCCTCCGGGGATATATTGCAGCATGGGAGTTTCCACTTCCATGAATCCTTTTGCTTCCAGGAAGTTACGGACTTCGCGAACGATGGTGATACGCTTTTTCAGCAATGCTTTGCTGTCATCGTTGGCAATCAGGTCCAGATAACGTTGACGGTAACGGGCTTCCGAGTCCACCAATCCGTGGAATTTTTCCGGCAGTGGACGCAAACTCTTGGAAAGCATGGTGAATTCGGACACTTTCAGTGTGACTTCGCCAGTTTTGGTTGTAAAAAGATGTCCGGTGGCAGCTACGATATCGCCGATATCAAAACGTTTGAAACGTTTGTATTCTTCTTCACCGAGAATATCGCGCTGAACGTAAAGCTGAAGTTTTCCGGAATCGTCTTTGATGTGGGCGAAGGAGGCTTTTCCCATTACGCGGATCCCGACTAACCGTCCGGCGACTTTGAATTCTTCCGTATTCTCAACATCGGGAATATAGGCGGCTTTGACTTCAGCGGATGGTTTCAGACCTTCCACCTTGACTCCGTAGGGACGGATTCCTGCGGCTTCGAGTTCCTGCTTTTTAGCAAGTCTCTGTTCAAAGAGTTCATCAATTTTCTGTTCTTCCTGTTCTGCCTGAATTTCAGGTGCCGAATTTTTTTCTTCGCTCATTTTCTATTCGTTTCCTTATGTTGAACGGTTGTTTTTATCAAACAGATATTTGCGGTTCCGTCAATCCGAACATGTCGGGAACCTGCCTCTGCGGGAATTTCGTCGTTGCAGATAATATACAACGTTCCGTCTTTTTTTCAAACTCATGAGTTGTCATTTTTGCGTTCTTCTGCCGATAAACAGGATAATTCCCCTGTCCGGAACCTTGGAATGCAGACTGGAAGTTCTTTGGCATTGACAGGTACGTTATTGGGGAATGTGCATTTTGCAGGACCGATTATGGCGTTCCTTGAAAAAGTGCAATTTTTGCGGGCAGAAAAAATATTTTGGAAAAAATATTACTAAAGTAATAAGGATACAGGAATCCCCGTCGGGGCGAAAAATCACTTGACATTTTTGTGGAAAGGATTTATTTTAAAACATCAGTGCCGTTCACGGCAGTTTTTTTTGTGTTTTTTTGCAACATCTCAACAGGAGAATGGATATGGCAGTAAACAGCAAACTGGTGATTGTGGAGTCGCCCGCAAAGGTGAAAACTATTGGAAAATTATTGGGCCCGAGTTATGTCGTGAAGGCTTCCATGGGGCATGTCCGCGACTTGCCGGAACAGGTTTTCGGGGTGGATATTGAGCATAATTTCCAACCGCAATATGAAGAGAACAAAGGACGCGGCAAGAATTTGACAGATTTGAAGAACTCCGCCAAGAATGCATCCGAGATTTTCCTGGCATCGGACCCGGACCGTGAAGGGGAAGCGATTGCGTGGCATTTGAAGGAAGTTCTCGGAAAAGTGAATAAAAAAGTTCCGTTCCGCCGTGTAACGTTCAATCAGATAACGAAGAGTGCGATTGAAAAAGCGTTTGAACATCCCGGTGAGATTGATATGGCGCTGGTCAATTCGCAGCAGGCGCGTCGTGTTCTGGACCGTATTGTCGGATATCAGATCAGTCCGTTGTTGTGGACCCGTATTGCGCGTGGTGTTTCTGCCGGGCGTGTGCAGAGTGTTGCGTTGCGTTTAGTCTGTGAGCGTGAACGTGAAATCCAATCTTTCATTCCGAAGGAATACTGGAATTTCAATGCGGAATTTCAGTCGAAAAACGGGCAAGGGGCATCCGCTGCCGCCTTTACCGCACATCTGGCAAAATTGAACAATGGCAAATTTGAAATTGACAATGCAGCCGATGCCGGGGCGCTTTTGAAAGAGATTCAAGGTGTCAAGGATTGGAAAATATCGGAAATTACCGTTCAGCCCCGGAAGAAAAATCCGTATCCTCCTTTCATTACCAGCACATTGCAGCAGGCAGCCAGTTCCTCCCTTGGTTTTTCAGCCAGTCAGACGATGCGTCTTGCCCAGCAGCTCTATGAAGGTGTTGATATCGGTTCGGGGTCTATCGGTCTGATTACCTACATGAGAACGGATTCCGTGGCAGTGGCACCGGAGGCACAGGCTGCCAGCCGTGCGTTCATTGCTGCCAATTATGGCCAGGAGTATGTACCGTCCCAACCGAACGTTTACCGTTCCAAGAGTACGGCTCAGGAGGCGCACGAGGCGATTCGTCCTACCGACATTAATTTGACTCCCGAGAAATTGAAAGGTTGTCTGGAACCGCAGCTGATACGTCTTTATACTTTGATTTGGAGACGCTTCATCGCCAGCCAAATGGCATCTGCACTGCTGGAACGCACCACCGTGGATCTTGACGGGCAGGGCTCCCGTGTTTATACGTTCCGTTCGACAGCCACGGTCATCAAGTTCAATGGTTATTTGCGGGCGTATAATTTCCAGGATGAGGATTCGATAGAAGAAGGCGAAGATACCCGCAATGCGGAAATTCTGGCGTGTCTGAAAAATGGTGAGGTTTGTGAATTGATTCGTGCCATCAACGAGCAGAAATTTACGGAACCGGCTTCCCGTTTTTCCGAAGCCACATTGATCAAAGAACTCGAATCAAATGGAATCGGTCGTCCTTCCACATACGCTACAATTGTGAATACGATACAGGTTCGCGAGTATGTACAAAAGGAAAAAGGTAAGCTGATCCCTACGGATTTGGGATTCCGTATCAATGACTATCTGGTGGAAAGCCTGCCGGAACTATTCCAGGTCGGTTTTACCGCCTCCATGGAAGAGGAACTCGACAATATCGGAGACGGCAACATTGAATGGACTGAGATGATTGGTTCTTTCTATGAGAAATTTTCCAAATGGCTGAGATCAGCAAAGGATGCCGGTGCTCCTTCCAAGGAAAAAGCGGATATGCTGATTGATGAAATTCATAAAGTCTGCAATTGGGAAATTCCCGAACGCATGGCGGGAAAACGCGCTTTCGATGACCGCAAGTTCTTTGCGTCCATAGAATCCAAAAACCAGAAATCCGGTATTATTTCAGGACGTCAGTGGGAAGCTCTTCTGACTTTGGCTCTGAAATACGAAAAGGATCTTCCTGAACTGCGGCAACTGGCGGAGCAGGGCGGATTTATGGAGGATTTGCAGGCGGTCAGTGAAAAACTGCAAAATGCCGAACTGGCGCGTCAGGAACGGAAAGAGCATCAGCTTGTTGAGAATAAAATTTCGGATTCCAACCAGCATGATATCATCGTGGTATTTGATGCAATGAAATCCATTCAGTGGATGCCGCCGGAAAAACGCCGCGGCAAGGTATTTGATGATGAAAAGTTCTTTTCTTCTCTGAATAAACAGTGCGAAAACGGAAAAATGTTCTCGGATAAACAGCTCATTGCACTTTCCAAGATGGTTGAAAAGTACAAACAGCAGTTGTCGGAAGAAGATTCCACCAGATATTTGGCACTGATTAACCGGATGCTGCCGAGTGTAGATGCACCGGCATCCACGGAGAAGAATAAAGAGGCGATGGCATTGCTGGAAGCGTTCAAGAAAGTTAAAAGATGGGCGGATCCGGCGCGCAAGGGCCGCAGAGTTTATGACGACCAGGCTTTTGTGAAATCCATTGCCAATCATCTTGAGTCCGGCAAAGTGCTCAGTGATAAGCAGATGGATGCTCTCCGCAAGCTGGCAGCCAAGTATGCTGTCTGACGGGAGTCCGTTGTTCTAAATATCGCGGCATCCGTGAGACAGCAGTCAGTACTGTTTCCGGTTGTCGCGGTTGTGCGGGGTGGCCCCGATAAAAACCATATCTGAAAAAAACTTCGGGTATAAATGAGATTTTTGTTTGTATTTCCGCTTTTTGCAGAGTATATTTCTTTACAGATATGCGGATATACCTTGGAAAATTTGAAAGGATAAGTGAAATGGATGTTCAGGAAACAGGCGATATGAGCCTGATGGAAAAAGTTGTAAGTCTTTGCAAACGTCGTGGTTTTGTATTTCAAAGTTCCGAAATTTACGGCGGATTCAATGGTTTCTGGGATTATGGACCATACGGTTCTATGCTGAAAAAAGCAGTGGAACAGCTGTGGTGGAACGATATGGTGGAAACGCGGAATAACGTAGTCGGTTTGGATTCTACGATTATCTGCCATCCGAAGACCTGGAAGGCATCCGGACACGTTGACCGTTTCGGCGATATCATGTGCGATTGCAAAAAATGCAAGACCCGTTTCCGTGTCGATCAGATGCCCGACCCGACGACTTGCACGAACTGCGGTTCCAAGGATCTGACGCCTCCGCGTGAATTCAATCTGATGATGAAAACATACGTCGGTCCGGTTTTCGATGAAGAACATATCGCCTATCTGCGCGCAGAAAGTTGCCAGCCGATTTTCCTGGATTTCAATCTTATCAAAATCGCAACGCGTCAGCAGCTGCCGTTCGGTATCGCTCAGGTCGGTAAGGCGTTCCGTAACGAGATTACTCCGAGAATGTTTACGTTCCGTTCCCGCGAATTTACCCAGATGGAAATGGAATTTTTCTGCACGGATGAAGATGCCATGCAGTGGTTTGAATACTGGCGCGAGCAGCGTTTGAATTTCTACAAGGAGAAATTGGGTTTCCGTGATGAGGAACTCAATCTTCATCCTCACGACAAACTTGCCCATTACGCCAAGGCGGCGGTTGATATTGAGTTCAAGTTCCCGTTCGGTCTTGGCGAACTGGAAGGTATTCATCATCGCGGTACCTGGGATTTGTCTCAGCATCAGCAATTCTCCGAACAGAATCTTGAATGTCTGGATCAGGCGACCGGCAAACGTTTCCTGCCGACAGTTGTTGAAACCAGTGTTGGTTGCGACCGCATGATTCTTGCTATCCTCTGCCATGCATACGCGGAAGACAAGGCTCCGACTCAGAAAGAAGGCATGGAGGATGACACCCGTATTGTGTTGCGTTTCCCTGCCAGAATTGCGCCAATCCAGGTTGGTGTTCTGCCGTTGAGCAAAAAGCTCAATGAAAAGGCAGCGGAAGTTCAGAAGATGATTTCGCAGTTCTATCGTACGGAACTGGATGTTACCGGAAATATCGGCAAGCGCTACCGCCGTCAGGATGAAATCGGTACTCCGTACTGTATTACAGTTGACTTTGATACCGAAAACGATGGTGCTGTAACGGTCCGTGACCGTGATTCCATGTCTCAGGACCGTGTCGCCATAGACCAGTTGAAATCCTATTTGGATAAGCGGATTTTCGGGTGGTAAGAGAGAAGGAGTTTTTTCGGATGAAACGGATCTTGTCCTGGATTTTTACCAGTTTGACTGCAGCAGTGTCTGTACTGTTGCTTGGCGCCTGTGCAGGTTTGCACCCGGCGGACAATACCGCTTCTTCCGATCGCAAAATTATCTTCGAAACTACGGAAGCAGAGGCGGAATTTGCCCGATTGAATGTAGTTCAGCATACGCCAGCCGATTTTTATTCTGTCTCGTTTTCCATGAAAGACTCCATGAGCGGAGATACCTGTTTCATTGCTATGAAACGGATTGGCTGTATTCATGTGAGCCGGAACGGAAAGCCCTGTTTTATTTACCGGAACGGTATCGCATACACGAATCAGGGGGAACGGTGGGAAATGGCAACGGATATGGAAAAAGGAGCCATGCTGTTCCTGTTGGACCGTACCTTTGACTTGAAGAAAATCGCTTCCAAAATCGCCTTCGAATCGAAAAACGAAAAAGAAGGTACCGTCTCTTTCCTGATAACACTTCGGCCCGAATACCGTCTCGGTGAGGAAGTGCGCTGCCGTCTGACGGTTGATAAGGATGGACGTATTATCCGTAATGACATGCTTGCTTTGAATGGGACACAGGAGTATTACATATTTACGGAAATGAATCAGGAGTTCATGAATTTGCACGGACAACTTGCTTTCCCGCAGAAAACTGTTTCACAGGATGAGGTCTGCCGGTTGCGGAAATATACCTGTCATGAAGTTCGGTACAATCCCGAACTCCCCGATAGTCTTTTCAAATTAGACGAGGAGTCCGCTCCCGCGAACGAAAATTCCGAAGTTTCCGGAAATTCCCCACAAAAACAAAAGAACAATACAATATCTATTCAACGAACGGAGCAAAAATGAAGAAGTTTATCCAAGTGTTTCTTTCCCTTGCCTCGATGAGTGTTATCGCCGGCTGTGCTTGCCAGAATCCGTATGGAAAAGACAGTGATGACCCGCAGGTGCTTGCCATCCGCGAAGACATCAACAATTACATGGAAGATTATGGACGCTCCATTGAAAAAAGTCCTTGTACCTATTCCAGTGATAATGCAAAGGCGGTGTTTGAAAAGATTCAGGTTTACCAGCAGCAGAATGAACTGAAAAATCTTTCTTACGAAATGGTTTCCCAGGATAAAAAGACTAAAATCACCTTTATCGGCGACCATTTGGGTTGCATGAAGGCTGTTTACGAAAAACAGGGCAAGATTGTGCGTGCTGTCATTGTAAACGGCAAACGTGTGTTCGAGTCCAAAGATGGTTCCGTATTTGAAGAAATCCCTGTTTCCAGTCCGGTTTACCGGGAATTCCAGTTCATTTATGCGAAAAATATGAAAGTCGTAAAATCCGTCAAAGTTGCAAAGTTAGACGAATGGCTGGTGTCAAAACGCGTTTCCGATACCGAGACGATTCAGGTCCTCGAAGCAAAGGAAAGGTATTTGGATGATGATGAGGATAATGAACGTGTCATTTATTTTGAAACCGTCATGAAAGGGACCAGTTTCAGCGTTCCGGTTGATATGGCTTTTACTACCGATCCTCAGACCCCCATGCCGAAAAAATGGTATGTCTATCAGGGTCCGGAAAAATCAGAAGATAATATGACCAAATACACCTTTAAGAATTTCATGCCGATTAACAACGATGATGGTGACGAGGTCTTTACCTACGCAAGCGTGGAAATTGTCAACGATGGCAAGGATGTCATCCTCTTTCAGATTGACAAGGTCCTTATCAATCAGGAATTGCCTCCGCAAACCTTCGTTCCTGAAAAATTGCTTGTAATCAAACCGGTCCAAGCGGAAGTGAAGAAGCCGGAAGTAAAGAAAGCCGACCCGAAAAAGGCGGAAGTGAAGAAACCGGAAGTGAAGAAATAAAACGGATTTCCAAGGCGTCCCCCTCCTGAGGTGTGGACGTCTTTTTTTTACGCATTACGCAAGTGTATGGTCCCCAAGTTTTTCTTTTTCTGAGGAGATCAGAATGATGAAGTTTTTCTTGTCCCTGTTTTCTGCCGTTGCCGGATTGTTTTTTCTTTCCGCAGGCTGCATTTCTCCGGATGATTCCGGTACGGCATCTGTTCCGGCGCAGTCTGCCAAACAGAAAATACAGTATTTCAGCATCCGCAACAATCCCGTCTTTCTGTCGAAACGGGCATCATTGATTGAATTTACTGCAGCGGAAGAACTGCGGACCGCACTGGCGGCTTTGAGCCGTGCATCTGAACTTTCGGAATTGAATATGCAGGATGATTTCCCGGAAAAGGCATCTGTTTGCCGTATCGTAATCGGTGAATTGGATTCCCCCATTTTGCGGAAAGTAGTTGACCGGTTGAAGATTGAGAAAAGTGAGGATGATGTGATTGTACAAGCCGTAATTGACGGAAATCTGGTTCTTTCCGGCAGTTCCCCCCGTGCTGTTCTGTATTCTGTTTATGACTTCCTGCAGAATCAGATGGGCGTAAGATGGATGTTTGACGGCGAGGAAGGAACATTCTATATGAAAGACGGCGGTCGGATCCCGGAGAATTTTTACCGGCTGCATCAGGGCGGATTCCGTTTCCGGAACATGGGAACCATTGGCAAGACAGGTTTTGCCCGGAAGCAGATTCTTGCGCGCAATTATATGCATGTCGGGGATTTCTGTTTCGGCGGTGAACGATATTATGGCGGGGAATCCATTCAGCCTTACCGCAGTGATTACAAAGAGCATCCGGAGTATTTCGCCTTGCTGGATGGGGTGCGTTATTTGCCACCGCCGACAGGCTGGTGCTGGGTTATCAATGGTTGTTGGTCCAATCCGGGATTTACAGATTTGTGTATTCGCCGCATTAAAGACGGCATACGGACCCACAAAGCGAATCATATATCCATTCATCCCGCCGATAGTGCGAGACGCTGTGAATGTGAGGAATGCCGTAAACTCATCAATCCGGATGCCTCTTCACGCTGGTATAAATATCATGCCGGTATAGTTCGCGAACTGAAAAAAGAGTTCCCGAATCTGCGATATTCCGTGCTGGCATATCAGGAATACCGTGAAGTGCCCGCTGCTCCTGTGGAGGAGGTCGAATTTGTGGAGTATTGCCAGTACAGCCGTTGCTTTGTACATACAATCGACAATCCCGATTGTGCGACCAATCATACGGATTTTGGACGCTTGAAACGCTGGGAAGCGGAAAAAGGTATCCCCCTGGGGGTTTGGGATTATACGTTTGATGTCTTTTCCTCCGGATACAATTTGCCCATGTACCGTTTTTTCGCTGACGAAATCCTGAATTTTTACAACCGGAAATTACGTTTCTGCAATTAAGTCTGCTATGGAAGAACAGCAGTCTGGTTCACAGCAGATTCTTGAAGCTTTGAGCTCTATGAAAAATCAGGCAACTCAGGTAAATGATAAATCACAGGATTTAAAATACAGTGTTGATAATGTAATGAATAACATGAATTCAGTTGCTCA
>CALCCZ010000164.1 GCA_937900075.1 uncultured Lentisphaeria bacterium
GAAATAATTCTGTTCAGGGCAATAAACAGAAGTCCTGCAATATGGAATCTAAAGGCTCCAAGAGTGAGGGCAACAGAGGCATCATCAAACTGATTTTTTTTGTACACCCCCCCCATTTTTTTATCATCTTTTTGTAATAAATTCGTTCTTATTTCATAATTTAAACCTTTTTTATTTAATGCGGCAACCAAACCTGCTTCTGCTTTATCCCAATTTTCCAAAGTACCTACATAATTTTCTTCAGGTCTTGTAGAAAGTTCAACTTCGTATTTGATATTAAACATTTTTAAAGTATCATCAACAAAATCAATAACATTAATAACTTCATCTGTAATTTGTTCTAAAGTACAGAAAATATGAGCATCATCTTGAGTAAATCCTCTAACACGAGTCATACCTGACAAAGCACCTGAGCGCTCGTTTCTGTATACGTTGCCAAGTTCAGCCATTCTCAAAGGAAGATTTCTGTAACTTCTTCTTTCTGATTTGTAAATCAACATATGGAACGGACAGTTCATCGGTTTGACATAGTAATTTGTCTCATCAATTTCCATGGGGGCATACATACCATCTTTGTAAAAATCTAGGTGCCCACTTGTTTCCCACAACTGAGAACGTCCGATATGGGGAGTATAAAGCAACTCATAACCATGGTCGAGATGTGCTTTTCGCCAGAAGGTTTCTATCACATTCCGAATGTATGCTCCACGTGGATGCCACAGGACAAGACCAGGTCCAACCGTTTGGGATATGCTGAAAAGGTCAAGTTCTTTTCCCAATCGACGATGATCCCGCTTTTTTGCTTCCTCCAGCTTAGTCAGATACCCCTTCAATTCCTTTTTATCCGCAAATGCCGTACCATAAATTCTCTGAAGCATTTTATTCTTGGCATTTCCACGATAGTAGGAACCTGCAACATTCAACAATTTGAACGCCCCGACTTGAATCGTATTGTCTACATGAGGCCCGCGGCACAAATCTATAAAATCACCGCATTGATAAAATGAAATCGGTGCGCCATCCGGAATGTCTGCAAGTCGCTCAAGCTTATAGTTCTGACCTCTTTCCTCAAAGAATGCTTTTGCTTCTTCACGGGTCTTTTCTGTACGGATAAATGGCAGATGAGCTTTTGCCAACTCTTCCATTTTTGCCTCAATCTTTACCAAATCTTCCTGCGTAAGAGGCTGTTCCAAATCAAAGTCATAGTAAAACCCATCTGCGGTTGCCGGACCGATGTCAAATTTAACACCGGGGTAAAGAGACTGAACAGCAGCAGCCATTACATGCGAACAACTATGCCGTATGGTTTCTAAAGGAAATTTTTCCATTTCAAAGTTTTCCTCTGTTAATTAATGTTTTTTCTAAATAAAACAGTACTATACACCTGCATTTACATTTCTGCAATGATAATCAATCTTTTTTTTCAAAAAATCAATATTCTATGCAGAGAGGACGGGGTTGTTCCGTAACATCATGTCCGTCCATGTATCTTATTGTGCCGTTCTTTTCATCGAAGGCAAATATACAGATTCTATCCGAAAATTCATTTGATGCAGTAAAATATTTCCCGGAAGGAAGAAAATTAATATCGCGCGGACTGATTCCATGAGAAAGCACAATATCTATCAACCGGAGTATTCCTTTGTCAGTAATCTCATAACAGGCAATGGAGTCATACCCCCGGTTTGATGCGTAAAGAAAACGTTTGTCGGGTGAAAAACGAATTGCCGCTGCTTTCGTTGCGTCTTTGAAATTCTCAGGTAAAGTTGTAAAACTTGCAATCTTTGTTAGCTTTCCGCTATAATAATTATAACTGGTCACACTATTCCCAAGTTCATTAACCACGTATGCTAAATTTCCGTCTTCCGTAAAAATTATATGCCTTGGACCATCTCCGGGTTGAGTCATGTTCACTACGGGATTGTCAGATATCCCATGATCAGGTATATAGGGATAACACAATATACGATCCACGCCCAAATCAACGATGCAAATGAATTTTCCATCCGGAGTAAAACGGGAACAATGAGTGTGGGCACATTCCTGTCGATCCGTTCTGGGACCAACTGGATATTTGTCATGCGATATTACCTGCAAACGTTCCCCTATCGAACCATCTTCATTTAACTTGAATTCCGCAAAATTACCAGATGAATAATTCACAGCGTAAATATACAAAGCATCAGGAGAAATCGTCAAATGACAACATGCTACACCTTGCGTTTCCTGCTTATTCAAAAGTTTTAATGTCCCGTCAGAAAATTTGGAAAATGCGGCGATTCCCCCCGTTCTCTTCTGCATTTCCTGATACAGTATAGTACATTATATTTCCATCAGGAGAAAAACAATGGTAATTAGCCCCATGTAACGGGGTAAATGAAATGGAACGGATATAGCCGTCAGACGTTTCTTCACAATAATAGATACCGCCTTTTTCGGTATCCGAGCATCCGCAACTGTAAAAATGATAATTTGTCATTTTTATGATCTCCTCAGGGTAATGTAACCTGAACATTATCTATCAACCGAGTCGTCCCAATATAAACGGCTATGGCAATCGTAATCTTTTTTACGTCGGGAGTTCTGGGAGGCATCATATCGTTCGCATCAAGGACCTCTACGTAATCAATTCTGCCATCGACTTTCGTCAGTGCAGCCTGTATAGAAGCAATGGCTTCCGTTACATTCTGTTTCCCAGCCTCCAATGCTTTTTTTGCTTCAAACAGAGAATGACTTAAAGCTAAGGCACGTTCCTTTTCCTCAGAAGTCAAATAAACATTGCGTGAGCTGACGGCAAGACCAGTGTTTTCTCTGACAATGGGCGCGACACAAATCCGAACTGGAACATTCAGATCTCTGACCATACGTTGAATCACGGCCACCTGCTGGGCATCTTTTTGACCGAACACAGATAGATCAGGCAATGTCGCCATAAACAACTTCATTACAACTGTTGTTACGCCACGAAAATGAATCGGTCGCGTCAATCCGCACAACCCTTTGGAAATCTTTTCTTCCTGAACCCAGCAGGTCAGTTCATCAGGATACATATCTTTTACGGTTGGCGCAAAAACAACATCCACGTTCTTTTTCTCGCATTTAGAAAGATCCTCTTCAAAAGTGCGTGGATATTTATCAAAATCTTCATTGGGACCAAACTGGGTCGGATTTACAAATACAGACACAACAACGGCATCTGCGCCATTCTCACGGGCAACATCAATCAGGGACAAATGACCCGCATGAAGAGCTCCCATTGTCGGAATCAATCCTACAATTTTGCCTTGTCGTTTTTGCAATTTACTCCAGTTCTGAAGTTCAGATACGGAATTAATTACTTTCGTCATCGTTAATAACCTCCAAATAGAATACAAAGAAAGTTCTGTTCAATATTTCAGCGCACGGGCAATCCGCTGTGTTACCTCTTGCTCATAGGCATCTAAATCTCCAATCATTATCTGTGCAGTACCTGTTTCCATCGCTGCAGCAGCAACCATCCGGGCGACACGAGGAACAACACGAATATCAAACGGCTTGGGAATCACATACGTACTCTTCAAAGGACAATCCCCATCGAATACGCCGGCTGCAGCTTCTTTCGGATATGCTCTTACTAAAATTGAATAAATGTCAGCGGGTATTTTTTCAGAAACAATGGAAGCAAGCGCACGTGACGCAGCTAATTTCATACTCTCATTGATATCCTTCGCACGAACATCCAATGCTCCACGGAAAATACCGGGAAAACCAAGAACATTATTCACTTGATTTGGAAAATCGGAACGTCCTGTACCGGCTACAGCAGCCCCAGCAGCCAGTGCTACATCCGGGAAAATTTCAGGCGTGGGATTAGCCAAAGCGAAAACAATGGCTCCAGGTGCCATGGAACGAACCATCTCCTGTGACACTACCCCCGCAGCAGAAACACCGACAAAAACATCAGCTCCTCTTAATGCATCAGCCAAAGTCCGCATATCAGTTTCACGCGCAAAACGTTTCTTTTGAACATTCAAATCCGTTCTACCTGAATGAACCACCCCTTTAGAATCGCAAATTGTAAATTTACTTCGGTCTGCACCGGCAGAAACGTAGTATTCCGCGCAGGCTATTCCCGCCGCACCAGCGCCATTCATGACAAATCGGCAATCCTCTATTCTTTTTCCAACAATCTTCAGTGCATTCAATATTCCTGAAAGCGAAATGATTGCGGTGCCATGCTGATCGTCATGAAAAACTGGTATCCCCATCATTTTTTTTAGTGTGGTCTCGACTTCAAAGCATGCAGGTGCACCAATGTCTTCCAAATTGATTCCACCAAATGTCGGCTCCAATGGTTTGACGGCCTCAATCAACTTTTTCGGATCTGTTTTCCCATCTTCACGGAAAACATTTCCCAAGCAAAGCGGAACGGCATCTATATCTGCAAATTTTTTAAATAAAACAGACTTCCCTTCCATAACCGGCAACCCCGCCTGAGGACCTATATTCCCTAATCCTAAAACAGCGGTTCCATCACTGACGACGGCAACGGAGTTTCCACGTCCAGTATATCGCCAAACGGCATCGGAATCGTTTTTAATTTCCAGACATGGGAAAGCCACACCTGGAGTGTAGGCAAGAGATAAGTCAACCTGTGTTTCACAAGGTTTGGATGGCAATACAACAAGTTTACCGGGCCGGCTATGCTCATGATAATGACAGCTCGCAGTTTTCAAATCATCAGTGTTCATTTTAGTTATTCTCCTGTACCTTACATTAATGGTAAAAAAAACAAAAAAAGGTAATAGAACCGATGGATTACAAGTCAAAAAAATTTCAGATTAAATAATTTTTCAGCTCAAACGCCTTAATAATTACCTGCTTCTTTCGTTGGGAAAGATTTTTTCGCTATGAAAAAAGGAAAAAAGTTTTCCGCCATGAATACATGAGAGCAATACAATGATGGCAACAAGCAGTGTCTGAATAAGCCAGCGGATGTAAGCTTTTTTAACAAAAAGACCGATTATGGACCCAGCGACTAATATCACTACTATCGCAAAAAAAGTATTAAAAAGAGCATTTCCGTGGGGAAGTTCAAAAAAAGAGCCTTCCGGTAAATTCAGAGTATTTCTCGTGTAAACTATTTCTCTGGGCGGGATTCTCTTCCCCTCACAGAGTTTCTGAAGCAAACATCCCCAAGCTTCACGTTGACAAAGGAACTTAGACTCTGTCATATCTACGGCAGCTGTACGAACTTTCCCTTTTTCAAACGAACATTGGGCAAATAATGGAAAACCTTCAAGTTCAGACAAAACTTCAGCATTTTCCTTCAATCTGAATTTTGCCACAGGGAATCGTCCAATATCAATGGCTTTTGCATAGCGTGGCTCATATTTACAAAACGCAGCGTATACGGAAGCCGAATAGAAACCTTTGCTCGTATTTTCGATTGGCAATAATTCACGCAGGGGAGTATCCATAGCTGCGTACACATCGTCAGGCGACAGAAAAACAAGCGTGCCACCATTCTTCACATACTCTACAACGGAATCAAACGACTGGGCATACCAGTCTTTGAAATTAGAGTGACTGATCAAAAGGGCACTGGCATTTTCCAACACCACAGAATCAAAGGGAACTGAACGGGATGACATCAATGTAGAAGCAACTTGCCCGGAAAATACACTCAATGATGTCAATGTACGCAAAGGAGTTTCTATATCATCTGTTATAACGGGTAATATTTCCTTTTTCGAACTCAAAGCAAATGTTCGAATGGAATTGTCAATAACAACAGCCTTCCCTGTAATCTCCTTGATGGTATATTCTCGGGAACCATCCATTCGAACCGGAAAATGACAAATTTGAACAGTCTTTGCAGGCGCAAAAAAGTCAGATACAAATTCTCGTTCTGTTCCGGCATTGCGTTCAGAACAAAACGACACCGTTATCATCACATCATGTTCGGTTTCATTTTTTAACTCAAACTCACAATACGCACCACCATCAGCAGGAATGGAAGAGAACAGATGCGACATCATGATGCGGCCCTTAGAAATGGTTACTCCACCAGCGGATAAAATAAGCGAGACCATCAGGAAAAAGACTATTAAAAAATTCTTCTCGAACTGATACAATCTTATCATCATTACAAGCTCCAAATGCTGTTTGTTGTTGTTCACATATTAATATAGTATAATTTACATCCTGTTTCCTTAAAAATCAAATAAAATAACACTAAAATAATTTTTGATTTTGCTAGACTTTTAAATAATTTCCTTTATACTTTACATAAGGAAAAATATAAGTAAAAATTTTTAAATAATTACTAATTTTAATTTAAATTAAACAGTTCATGATAATGTGTTTTAATTATAATAAACATGATATTTCAATTCCTTTATCTTACTTATTAATAGGCAAAAATTATGAAAGCATTATAAGCAATATATCTAAATATATCTAATCATTAACTTCTATTCAAGAAAATTAAATATGCAATAAATTAGTTTAATAATTATAACAGTCATAGTTAATATAACTTAATATGTTATCGATATTTAATAAAGTGACTAATTATCTATGTGAAAATCAAGTATTCAATATAATATTAAATGATAAAAATAAAGAATAAGTAAAATAAAAAGAAAAAAAAGAAACAAAAAAAGAAAAATTAAAGCCAAAAAATAAAAATAAAAGTAAAACTAC
>CALCCZ010000165.1 GCA_937900075.1 uncultured Lentisphaeria bacterium
GCTGAACCAGCGCCCGACCGTCGGCTGGAAGGCCACAAAGGTTGCCGAACGTCTGGTCGATGAGTACATGATCCGCGTCGAGACCTGCTCCACCTTTGAGTCTGGCGCGAACTGATAAGGAGATTTACATGGCTGAAAAGATGACTTTCAACGATATCGAGAAGGCGCGTGGTGAAGAACGTGTCGAGATCGAGCTTTTTTCCGGCGAGGGCAAGTACGCCGAGCCGGTATTCGTCGCCGTCAACGGCGATACCTGCCGCATTCAGCGCGGCGTTCCTGTGCGTATCAAGCGCAAGTTCTACGACGTGCTGAAACGCTCCATGGAGCAGGACGCAAAGACCGTCCGCCTGATTCGCAGTCTGTCGCAGGCTTAACGCAAACAGGCATGTTTCCTCCTTTGATGCGGGGGACGCGAGTTATTTCCCGCGTCCCCCGTTATCTTTTATTGTTATACCTTAGATTACTCCGGGAGGTGATCCCATGAGACAGATTGACACTTACACCCGATGCCGTGAAATCGTAGATACCCCCTACTCCGATGAGCGGCTGGGACAGTGGCTTGACGAGCTGGAGGGTCTGATTGCATCTGAAATCCGCGAGGAGCCGATGGACAATTATATCCACGTCTGGCAGCGAGACCCTGAATCCCCACTTGATGTTCCGTTCCCATACGATGAACTGTACCCCCTGTATCTGGAAGCAAAAGTCCTGTATGCAAACGCGGAGCTTCCGATGTACCAGAACGCCCAGATCATGTTTCTGGACGCGCTGGAAAGATACCGCAAATGGTGGAAGAAGGAACACAGCGCAGTCGGGGGCAGAATCCCCACATTCCTGTAAAAGAGGTGATATCTCATGCTTCCGCGGCTTCCCAATATTTCCAATATCGCCTCGCGCACAACGAAATCCACCACTTCCGTATTCGGCGGCTATGACCACAACCCGGTCATATCTGATGCGGAAATGTACGATATGCAGAACCTTTCCTCTGACGGATACCCTACCATGTCGCCGCGCAAAGACCGCACCATGGTTGACGAAATCGAGAACTTCAACGGAATTACGACCAACGAAGGTCTGATTTACGCGGCGGGAACGTCCGTATTCATCGGAGATACCGAAATCACAGGATTCACCGATACGCCCAAGACGTTCGTTCCCATCGACAATTACGTTTGCATCTGGCCTGATAAGATAGCGATTGATATCACCGATAAGTCGAAAGTACAAATGGAGCTGGCTTATCCGGAAAATCCGGATGATGAAGACGGAAACGGCACTATTGATGAAGGCGAAACCCGCACTTTGTTTACATTCGGAGACGGGGAATACGCAGGTGAAGAAGCAAAGGCAAATTCGATCACCACGTCTGGATTCTGGGCGTTCCCCTTCTCCGTCGGCGACGCTGTCACGATTGCGGGCTGCGTCGATGTTCCGTACAACAACCGCACGCCGGTCATCCGGGAAATATCCGAAGACGGGAAAACGCTCAGGTTCTATGAGAACACCTTCCGTATGCCGTCGGACGACGTTACGTCATACACAGAGACCGGGATCGTCACGGTCACGCGCAAGGTGCCGGACGTTGACTATGTTATCTGCCACGAAAACCGCCTGTGGGCGTGCATCAACAACGACGAAGGAAACAAAGGGACTATCCTGTGTACCGCCCGCGGGCTTCCGTTCGTCTGGTACGACTACGACACGCCGGGAGACGGCGCATGGGCTTCTTCCGTTATGACCGACGGTCCTTTTACCGGGGCTGTGTCCTACGGCGGGTACGCCATCTTCTTCAAGGAAGAAAACATCCACAAGGTCTACGGCTCCAAGCCTTCCAACTTCGAGATCATGTCCAGCGCGGTATCCGGCGTGAAAGCGGGCTGCGCGCAGTCCATCACCATTGCACAGGAGGTTCTGTACTACGTTTCCAATCTGGGCGTGACCCAGTACCAGAACGGCATCCCGTTCTCCATCGGTTCAGCGCTGGGGACGGGAACCATTACGGGCGCTGTTGCCGGCTCGGACATGAAAAAGGTGTATATGTCCCTGTGCCGAAACAATGTGTGGGAGCTGCTCGCCTATGACCCGTCCTATCGTGTCTGGCATAAGGAAGACAATACCCATGTTCTTGGGTTTGCACGTCAGTCCGGCGTACTGTATGCCGTAGTTCCGGACGGAGAAGACAGCAGGCTCATTACCATGAACGGCGACGATTCAGACGACGTGGAGTGGTTTGCGGAGTTCGGGGAACATCTGGAAAACAGCGTTGACAAGAAGTTTCTGAAATCCTTCCAGATGGATATCCGGGCGGACAATCCCGTCGATATACTTCTTTCCCGAAACAGCGGAGAATTCGAGCTTCTGAAAACCATTGATTCTTGCGGAGAACGCCGCCGGTTCGTGATTCCGGTGCATCTGCATCGCGTAACCACCTACCGCCTGCGGCTGGAAGGCGTTGGAGACTTCAACCTGTATACGCTGACAACGCAGTACATTTCCGGATCAGCAAGGAGGGGGGCTTCAAATGCCGTCTAACCTGCTATTCTTGGACGCGAACTTCCCCATTATCAACGCCGACGACGATGTGCGCGAAGGGATTCAGAAGCTTCAGGATTTCATATACCAGCAGAACGAACAGCTCCGCTATGCCCTAACGCATATCGGATATGAGAATTTCGACAGCGATACGGAAAACAAATTCCTGTCCATTGACGGCAAAGTCCTGACGCTTACCGCCAACGACGAAGGAATCCTCGCCGTACTGAACAACCAGCAGGGAAGCATTGCTTCCCTCTCGGCGACTGTTGACGGAATCCGGACGGAAGTATACGGAATTGAACCGGGGTCTGTATCCAGAATCACTGCAATCGAGCAGACCGCCGGGCAGATATCCTCGGAAGTTTCGACAATCAGCGGCAGCTACATTTCCCGTACCGGGTTCACACAGACTGACAACAACTTCTCCTTTTTCATTACGGATACGGCACAGGAAGGTGCATCACCGACCACGAAGATAGAGATGAGCCGACACGGAATGTCCGTGTACGATGGTGCAATCGCTATTTACGGGAAGAAGAATGCTCTCGGATACTATGAAGCCAACCTGTGGGCAGACAGCGACGGAAACCTCCATCTGGTAGGGGACATTACCGCACGGTCTTTGACTCTTTCTGGCGGTGCAAAGATATCAGGCACTGACATACAGGACGGAACTATTACGACTGACAAGCTCTCAGCGGAATCGGTCACCGCAGACAAGATAAAACTCGGCGGGAACATGTCCGTATATCAGGGACTGTACGACGGCGCTCCTCTAGGAGGCTATTTGGGGTACGCTCCGTCGAACAACGACCCCAGCGTTTACGGCATGGCGCTCACGTCGAACAGAACCCAGAATTACTACACGAACAATTATACCGACGGGCAGTGTGCCGTAACAGGCGCAGGCGCAAGGCTTTCCGTAAGCCGGACGGATTCCTACGGAACATATCACACGACGCTCGCCCAAATCTACGCCTCGTATTACGAAAGTGACGAAATCGGATTTGCCGCACTCAGCGCGTATGCTTCCGGGTATGACGTGAGATACACATATGATGACGGCTCCATGGTATTCGCACCGCACGGGGGTACCTGTTATCTCGGTGTTCCGTCCTCATACGATTCCAGGGGCCTTTCGTGGTTCGCCGGTGCCTACCTTGCATCTTCGACGATGGTCACGTCTGACAGGAACCTTAAAAACAGTATCAGCTATGATTTATCGGCATACGACGCGGTGTTTGATGCATTAAAACCGGCAAAGTTCAGGTTCAACGACGGCACCAGCGGACGCTTCCACACTGGCTTCATCGCGCAGGACGTGGAGGACGCTGTTGTTGGTGCGGGACTTACGCTTACCGACTTTGCCGCCGTTGCTTACAATACCGACGTAAGAGGGAACAAGACATACTTTATGCGAAACGAGGAATTGATTGCGCTGTGCGTAGACCGCATACACAAACTCGAAGCCCGTATAGCCATTCTGGAAGGAGCAGCTTAAACAATGAAAAATATCATGAAGAAAATTTCCGAAGCGTATGACCAGTTTTCCCGCGTGACCGTTGCCGGTCAGAATACTGTTGCTATGGCAAACGGTCTCGTCCTTCTATCTAATGCGTATGAGGAGCTGCGGAAAAAGATGGAGGAGGAAGAAAAGGGTTCTGCGGAACTGAAAAAGAAGGAGGCAGAGACCGAATGAGTGCAGGAACCAACGGAACGATCACCGGCACGATTCGAGGACAGCACCTCACGCTCATCGAGCCGTATATCGTATCCGACAGCGTGAACTATATCCGGTGCGCATTCTCCTTTTCTCCGGACTGGACTCCTGACCTCAACCTGTATGCTCACTTCGAGAAGCTGTCCGGAGGAACTCCTCGCATCGTACCGATCGCCGAAGACGGCACCGTGTCGGAAGATTACCACATCGACCTTTCGGACGGGATATGGGAGATATACGTCGTAGGAGAAAAAATAGACGTTACCAACACCATCATCCTCAAGCGCATCACCACGAACCGCGTGCGCATCCGCGTTATCCGCTCAGGCGTTCAGGGCGGCGAGCCGTTCGACGACGAAACGCCTTCCATCGGCGAGACCATCGTTGCCGAGGCGGAGGCTTACGCGGACGCCGCCGCTGCATCTGCAACAGAAGCGGAAGGCTATGCGGAACGTGCGGAGGCTGCGGCTGAATCCGTCCACGACGTAGAGGAACAGGTTGCCCGCGCCGAGACCGCAGCAACTACGGCAACGGAAAAGGCATCTGCGGCTTCTTTATCTGCGTCTTCTGCGGAGTCCTCTGCTACGTCTGCCGCTGTGTATGCCTCTGACGCGTCTTCAGCAGCGACCGCCGCGCAGGAAGCTACGGTACATGCTCCGCGAATCGGCACGTCTGGGACATGGGAAGTGTGGAATCAGCAGAGCGGAGCCTATGAGGATACCGGCGTTGAGGCGACGGGTGAAGACGGAGAAGATGGACACTCTCCGTATATCGGCGTCAACGGACACTGGTTCGTTTGGGTGGCGACTGATTACGTCGATTCAGGCGTGAACGCTACCGGGCCTGCTGGCGAAACAGGTGACCCCGGAGTATACGTTGGAGACACGGAGCCTGCCGACCCGGATATCATGGTCTGGGTCAAGGAGACTGGCGACGAAGTAACCATCCCCACGCCGGTTGCCAAAACAGCAGCGATGACGCAAGCTGTTGGCATGGACGCTGAGACTGGACAGCTATACACGACTCCCGGTGGAGGCGGCGGTGGCGGCGCTGTATCATCCGTAAACGGGCAGACCGGCGATGTGGTGCTGGATGCTGAGGACGTTGGAGCGCTTCCGGATGATACGGTGATACCCGATGCACTTTCCGACCTTTCAGATGACGCGACACACAGGCTCGTCACAGATGTAGAAAAATCCACATGGAACGCCAAAGGCACCTACTCCAAACCCTCCGGCGGTATCCCTGCGTCAGACCTTGCTTCCGGTGCGGCTACAACGCTTGTGCTGCGAGCGCTGACCATTGATACGGTTGAATGGACGGCAGAACAGCAGGAGGCGGCTCAGGAGCGGATGGGCATCCTATCTGTGGAGGAGGTGTTGTTTTAATGGCGGGTGAAATGTATGCTGTCTCTGGCGAGACATTGACAGGAATCGCTAATGCGATACGCGGCAAAACCGGGGACGATGATTTTATGACGGTGTCGGCGTTTGCGGAGGCTATCGAAGGGATTCCAGTATCCGGACTGCCTGCCCAAATATCCGGGATTAAATGCGGTGTCGCAAATATTGAAAGTGACAGACAAATCATTACTGTTCAGCATGATTTTGGAGTGTTTCCCACTTTCTGCGGAATAATTGCATTATATGACGATTGGGACGACCAACCGTTTGGTTCTTGTGTACGGTGTACTTACACAAGAACCATTACAACCAATCAGACGAGTACGGAAAACGACTATGAATATATGTATGTATTCAAACACCCCACAAGTGGAAATGAACTCAAAGGAACTTATACGCTGCTTAAAAACGAAGAATTCAAACAAAAATTTGACTTTATAAGAGGTTCCTCGGATTGGCGAGCAAATGATAACAACGGCAATCCGATTAACTACCTGTGGTTTTGTCTCGCTCTAATAGAAGAAAAAATGTCGTAATAGAAGAATAACAAGAACTATTGCAAAATAACAACTAAAAAAAAGCAAGGAGGATACATCATGCACAAATATTTAATCGAGTTGACCAAGTACACCCAAGCTGGCGCTTTGACAAACGAGTATAGCTATGACACTGCTGACACTCCGCAGGGATTAGCGGACAAAGTCGCAAAATGGAATAAGATGCGATACACCGTCGATGACGGCGAGGGAAACATCACCGTTGGCGGTAAGATGTACAGAGTTGTGCCGAAGCAGGGCGTGTATGAGGCCATTGCCGATTTTGATGAGTTTGTATCGGTTAACGCTGTGGAGTATCATGCGTGAGGTGATGCGGGATGAAGCTTAAACATCGTGCGTTGTTCATCCGCAATGCAGGTGGCACGTTTACTCCAATCGACGTATTCTCAGGCGACGGTCAGGGAGGCAGCGGCACGTCAGACCATAGCCAGCTTATCAATCGTACTGCGGCAGACTCACACCCTATGTCGGCAATTACTGGATTGGTGGCGGCACTGGCGGCTAAGTTTGTAAAGCCGGAAACAGGCATCCCGAAGTCCGACCTTGCATCTGCGGTTCAGACCTCGCTTGGGCTTGCTGATTCGGCGGTGCAGCCGGAAGCGGGAAAGGGACTGTTCAGCGGCAGCTATAACGATTTGACTGATAAGCCTACCATTCCGTCAGGAGAGACCGACCCGGTGTTCTCTGCGTCGGTGGCGGCTTGGATAACATCGGAAAATATCAGCGCGTGGAACGGCAAGCAGGACGCAAAAATAGTCACGACTGCCGTGCTTCCGCTTACCGTTGACAATGGAGGAACCGTTGAGGCCGCTTGGTATAACAAAAGTCAGACGATTAACGTCACAGGAGTTACCGCGAGCAACACGGTGCAGATATCTGCGGCAGACAAAGCATCTGCGGATGCGTGGGCTGAGTGCGGGGTCTGGTGCCGGTCTCAGGGAGCCGGGACGCTGACGTTTTCCTGCGAGACAGTGCCTGTGTTTGCGCTCGCGTTGAACATCCTCATCTGGAATTGAGGTGAGATTGCATGATTTTCGTGGATGAAATCCTGTATCACAAGAAACAGGTTCAGCACGTTTGGGAGATCGGGCAGTCTCAGGCGTGGACAAGTGCGGGGACGTTCAACTTTACGATTCCTGATGATGGATATTACGATGTTATCATTATTGCAGGTGGTGCAGGCGGGGGAGGTGTGGCATACCTCAATGCATCCGGCATTACAAAACGAGCGTCTGGCGGCGGAGGTGCAATGGCGGGAGAAGCGTACAGCAATCAGTTGCTCAGCAAGGGTGATTCGATTTCCGTCACAGTCGGCGCGGGAGGAAATGTTGGAGAAAACGCTTCAAGCACGTCTCAGACGGCTACTGCCGGGAACGGAACAGATGGAGAAGCTTCACGTTTCGGTTCCCTTTCCATTTCCAATAATGGACACGGAACGGGAGGCGTTGCTCCGCGTTCAGGAAATGAAACGGCGGGAACTGGCGGCACTGGCTCAGGAAGCCTTGGCGCAAACGGCACTGACGGATTTACGGGAAGCAACGCTACAACCAAAGCAGGTACAGGCGCAAGCGGATACTTATACAATGGCGTAAGATACGGCAAAGGTGGCGACGGCTCATCATCCAGAACGGCGGGCGGAAACGGCGGTTCCGGATTGGTGGTCGTGACGCTTGTGGCTTATGCATGATGATTGGAGGGGGTAATACATGACAGATGAAGAACGCCAGAAGGTGAACGATACGATTCACAATGATATGCTGAAACGCATCGTCAACCTTGAGGAAAGAGCAAAAAAAATCGAAACGCGGCTTGCAGAAAAGGACACGCAATTCGCGGTCATCAACACCAAGCTATCGGCGATTCTTTGGGGGATTGGCGTTCTTGGGACGGCAATCATCGGCGTACTGGTAAAGATTGTGTTTGGGATGTGAGGTGTGGATATGAAGATTTTAACGAAACAGTGGTGGAAGGCGGCGGGAATCCGCGCTCTGAAAACCGTGGCACAGGCGGCGCTTGGTGCGCTCGGCGGTACGGCGTTGATCTCGGATGTAAACTGGGGCGTTGTGGCGGCTACTGCGGCTATGGCTGGCGTGTACAGCCTGCTGACGAGCCTTGCGGGACTGCCGGAACTGGATAAGGAGGATAAATAAGATGGCTGAAATCACGAATCTGAAAGACACTGTACAGAAAATGGAATCCGAAGACTATCGCGATCGCTTTATCGCGGAGTATTGGCAGACGAGAATCAGATACAATAAGCTGAAATCCTTCTGCAACAGAATCGAAGCGGCAGAAATGACAATGAGCGAAGCACCGAAGCATGACTGCCCGCTATTCCTGCTCAGAGAACAGCAGAAGAGCATGGGCGAATATTTGCATGTGCTGGAACTCCGCGCTGTAATCGAAAAAATAGATTTAGACGTTGGCGTATGTATTGTAAGCAATGATACGGAGTTTACGAAGGAGGATAAGGTGCATGGCGATTAAGGGTATCGACGTATCAAAGTGGCAAGGTGATATTGATTGGGGGAAAGTTACGGATTCCGGCGTGGAGTTTGCGTTTATCAAGCTCTGCAATTGCTGGAAAGATGGCACCATTACCATTGACCCGATGTTTACGACCAATATCAAGGGCGCACTTGCGGCTGGATTACCTGTCGGCGCTTACGCATACATGTACACCCGCGACGTGCAGGCCGCCACGCTTGCGGCGCAGAATGTCGTATCGGCGCTTGCTGCGTCGGCAAGTTTACTCAGGCTCCCTGTCGCCTGTGATATGGAGGAAGCGGCTGTAGCCGATACAGGGCGCGACAACTGTACGGCGATGGCGGTTGCGTGGCGTGACGTACTGTGGAGCGCGGGAATGGTGCCGTCGCTGTACGTCAATCCCAATTGGCTCAAAAACTATATCAACCTGCCGCTGGATATGTCGCTTTGGCTTGCCCACTACGCCACTAAACCGTATTGTGCATCGGACTATTGGCAGTATACGGCAAAGGGCAGAGTTCCGGGCATCAGCGGAGACGTTGACCTTGACTGGGGATACGTTGAGATCGCCGACGAAGTGCCTGCTGTATCCGTTACATACGACCCGCAGTCTGACCTTGAATACCTTGCAAAGGCGGGTATTATAGACAGTCCGGATATCTGGCTTCGAATCCTATCAGGCGAGATCACTGCAAGCGTACAGAACCATATCATTCCGTTTATCGCAAAGTTCAGGGACGCAGTGGAAGACAAGGACCATATTCTGGATGAATTGCAGGATATTATTGCCAACCACGATGATTGATGAAATAAACCATAACGGAGGTGAAAGCTTATGGCTGCACTGTATCCGGATTACCTGATTGACGACATCCTGACGGGCAAAACTACATATACCGCAGACCAGTTCAATTCCATGCTGGACGAATCCGGTCTGCGCGGACAATTTTCCGACTACGATATGCAGCTCGCGCAGGAGAACCCGTCTTTCGGTGTCGGAACCATCTATACCAAATCCAACTGGAACAACGCCTCAGATCAGGCGGCGAAGGACTACCAGCACAGTCTTCAGGAGGATTTGCGCAAATACTACGGCAACTATTCCGGCGGCTCGTGGGGGCTGGAACATATAACCGACGGGAACGGGACAAATCCGGCAAACTCCAACAACTCCACGCTTCCCACGTTCACGCCGACTGCGACGTATACACCCACGGCGGTCAAGCCCACCTATACGCCTACGGCAACCTATACGCAGGGGGCAGCTCCCGCCGCGTATGTGTCCCCGTATACCGACCGCATCAATCAGCTGGCAGAAGAGATACTCGGAACGCCTTCCTTTTCCTATGACTACGCGACAGACCCGTCGTTCATTGCCCGCAAGAAGGAAATGACGCGGGAAGGCGACCGCGCATACCGTCAGGCGATGGCGGACAACGCGGCGCGAACCGGCGGTCTGTCCAGCACTTACGCTATGACTGCCGCTCAGCAGGCGCAGGACTATTACAATTCTCAGATCGCGGACGCCATCCCCGAATTGAAACAGCTTGCGTTCCAGATGTGGGCGGAAGACATGGCACAGAAGCGCAGCAACATTGCGATGCTTCAGGGCATGGACGATACCGCCTACGGAAGACATCGGGACGACGTGTCCGATTTCCACTGGCAGTCCGAATTCGACCGCTCCAACTTCGAATCCGACCGCAACTTCGAGATGCAGCAGTATCTGAACGAGCTTGCGGCGTATGAGTGGCAGTCCGAGTTCGACCGTAACAATTACGAATCCGACCGCAACTACGAGCTGAACCAGTACCTCGCAGATATCGACAATCGGAAGTGGCAGTCTGAATTCGAACGCAGCGTGCTTGAATCCGACCGTAATTTTGGCTGGGAGCAGGAGACCTACAATCAGGATCGGGAAGACGCGCTTCAGGAGGCACTTGTCAATCAGGCGCTAGAAAAGTGGCAGACTTCCGGCGTGCTGGACGACGCTTCCGCAGAAATCCTCGGAATGGCACCCGGAACGCTCACCGCCGGTTACGACATCGACCTGAAAGACCTCGGTTACAATTACGCCCAGCTTGCCGCAAAGACCGGCGGCGGCTCCGGCGGCAGCTCCGGCGGCTCCAAGTCGTCTAAGTCCTCAAAATCCTCTAAGTCAGGCACGACTTCCACGCAGAGTACGACGCAGACCGAGCCCAATAATCAGACCGCACCGAGGCAGAGCGATTCCACCTATATCACGCAGAGAGCCGACGTGAACTTCGGAGAGACCCCGAAGGACAGCAAGGACACTATCTACGTTGAAGGCTGGGGGTGGCTGTCTCCTCCTGAAATCGACCAGCTCGTGTATACCGGTGCGATAAAAGAAGTCATCACAAAGCGCAACGGTCAGAATTACGTCAGCTACTACGCCACATAAGGAGGCACAGTATGGCATCCAGAAGAGAACTCCTTAATAACGCAATCCAGCTTCAGAGCAGAAGCAACGCCAACGCGGTTCTCAATGCGCGTGAAGCGGCGCTCAATTCCATGGTTCATGAGGAGAATGCGCGGATCACGATCAACAACCAGACGGTCGATAATCTGCGCAGACTGGAAGAGGAACAGCGTCTGATCCGTGAGAACCGGCAGCGCAAAACAGACCATGAACGAAACACGAACCTTTACCGCGGCCTTGCCCAGCGCAGGGCCGCGCATGAAAATGAGATGGCATCCCGCCGCCAGAACATCATGGGGAATACGTCCGCCAATTCCCGCACAGACCCGGACGCTATCGCCCGTTCCATGGCGCTCGACCGGCTGGAAAGGGAATCCGGAATCGGTTCCCAGCAGCGGCACGGCGGCCTGTCCGGCACGTTCGGCGTTTCCCCTGTGCAGCACGCTCCCTCTGCCGCAACTGCAAAGTTCCATTCCAGAAATGTCGTTTCACCCGAACCGGCTCCTGATTCCAAGAAGCCGTTTATGTCTGCCGGTGATTCCTTTATGTACGGCCTGGAAAACATTGGTGCGGGTGTTGCGGGAGGTATTTCCGATGCTGCACGGTATCTCGGCAGTACTGCATATCAGGCAGGCGGAGCGCTTACCTCCCTCGGAGGACTTGCACCAAACAAGGTTTCTGACTGGTTTTATAATACTGCGAAGTCGTATTATGACCCTGATTCAGTATTCAGCACCGCCGACAGATGGAATCAGTCGATAAATGAGCGGTATGACGCAAACAGTACCCAGCAGAAAATTGCAGGAATCGAACAGTCCGCCGGGCAGATGG
>CALCCZ010000166.1 GCA_937900075.1 uncultured Lentisphaeria bacterium
CCTGGTGCAAACGTTATGCACGGAGATGCGCCGCAAAGCGGCTTCCTCCGTGCATAACGTTTGCATCAGATCATTTTTCCATCCTATTTGAGCGAACACGAATATTTCACGGCATTTTCCATTTCATTATCCACTGCCCGATTATGCAATTAAAGCAGCATAACGGCATCTTCGCCATAGAGACGGCGGATATTTTCTTTATTCAGAACGTCCGCAGGAAGACCATCGGCAATAATTTTTCCGTTTTTCAGCATCAGAATAGAATCGGAAAATTGTTTTACCGCCGTTATGTCGTGCGTTATCAGCAGAATTCCCTTGTGCAGCGAATGCAGCGTTCTGAGTATGGAAATCCGGTGTGCGGGATCCGCTGCGGAGGTCGGTTCATCCAGAAGGAGATAATCACTTTTCCGTGCAAGTGCGGCTGCAATGGCAACCCGCTGCCGTTCTCCGCCGGATAACGATGTAACGGATCTATCTGCAAGATGGAGTAAATCCATCTTTTTCAGTGCGTCCGTGACGGCGTCTTGGTCCTCTCCGGATACTTGTCCGAACCGTGACAGATAGGGGTTCCGTCCCAACATTGTCATTTCGAATACGGAAAAAGCGGGGAGATATTCCTGATTTTGAAAAACGGTTGCCACTTTTTGAGCGCGTATGCGCCCGGGAATTTCTGACAGGTCATTGCCGTCTATCTGCAAATTTCCGGAAATCGGTTTTTCTATTCCGCAGACCAGTTTCAGCAGAGTACTTTTTCCGCAGCCGTTCGGTCCGAGAAGTACGGTTAGACAATTTCTGCGGATCTGGAAAGTAAGTCCATCCGGGAACAGTTCCGTGCTGTTCGGGTACGAAAAATGGAGATTTTCAATTTCAATGGACATGTTTTTTCCCTTTCCGGTTCAACAGATAGAGAAAAAGCGGTCCGCCGATCAGGGCGGTAATGACCCCGATCGGTATTTCGCGGTATTGTCCCAAACGGGAGAGAATATCGCAGCACATCAGAAATCCGCCGCCGTAAAAGACGGCATTGGGCAGAGAACGCCGGTGGCGTACACCGAAAATCTTCTTGACGGCATGAGGAATCACTAATCCGCAGAATCCCACAATTCCGCACAAGGCGACCGTTGCGGCTGCAAGCAGGGAGGCTACAACAGTCACAGCCGTGGTAAGAAACTTTGTATGGACGCCCAGGTCCCATGCTTCGTTCGAACCGATGGACAGAGCATCCAAATCATTGGCAAAAGCGTATGCTGCAACAGCGGAACATGCCAGAAGACAAAGATTTCCTGTAAGAATTTCTCTGGAAACACTTTGCAGATCCCCCAGCAGCCACCAGGTGATACCCGCCAGTTCCTCATTTTGAAAATCGGAAATCAGATACATCAGAATACCGGAAGTAATGGTCCCGGAAATGACCCCGGATAACAGCAGACTTTCAGCACCTTGCGTACCGCCTTTGGAAATTATCAGTACCAGGCCCAGAATGACAATCGCTCCGCAAAACGCAAAAAGGCTTATCGTATAAGTACTAAACGCTGCCGCACCGGTAAGAAATGCCAGCGCTGCTCCTACCGCCGCACCTCCGCTGAGTCCTAACGTGAACGGTTCCGCCAGGGGATTTCTCAGAACCGTCTGGAACAGAAGTCCGGAAAGAGCCAGAGAGCCGCCCGCAGTGAAGGCGGCAAGCATACGGAAGAAACGCATTTCAACGATAAGACGGAAGGTATCATCGCGGAATACCTCAGCGGGTGAAATCCAGACCGCTCCCGCACAAATTCCGAGGAATAAAAGAATACAGCAGCATAAAAAAGGCAATAGAAGGTCCGTGATTCTTTTCATGGTTCCCTCTTATCCCCGGCGGCCGATTCATTCAGCTTTTCAAAAAAATCACGCAATTCGCGGACCCCGGTTTCCAGAAAGCGCGGACCGGGCCGTAAAAGCGTATCCGGAGAGAATCCGGAATAGACTTTTCTTCCGTTGCGCAAATCGTCCGGTAATGGTTTTTTCATCGCCAGAACAATGACATCGAAATTTGAAGTCATGAAAAATTCGCGGGAACATTTGAAATATCCTTTTTCCTTTTCTGCGGCATTTTTGATTCCGGCAAGACGCAGCGCTGTATCCGGCAAGGTCCCGGAGCCGGCAGCGATTAACGGGGTATCCCACAGCAGCACAATAGCGGATTTCCCGGTATTGGGCAGAGCATGGAAATATTCCAAATGTTTCTGTACTCTTGTTTTTTCTTTTTTTACAGCGGCTTCCACATTCAGTTCTGCGGCAAAAATATCCAGCCAGGCAAGATAATCCTCAACGGTTTCGCAAGGCTTGACGATTACACGGATTCCCGCATTCGTGAACAGATCTTTTATCCGGGGATTAATCAGCGTATTAGCAAGCAGTAAATCCGGTTTCAAACTCAGAATACGCTCCGCATCCGGGTCGCCGAAATGGCCCGCAACCGGCAGTTTTTTTACGGCTTCCGGATAATCACAGGCATCTGTACGGGCGATAACCGAATCCCCGCATCCGAGGGTAAAGGCGATTTCCGTAATGGCGGGAGCAAGTGTGACAACTTTTTTTGCTGCGCTGTTTTGCCCGGACAAGTCTGAATCTTTTCTGCAGGCACTGCCACAGAAAAGAAGAATCCAGACCAGGGAAAAAAACAGCGTGCGCTTCATAAGAAACGGAATGTTACTTTACGTTCAGACGACCGCCGGCAAGAATAATCTTTTTATCTTCATCGGTCAGGTTTGCATGGATCGGGATTTCCGTTGTATTGCCATTGGCGCCGGTTACTGTCGCAACGGCACGTCCTGTCAGGACAGCATCCCGCAGATTTTCAATGGTGATACTGTCATCCGGTTCGATTTTGTCGTAGTCGGCAGGAACATCGAAGAAGAACGGAATAATGCCGAAATTAATGAGATTTGCGGCGTGGATTCGCTCAATTGCGATAGCAATAACGGCTTTGACACCCAGATACATGGGGCAAATAGCTGCATGTTCGCGGCTGGACCCCTGTCCGTAGCTGTCACGTCCGATAATCACTCCGTGTTTCCCGGAATCGCGGACGGCTGCCGCACGCTGGGCAAACGTGGGTTTTCCCGCTTCATTGAAGCGTTCAAAAACAACTTTTGCATATTCGGGAATATTGCTGCGGTGTTTCAGATGAATCCCGGCGGGCATAATGTCGTCTGTACTGGTTTTATCACCTGTCTTGATAACAACAACGCCGTTCAGGCGTTCCGGCAGAGGCGTATTGCTGGGCGGCTGACCGATTGTGGGTTTGCGGATGATTTCTACACCCGTGCCGTCTTGAGGCGGACGGATGGTCATGGAGTCATCGGCAAGGAATTTTTCCGGTTCCTGAAAATCGGGGTATGCAAACCCTAATGTACGAGGGTCGGTCGCGATCCCTGTCAATGCCGCCGCAGCTGCCGTTTCAGGACTGACTAAATAGGATTCATCGCCTTTCGTCCCGGTTCGGCCGGGAAAATTCCGGTTGAAGGTACGGAACGTAACTGTGCCGTTCGCCGGACTTTGCCCCTGTCCAATGCAGGGCCCGCAGCCGCATTCCAGAATCCGGGTGCCGGCCGCAATGATGTCAGCTAACGCTCCGGAACGGGCAAGCATCTCTAAAACCTGGCGGCTGCCGGGTGCAATTGCCAGTGTGACATCCGGATGAACCCGTTTGCCTTTCAGCATCGCCGCCACAACAGACAAGTCGCGGAATGAACTGTTGGTACAACTCCCGATAATGACCTGACCGACTTTCATTCCTGCTAAAGAGGAAATCGTACGGATGTTGTCAGGACTGGACGGGCAGGCAGCCATGGGTTCCAATTCCGAAAGATTGATTTCTATGACTCGGTCGTATTCGGCATCCGGTCCGGCAATAATTTCTGTCCAGTCACTGCCGCGGCCTTGGGCCGTGAGAAAACTTTTTGTCATTTCATCGGACGGGAAGATACTGCAGGTTACGCCGAGTTCTGCGCCCATATTGGTGATGGTGGCACGCTGCGGGACGGTAAGGGAGGCAACGCCTTCTCCGAAATATTCAGCGGCACAGCCCACATTTCCCTTTGTCGTGAGGATGGAAAGCACTTTCAAAATAATATCTTTTGCCGCAACAAACGGTTTTAATTTCCCGGTCAGTTTGATGCCGATGACTTTGGGATAGGAAAGACGGAATGCCTGGCCGCCCATGGCAAGCGCCACGTCCAGTCCACCAGCCCCGATGGCAATCATGCCGATTCCGCCGCCAGTCGGTGTATGGGAGTCGGATCCCAGAAGTGTTTTACCGGGAATGCCGAACCGTTCCAGATGAACCTGATGACAAATACCGTTTCCGGGACGGGAAAAAACGATTCCTTTGCCGGCTGCTACTGACTGCAGATAGAGGTGGTCATTGCGGTTTTCCGGTCCGTTCTGCATCATGTTGTGATCCACGTAGGATACGGATAATTCCGTTTTGACCTTGCTGATGCCCATGGCTTCGAGTTCCAGATATGCCATCGTGCCGGTAGCATCCTGAGTCAGAGTCTGATCAATTTTGATGGAAACCGGAGTACCCGGAACCGGCGAGCCGGAGACAAGGTGTTTTTCGAGTATTTTTTGTAAAACGGTATTTTTAGCCATGTTTATGATATCCTGAAAAAGGGTAAAGTCAACTGTATGGGAGAAAATAAAAAAGGACGCCGCTATTCCGCAGACGTCCTGTTTTCCACAAAACCAAATCCTTACGCTTCCGGTTTCGTCTTCGGAAGAGCGCTCAGTACTTTCTGACCTTCTTTCCAACGGCCTTCAGCTTTCAGCTGGTTGATACGTTCGAAACGTTTCAATACGTTTCTCTGCTTGCGGATCTGGCTTGCGCCTTTCAAGCTCGGATGTTTTGACATCTTTCCACTCCAATTATAGTTGTTGATATTATTTTGTTTTCAATATTATGCAAAAAAGAAATATACTCCCGTTTTCGGAAAAGTCAAGTTCTTTTCTGAGTTTTTTCAATATCATTTCACGGATATCCCGTATTTTTTGATTTTGTCAAGGGAAATGGACAAGAACATATCCAGTCCCGCATGTTTTATATTACCCGAATGCAAACGTTGATATTCCGCTTCTCTGCAAGCAAGCGTTTGCATGGCGGGTAATCAGTCGCGCCAGAAATCCGTGGGATGCCTGAGGTTGATTTCCGAGGCACGGAAAACCGGATCTACGCCGGATTTGAGCTGTTCCCTGTAGTGCTTCAGTGCTTGATAGGCGGCTCCGCCGATTACAATGCACACGGGAATGTTGATGAATGCGAGAATGCACTGTGCAATGTCCGCAATACCCCAGGCAACATCAATCTTCAGACTGGCGCCGAAGAAAATCAGCACAGCACCGGTAATCCGGATGATCAGCAATGAAATTTTACCCGGCTGGCGACCGAAAATATAAGCAGAGTTACTTTCCACATAATAGAAATTGCCGAGCAAGGTTGTAAAGGCGAAAAGTACCATTGCCAGAACAATGAACATCGGCCCGAGCATCCCGAATGTTTCTTGAAGAGCCTGTTGAACAAAGGGGGCCCCAGCTAATTCCTCTGTTGGCGTAACTCCGGATGAGAGACACATTAATGCCGTAGCTGTGCAGAGCAGATTGGTGTCGATGAAAACTGAAAGCATCTGGACCAGTCCCTGCTTGACGGGGTGTGAGACGGCGGCCGCCGCAGCCGCATTAGGTGCGGAACCAATACCTGCTTCATTGGAGTAGAGACCGCGCTTCATGCCCATGATCAGCACTGACCCGGCTAATCCGCCGAAAATCGCCTTGAAATCGAAAGCACTGCGGAAGATATCCACAAACATTTCCGGGATGTTCCGGAAGTTGAAGCATAATGCGACTATCGTCATGACAATGTAAAGGACTCCCATCAAAGGAACCATGATACCGTTGATCTTGGCGATTCGTGAACCGCCGCCTATGATTGTCAACAGAAAGCAGACTGCAACGACAGCACCGAAAAACCAGGTGATCCAGTGACAGTTTTCCTGATAAAAGTTAAAACACTGGAAGGAACTCTGCAGATTGTAGGTGGCGAGCATATTGTAACCGACACCGTAGGTAAAAATCAATGCCAGTGCAAAAATAATCGCCAGAAATTTGCTGTGACACGCCGCTTCAATGTAGAACGATGGACCACCGTAGCTGGTCCCATTCGGATTTTTGCGCTTATAAATCTGGGCAAGCGTTGATTCCACAAAGGCTGAGGCTCCGCCGATCAGCGCTGTAATCCACATCCAGAATACGCTCCCCGTGCCGCCAATACAGAGTGCCGTGGAAACCCCGATGATGTTGCCGGTCCCCACGCGTGATGCTGTCGAAATCATCAGTGCTCCGAATGAGGAAATATGCCCGGATACCTGTGGCTTTTCAAAAACAACACGAATCGATTCGCGGAACATATTCAGTTGAAGAAATCCGGTCCGAACCGTGAAATACAATCCGCCTGCAATCAGAACGATGGCAAGCGGCCATCCTGTAAGATACATCAATCCATCATAAATTGCGTTCATAATAGTTCTTTCTGTTGACTTTGTATTGAGAAAATTTCAATATATCATACCATTTTCAAATTGTCAAATTGAGAATATATGAAATCATACGTTTTTTACAGGATATGATTCACAAATATCCTATATTTTGGCAATCCGTCAGTAAAACGAATACTAATCAGTATTCCTTATTTCAACGGTTTTCCCAAGAGTTTCATCAACTCAATAATGTGATGGGTCATGCCTGCACGGATCGTATAGAGGTCGCCCGGATATTTCAGTGGCAGACCGCGGAACCACATCCTTGCCTTGCGTGCGGGAATCATCTTTTTCGGGTCACCGGATTCGATACATTCGTTGATAAGGGAATCCATCAGAGTTGCATATCGGACATCGTCCTGTCCTTCGCGCATTCCGCAGAATGCGATGGTATTGATAATGGGACCCGTGGGGACATCAACGACAAAACGGAACGGCCGGTATGTGGTATCATAACCGAAACGATGGTCCCAGGTATGATATCTGCCGCTGTCGTAGGCAAGTTCCCACCAGCCGTCATAGTCGTTTTTATACATTTCCAGTCCATGCGTACGGCGCATGAGTTCCGGATTGTCTGGCCCGATGAACGGTGCCGCATACGAAGTGATTTCCCCCTTGATATAGTGCCATTTCCGGGCATTGCGCCAATCCACATGGGCTGCTGTAGTATGGTAAACCTCGCAGCACGTGTCATTCTGGTAATTTTCTTCCCATCCCGTCGTCATGGTCTTGAAACTATGGCGCATGGCGGCTTGTTTATGCCCCATCATGAAGCGGAATGTGCCGGCATCCTGAGCTTCGTCCACCGACTGGAAATACAGCAAGTCATGGCGTCCAAGGTGTTCATCCAGGAACTTTTCGTATTTATCCAGATTTTCGGTCCACTGGGCATAATCTTTTGCACAGCGTTCCGGTGTCGCGGAAACATACAGCGGCACTCCTTCGTCCTTAACATTCGGAATAGCGCCGGGACCATTGATAATCTGTATGCGCAACCCGGCTTTGCGCTGCATTTCCAGCGTTTCCAGAAATTCATCCGTCCTGTCGATGTTCAAACTGAACGGCTGCATGAACATACTGTGTTTTTTCTGATTGATAATATGGCGCCAGACCAGATCACGGGCATGGTCCGGATCTTTCAAACCGGCACTGAGCGAGCCGATAGAGTAGCCACTGCAGAGATGCTGAGTAAACGGTTTCTTCGGGTCGAACTGCGTCATCGGCAGGGGAAGTTCGAACGGAAGAACCCGGAGTGCCAGGGTGAAAGAGCCGGCATTCTTCCCGTCCGCCTTGATTTTGACGGTTCCGCGGTAGATTCCCGCTTTGGAATCTTTGGGCGCATGAATATCCATCCACATCTGGCAGTTCTTACCGAATTTACAGGGGATAGGCTGGAGGGTATCGGCATCCTTGACCGGTTCAAACATCCAGTTGAAGCCCGGATGTTTCAGAACACTTCCGGGAATGGTGATATCGCAGTATTTCGGTCCGTCCGGATAATCAATTCTCAAATAATTTACGGTAGTCTGTTCATCAATTTTCAGCAGGGTCGGATCGTTCAGCAGCAAGCCCGGATTATAAGAGCCGTGTCCGTTGAAATAACTGTTCCAGCCCGGTTGGAACCAGCACTGGACGTACTTCATCTCTATTTCGGACTTCGGTATGATACCGCCGTTTTCTCCTTTCAGATCACTGATTTCAAATTCCAACTTTTCTATATCGTGATACGGAAAAATCATGAACGAAACGGAGGTATATTCATCTTTTGCCAGAATTTCCGTACAAACATCGGTATATACCGCATCCTGGGGATAGTTCAGAGGATTGCGCTGCTCCCCGCTGATGGAACGTACCTGCATGAAAGCGAACGGTGAATTGCGGAAATTCGTCTTTTTCAACTCGTTGATAGCCTTGACCAGACGCGCACCGCGACGGATCCGGTCCAGCAGACGATTGAACTTTTCAAGCGGAATGTCGGCGTTCTTTTCCGCTTCCGCGATTTCCTCATTCAGTACATCGGTAATCATTTTTGCGCCGGGCGCATGGTCCGTATCTTTAAGTATTTTATCGATTTTTTCATGCAGTTCATCTCTCATAGCTTTGGAGTATGGAATATTCAGAAACTGTTCCGGAGCAACCGGTTTATCCCACATTTTCAATCCCGCGATGGCGCCTTTGAAAGAACCGAAACGGTATTTGCCGCTTTTGTCCATGTTCAACGGATAAAATTTGCCCCAGCCATCCTGATTGGCAACCAGACGCCCGTTGATATAGACTTTCAGCACACGCTGCTGCACGGAATAAATAGCTGCAAAAAGATTCCATCTGCCGCCGTTCATGGAGGACCACGTGTTGAACCCGCCGCCGCCATAGCCGCCTATGCGGAAATTAAAGCCTTCCGCATTACTGAAATTGAAATTGAAACCGAGACTGTTGCCGGAGAGTTTTGCATCCGCACGGACATTTTGAAACTCATCCAAACGGAACCAGAAGGAAATCGAGTAGTCGAATCCGTCAAAGTTTTTATTGATTTTTGTTGCATCCAAAATACTTACACTTGTCTTTAACCCGTCAAAATAGAACCCCTTGATGCCGTTCGGGCCCAGTGGTCCTTCACATTCCTGGAAAGTTGCGCCGGGGGTAATAAAAGCATTTCCCGTTTTGTCTTTCAATTTTCCTTTTTCAACCGTCCAGGTGGAATAGTCCACTAACGGGTCATGATTTTGCAGCGGTTCTCTTTTCTGCGGGGCTGCCTGAACTGCAAAAGCGAATACAAAACACAGACATGCTGTGATCAGAAACGACAATATTTTTCTACTCATTATAGCGGATACCTTTCCGTTCGGGGGATCGACTGAAATTGTTTCAAAAATTTATGATAATGCATTAAAAAGAAAAAGTCAAGCCTTTTTTTTCTTTTTTGGATAAAATTTCGCAAATATCCCCTTTTTGTAATCTGTCT
>CALCCZ010000167.1 GCA_937900075.1 uncultured Lentisphaeria bacterium
AGGAGCCTTGTGGCATTTTTTTATCTCGCTTAACAGATTATGATAAACATGAGCAAATTTTATCTATTTTAAAATGTAAAAATTCAACAAATAATTACTGTACTAAATTTATATCAACTCACCAAATAAGGTCGAACGAAAATGGAAGAAAATCAGTTACCTGACAACATTTCCCAGTCCTCTCCCGCACAAGAACCCCCTGCTCCTCTGAAAAAACGCGGTCGCCCTAAAAAAAATACCGCCGCCACACCTGCGGAATCTCCAGTCCTGCAAGAACTTATTTCCACTGAAATATCCGAAAATCAGGAAACCGTTCCAGCTTCAATGGAAAATGTGAAAACGGTTCATACAGTCTCCCTGAACAGTAAACACCGCAGTAATCCGGTGCCACTCAATCAAGAAGAACCCGAAGCCACTGTTTCCGACAACACCATTCCGGCACAATCGGAAAAATCAGACGATTTTGTCGAGTCCTTTTCTCAGGAAGTCCCCTTCGAACAAACAATTCAGCCAGACCGAATCGTTGTCGCTACCGATGACACCAGTATGTCTGTCCGACCCGAGGGATTGCCCGAAGATGCCGAAAAAGACACCTATACTCCCCCGCCGGAACCCGAACAGGCTGTCGTAGCACCGCCGCCAATCCTCACAGAAGAGGAAAAAGAAGAGCAGGAATTGCGTGAATACAACGCCCCGGATTTTCAACAGCGTCAACAGCTTTACCGACAGCAGCAGCAGATGTTCCGTCAGAACAGCGGCAATCAGCATGGCGGGAACCAGCGCAACAACAATAACCAGCGCGGAAACAACAATAACCAGAGAAACAACAACCAGCGCGGAAATAATGGACAAAACGGAAATGCTCCTTGGTCCAATAACTCACGAATAAACAATATCCGCAACTATGAGGAACAGGTTTACGCCGAATTTCTCCGGCACCAGAAAAATGATCAGAACCTCTCCATTCCCGGTATGCCTGCACCGACAGACCAGGATGCCGCATCCGCACGCCATGATATGCCCAGCTTGAACATCGCTGATTTGCAGGCAAAATCCATGGAAGACCTCATGAGTCTCGCCAATGAACTCGGTATTGAAGGCGTCGGCGCACTTGAAAAATCAAAACTCGTCTTCGAAATCCTTCGCGCAAATGCCGCAAAACACGGCGTCATGTATGGAAGCGGATATCTCGAGGTTATGCCCGATGGCGGTTATGGATTCCTCCGCTCCGCTGAATACAGCTACATGCCATCTTCTGAAGACATCTACCTCTCACCTCAGCAAATCCGGCGTTTCGCTGTCAAAACCGGCGATTTCATCACGGGTCAAATCCGTACTCCACGCGACAAAGAACGTTTCTTCGCCATGTATCGTGTGGATTCCATCAATAACGAACCAACGGAAAAACGTTGCAAGGTCATTCCCTTCTCCAACCTTACTCCGGACTTCCCCACAAAACGCCTGATTCTCGAAACAACCCCCGATGAAATCTCAACACGCGTCGTGGATTTGGTTACGCCTATCGGTATGGGACAGCGCGGCCTGATCGTCGCTCCCCCGAGAACCGGAAAAACTGTCCTGATGCAGAAAATGGCAAACTCCATCATCAAAAACAATCCCGATGTCACTCTGATTATTCTCCTGATTGACGAACGCCCCGAAGAAGTTACCGACATGAAGCGATGCGTCAGTTCCAATGCGGAAGTCGTCAGTTCTACTTTCGATGAACCTCCCGAACGCCATGTACAGATCGCTGAAATGGTCATCGAAAAAGCAAAACGTATGGTGGAATACAAAAAAGACGTTGTCATTCTTCTCGATTCCATTACCCGTCTCGCCAGAGCATACAATACCTTGCAGCCGCACAGCGGAAAAATACTCTCCGGCGGTGTCGATGCAAATGCTCTCCATAAACCAAAACGCTTCTTCGGCGCTGCAAGAAATATCCAGGGACATGGAAGTCTCACGATTATCGCTACCGCTTTAATTGATACCGGAAGCAAAATGGACGAAGTTATCTTTGAAGAATTCAAAGGAACTGGAAATATGGAACTCCATCTTGACAGAAGCCTTGTAGATAAACGAATCTACCCCGCTATCAACATCGAAGCCAGCGGGACCAGAAAAGAAGAACTCCTCCTCCACCCCGATGAACTGCAAAGAATGTGGACTTTGCGTAAGGCTATGAACGGCGTTCCCATGGTAGAGGCAATGGAACTCTTAGTAACAAAGCTGAAAAAAATCAGTACAAACGCTGAGTTCCTGTGGACCTTGCAAGTATAAACAAAATCCGGCAGAATTGAGACATTAACCTTTTTTCAGACGCAAAAGCAAAAAATCATGAACTGTTTCAGAAACCTCTGGACCGGAAAATCTCCGCTCAATGTCAATGATATCTCCATGAACTCCAACACCCGGGCGCAGATAATTCAACGCCCGGATGACACTTATAAATTTCTCCATGACTGCATGATTATCTCCTATCATGAAAAATTGTATGCCGCATGGTATAATTGTCCCGTACACGAAATGGCGGATAAATCGGTCATTCGCGGACGGATCAGTTGCGATAACGGCGAAACATGGAGCGATGTTATAACAATGGCGGAAGACTTGAGCGGAAAATATATCTACGTGCCTCCCGCATTCGGAATTTGTCCCGCCGATGATCGGCTGTATCTTTTCGCTACACGAATGACCGGATGCGATCTCGTTCATGATTTTGAAATTTTCTGTCTCAATGAGCAGAAAAATCTCTGGAAACATGCTAAAAATACTGCATTCTTTGCTTATAACCTTGCAAAAAACAATGATTCCCTTGCAGAAAAATATAATGCCGAACGTTCGTATGTTTTGGATGTAATGTTCTGGATGTACTTTGAAAAGGAGAGGAGGCTTTAGCTTCAAACCCCTGCTCTTTACAGCCCTTAAAACACCGGAAGCTTCGGCTTTTCCGAAAACACCGCAAACGCCAGATAAAGCGAAACTGCCGCACACCCGAGTGTTATAAGAAGCATCGCTGTCTGTACCTCAGGTATAGTTTCACTCTGGATGTACAGCAGTATTGCGAATGCATCACCGAACAGCACAGCAGTCGGGAGGATAAGAGATGCCCCGCGTAAAATAACCAGAAGACCAAACACCAGTTCGAATATCACCGGCATGTACAGAAACGCACCGTCGCAGAACAGCTCAAAGAACATGGCAACAGAAATCCCGAAGAAAAACACCGCTGTCATCTGCCGCTTTCCGATGAAAAGAAGCATGGCTCCCACAAAAGCAGTCAGGAGAGCATTAACTGTTCCGAAGGCTAAAAACGCGTCCGTGGCGTAAATAGCTGCATCCATGAAATAATCATAGACAAGCTCAATTACTGTAATCTCTCCTGCCAGCAGAAAACCAATTACAGCCCCGCACCGGCTAAAGGTCATATCACCGTCTTCTGTCAGATGTTTTGCGACGGAGCGCTGCAGTTTTCCGGTGCTGCAGACAAGAGAAAGCCAGATAAGAAACACAGAGGCAATACCCACAATAATACCACAGACGACATCACTGAAAAGGTACGAGATAAAAGCTGCCCCGAAGAGAGCATTTACCGCAGCAAATGCATACTTCTGCGGGCTCTTCGAGGTCAGCAGAATTAAAGCAAAGATAAGAGAAAAGATTCCTGTGACAGCAGTAATCAGATGGATGTTTCCGATGAACACGAAGGCAAGCATCTGCGCCACCATCAGGATAAAGGTGACTGCTGTCAGAACACGTTTCCCAAGGATAAGCAGGATGGTTCCGGCGATGAGGAGAAGTA
>CALCCZ010000168.1 GCA_937900075.1 uncultured Lentisphaeria bacterium
ATGACGCCATGCCATTCGATAACGCCGCGATGAGGAATACCCCAATGCTGTTCATCCACGCCATCGTAGTCGGAGAGATGGAAGGATCGGATACGCGGGGCGAGGGCGCGAATCATGTCCGGCAGTTGTTCTGCACGAGCCATCCAATGGTTGACATCGAAAGTGATTCCGACGTTATCTGCCTGATCCCGAACCATTTCCTGAATTTCTTCTACGCAGTTTCCGCCACAGGTACGCGGGAGATTTTCAATGTTCACATTTGCCTTGAGTCCGGCGAAGAACGGCGCCAGTTCGGCAATGGATTTCCGAGACTGGGAAATCCGGTATGCGCGTTCATCATCGCGCAACGGTTCCATGCTGCCGTGCAATGTGTAGTGCGGACTTCCGAAGCCTCCGTCCACGCATTTCATGACGATGGTTTTGATGGCTTCGACATTGCGTTTCCGGTCGGATTCATCTGCTGCGGACGGGTCGTATGGCGTTCCGAAAGGGATATGATTGGAACCGATGAACATGGCGCCGTCCGCGAGCATGTGTTTGCAGCGTTCAATATTTTCCAGTCCTTTGGGGGAGTTGTCTTCGATGAGCGGGGCGGAGAACTCGAAAGTATTGAAATGATGCCGGCGAATGGCTTCTTCCATTGCCTGATTGTAGTAGCGTCCGAGAGTTCCGCTGGAGAGAAGATATTTTCTCATGTTAAAATCCTTTCAACATTTATTTTTCAGAAGATTGTGAATTTTTATCCAATATTTTTGAAATATGTTCGTTCATTTCGTCTACAAGAATGTAGGACCCTTTCGGCCAATAACGGAAGGCTTTATGTTCGCGCAGATAATCGCCTGTTTTTTTTGCATAAGTTCCTTTGGCATTAATGAATTGCCCCCAGAATCCGTAGTGCCATCCGACATTGTGATTTTCATTTTCAATGTGTTCGCGCCAGACCGGAGGGAAGAGAGCTAACCATTTTTCGCATGAATTGAGCCATGTGCCGGTATAGATGTACTTGGCATGAAATTTTTCTTTTGCGACACGCAGCAGAGCCCGGAAGCAGCGCGGCATGTACAAGGGATCATCAAAAATAGAATTCGGGCGGACCGCATTGGCGATATGGAAATTCAAAGTTTCACCTTTTAAAACGGGGTCATGTTTCAGACTGCCGCACTGGTAGTTGGCAAGGACACTGTCATCCAACCAGTCACGCCGGCAACGTGCATCCAGAGAGGGTCGGAAGACTTCAAAAGCCTTCTGTTCAAACATTGCACGGTCGCTGTCGGTATCGGCGGAGTACTGTTTGAAAATTTCTTCGGCTGCACTTTCCATATTCATCCATGCCGGGGCATCGAAGAAGAGCTTGTTGGGGGTATGGAGGAGGGGATTTGCATCGGTTTTTCGATAGATATCCACACGATTTCGGATTGCCTGCGAGAATGATTCTTCGGGATGTATTTCCGTGAGACTCAAATGCAGGTAGAACAATTTGAGTTTGACGATTTCATACAGGTATTCGCGGTGTTCTTCCAGTGTATGAGCCGGAGGTATGGCATAATTCATATTGTGACCTCAACGGTTAAGCGCCTGCAGGGATTTGCGGACAATATTTTCAACACTTCTCTGATTTTCAGGAAGTTTTGCGACAATTTCCTGAACGGATTTCCGGATTTTTTCTTTCTGGAAACCAAGTTGTTCCAAAGCCAGCAGAGCATCTTCCATTTCCTGAAGTCCGGCTTCAGTGCCTGCGGTTTTTGCAGGAGAGAATGCCATTTCGGGAGCGATTTTTTCAATTTTATCCCGCAATTCCACAATCATCCGTTCTGCTGATTTCGGACCAATGCCGTTCAGACGTTTCAATGTTTTCACATCGCCTTGCAGCAAAGCCTGACAGAAGGAAGGAATATTCATGCTGCTGAGAATGTTCAGGGCGGTTTTCGGACCGATCCCGCTGACGGTAATCAACAGTTCAAAAATGGTTTTTTCGCGTTCTGTGGCGAATCCATACAGTGCCATGTCGTTTTCCGTGACGTGAAAATGAGTCAGCAGAGTAACTGGCTCACCCGGACGCGGCAAAACATCGTAAGTGCACATTGGAATAGCCACACGGTATCCGATTCCATTGACATCTACAATGATTTCGGTCAAACTGGCTTTTACAAGCTGACCTTTAAGTTGTGCAATCATAAGCTCCTAACGGCCTTTCATACGTTGTTGTTGAATTTTTCTACAATATACCTTATATTGCAAGGAAAAACAAGACCTTCAAGCGAAAAACCGCAGAAATATCTTAAACTTTACGGAATCGGGAGGGGGTAATTCTATCCGTAGAAAGTGAAACGGTGAAAAACCGAAATTTTTCCCGCGGACAGAAAAAACGGCATATCCGGAGAAATCAGGACCGGATATGCCGACAGATTGTTTTGACGGGTGGAACAAGTCAGGCTTTCAAGAGACTTCCGAAAAGATTTCCGAAACGTTTGAGGTTCAGAGCCTCTACAAAGGAAGCGATTTTTGTGACCGTGGAACACGGGTCAATGGATGCATCTACGCAGTCGCCTTCCAAAGCAAGAAGCGGAATACCGATTTTCTCCAGGGTTTCGCGAAGCATTTTTGCAAACGGACGGTCTGCGAGACTGCATCTGCCGAATCCGTGTGTATAGAGGATACAACCGGTGAGTTTCCCTTTTTTGACACAATCCACGATGTATTTGATACGTAATTTTGGATCGAGCAAGCCGGTTGCAAGCAGTTTCTTGGCCAGAGAACGGATGGGGTCCATAGGATTCAGCGGTTCCCAACCGATATAGTTGATTTCCTCAAAAACGACAGGCGCGTTGCAGGTGTTTTCTATGAAATTCAAATGTTTTGTATCATAGAACGGGGGCAAATGGAGCCACATCAGACGATGGGTATCCTGAATGGAGTAGCGTTTTTCCGCCCATTCTTTTTTGATTTGAAGTTCTTCATACATGGTTTTCTGCATATCCACCAGACTCTGGCACCCCCACAGCTGGCTGAACAGAACTGCATTGTAAAGAGCATCGGTACAACGGACGAGCGGGGGTGAGGAAAAACGCAAATCGTTGCATTTCTGAGAATATTCGGCAGCCTGATTGGAAAGTTCGCAAACATTTCTCAACCGTGCGGGGTCAAGTTTTTCCCCGAAAGCGTATTCCATTTTGCTGATTGCTTCTTCCAAGCCCTCGGCAACCTGTTCCACTGCGTATGAACTGTCCTTGTTAATGGGTGTATGCAGAGAGAAGAAACGGTCTTCGAAGCCCATATCGCGGGCAAGGTCTGCGAAAACACGTTCCCCTTGCTGACATGGCTGACTTGTGGAAATGGAAAAAGCGGGTTTTTCTTCCGCCGGAAGGCCTTCCAGAATACGCAGGAAAGAACAGGTTTGCTGGTCGAAACCCTTCTGAGCGGCAATATCCAGGGCTTTTTTAACGCGTTTCATATTGCGAGCGAAGAGGGCTGCGTAAGTTTCAAGAGTTTTGATTCTGGCATTGAATGCATTCAGGATTTCAGCGGGGAAGAAGAGATTTCTCCAGACTAACGGGCGGGTTTTGTCTTTCGAGAAGAACTCCCGTTTCGTGCTGTTCACACGCATATCGATGGATTTCATGTGTGTGGGTTCGAATTCAATTTTTGACAAATCCAATTTGCCGAGGTCGATTATACCGAGAGTGTTGCTGTACACTCTGAAAGCCCGCAAAGCGCCGCCTGACGTAAAT
>CALCCZ010000169.1 GCA_937900075.1 uncultured Lentisphaeria bacterium
AGAGATGAATATGGTGTTTTCGCAAACCTTCCTTTATCTACTTGGTCAATGCTTGTAAAACATAACAATTTAGGTTTAATTATTAAATCTAAGGGTTCGTGGAATTACAAGGATGGAGCTGATCGTGTCATTAGATTTAAAAGATTGAAACACGATAAGTTTGGTATTTATCACGTATATCTAAAAGATGGGCTCAATGATGTTTTTGATAACCAAGAAATGGAAAAATCAGACATCATTCATTTTGCAAGATTTACTGATTACCATACATTTGAAGTTGCAACTTCTGATGAATTCCAAGAGTTTTCAATTTATAAGAACAATGAATACTTTAGAAACGTTAAACTTGATAAACCAGTAACTGAAGTTTCATTTGAATTTCTTCCTGATGAAGATGTCTCTTTTGATGAGGAATGGAGCAAAAACCCGGATCGCTGTATTGACTATTGTCTCGATGATGCCCTTGAAACGCGAGCCATTGCTGAAATTCTCGCACCTGCATCTTTCTATCAAACACAAATCATCCCCCTCTCCTATCAAAACTGTATCATCCGTGGCAATGCTACACGCATTGACTCAATCTTTCTTGCAGAATATTTAACCCGCAGACACAGTATTCCTGCACCGGAACAGGCTATTACCTTTCAAGGTGCTTTATCGAAATCATTTTGTGATGGAGTTTTTCACAATGTTTTTCACTGCGACGTACGATCTCTGTATCCATCCATTCTCTTGGCTGGTAATCGTGATCCTGCCCGTGATGATTTAGGGGTTTTTCTTTATTTCTTGAGAACACTTCGGACGTTTCGGCTAAAAATGAAAGATGCTGTAAAAACGGCAGCAGATAAAGCAGAACGAGATTATGCCGACTCCATGCAAGCAACATTTAAAATACTCATTAATTCCTTTTACGGCTATCTTGGCTTTGCTCAGGGATTTCTGAATGACTTTACACTTGCCGAACTCGTAACGGCAACCGGCAGACAAATTTTGTCCACAATGTTGGATTCCCTTACTGCAAACGGTGCAAATGCTGTCGAAATGGATACTGACGGTATCTATTTTCAGGCACCTCCCAACAAAACTGTCACCGAACTTGCAGCTGATTTGAAAAAGCTCCTGCCAGAAGGTATTGATGTCGATTTTGATGAACATTTTCCCTCTATGTTCGCGTATAAGGCAAAAAACTATGCTCTTCTTCATGATAATGGAGAAATTACAATTTCAGGTGCAGCACTAAAATCTCGAGGACTTGAACCATTCCAGCGCAATTATATCCGCACTACCATTCAGGCAATTCTCACCAATGATGCCGAATTGTATCGCAAAAATGATATGTATACAGAACAGGCAATCATCAATCATACATTTTCTTTCGCTCAGCTTTCAAAAAGTGAAACTCTTTCCGATTCTCCTGAAACTTATCGCAAAAAAATCGAAAGTGGAACCACACGTCGCAGTGCTGCATACGAACTCGCTCAGCATTCAGAAAAAGAATACCGTGCCGGCGATCAGGTAACGTTCTACATTACTGGAACAAAAAAGAATGTAGCTGTAGCGGATGCTGCTAAATTATTGAGTGATGCTGATCCTATGGTCCGTGATGAAAATACAGCTTATTATTTGGCAAAATTAAATGAACTGCGTGCTAAATTTTCCAAATTTACTGAACATTTCGGAAAATCAGACGATCTTTTCTCTGAAACAGGTCTACTGCCAATAAAATAACTTTTTTTCTACTTGTGCAACGCATCCCATCTTTTGTTTTTTTGCTCGCTATTTATTCGTGATTCATCGGTATTCATGTTGATTAGACAGGATATAAAAATCTATCATTGAAACTTTTTTCAGGTATTTTTTTTCATCAAATGTTCACAAATTTTCTAATGTTATCGTAAAAACACTTAATTTATACACTTTTTTTGTAAAAAAGTACAAAAAAAGTGTCGAATTGATTTGATTTTGAAGGTAACCTATGTTATTTTTCATTGTGTCAGGCGCGGAAACGTGCAATTTCTTTTTTTTATTATTAATTTCCTACTTAAGGAGTACAAAATGGAATTCTACAACGTCAAGAAGAAAGCAAAAGTCCAGATCGCAGACAAAGATTGCAAAGTACAAGTTTACAAAGTCGGTAACCAGGAACGCTATGCTCTTCGCGCCCAGGATGATGATGGTATTAACCTGACTCGTTTCGTTACAAAAGAAGTTTATGATAAGTTTGCTTCCACCTCAAAGAAATGCGGTTGCTGCAAAGGAAAAAAGAAATAATCTTCCTTACCAGCCGATGAGTCGGTCATGATTGACTCGTCTCATTTTTTCTTTACAATGAAAAGTCAAACCGGATTAAAATTTGGTTTGACTTTTTTAATCTTTTTGCGAGTGCAGACAAGATACAAAAAGACTTCAGCACTGAACATAGAGCGCTATTACGGATACTATAACTGTCTGTAACGGTGGGCGGAAATGGATTTTTTGTCGGTAAACAGTCTGAAACATGGAGTCTTTTGACTCAAAGGACTCTATAATTTTCATGTTTGAAAGGATAAAAAAATGAAAACAGTAAAATTTGGAATCATCGGAGCCGGTCTGATGGGGCGAGAATTCGCCAGCGCTGTCTCAAGATGGTGTCACCTGCCAGAAATGAATGCAAAACCGGAAATTATTGCAGTATGCGACAAAAATCCATCCCTTTATCGTTGGTATCAGGATAATTTTCCATCTGTTAAGTTCGTTACAGATGACTATAAACAACTCCTTGCACTCAGTGAAATTGAAGCTGTTTACTGTGCTTTGCCACATATTTTACACGAACAAGCCTACTGCGATATCATCAGGGCTGGTAAGCATCTTCTGGGGGAGAAACCATTTGGAATTGACAAAAAAGCCAATGACGCAATCTTGAAGTGTGTATCCGAACACCCGGATGTTGTTGTCAGATGCAGTTCTGAATTTCCGTTCTATCCGCCTATGCAGCGCATTGGTAAAATGATAGAATCTGACTTTTTTGGCCCGATTATTGAAGTCAATTCCGGATTTTTGCATTCTTCCGACTTGAATCCCATGAAACCAATTAACTGGAAGCGCATGATTGAAATCAATGGTGAATACGGGTGCATGGGCGACTTGGGAATGCATGCTTGCCACTTCCCGTTTCGTGCAGGTTTTTTTCCGAAAAATGTCCGTGCAATACTTTCGAAACTTGTAAAGCAGCGTCCAGATAAAAACGGAAACATGGTGCCATGTCTGACATGGGATAATGCGACACTCCTTTGTGAATCAACTGACCCGAAAACTGGAGACAGTTTCCCTCTGACAATCAAGACACAGCGCATTGCGCCTGGAGAAACAGATACGTGGTACTTTGAAATCAAGGGCATGAATGGATGTGCTAAATGGTCAAGCAAAAATCCACGTCGTCTTGAAATCCTTGAATACAAAGGTGGAGATCAGGGGGTTCAGCAAATTGATATGGGATATGAAACCGCCTTCAAATCTATCACTGGTGGAATTTTTGAGTTCGGTTTCACTGACAGCATTCTTCAAATGTGGGCGTCTTTTATTACTGAAATCACGGAAGGGAAACCCAAAGGCAAATTCCTTTCTTGCGTAACACCGGAAGAAACCGCTATGTCTCATAAACTCTTCACGGCTGCACTTGAAAGCTGGAAAAATTCTTCGACAGTTTCACTTTAAGAATTTGTATCGTAAACGAACTTATAATTGGATGAAGTGAAGCAGATATTGCTCCTGATTCACTTAAAAAACAATACTGCTTTACGGACAGTATTATGTCCGTAAAGCAAGTAAAATTCGTTCGCAACTAAAAAATATTTGTGCCCATTTCTACACAAAAGGTTCAGAAAGTTGTTTCTGACAAAATGTTGCTGATTTGAGTTATACATTATGTTCGGTTCGGGCAATTACGTTATTCTGAATATCTTCACATAATCCGATAAAATATGCAGAAAAGCCGGAAACTCTCACGCGTAAGTTCCGGTATTTTTCCGGATCTTTCTGAGCAGCAAGCAATTCTTCTCTGGATACATGATTCAGCTGAAGGTGTAAACCACCGGCACGAAAATAGGTTTCAACAACTGTAACAAATTTATCAAAAGACTCATCGTTTCGCACAATAGTCTCCTCTACGGTCAAATTCATAATTGTATTGCCGCACATAATTCCGGTTGGATCCATTCTTGCGACAGACAAGAGATGAGATGTAATTCCATCGCGGTCTTTTCCTTCTGATTGACCACTTCCGAAAAGAAATGGTGCCCCTGCTCTTCGACCATCAGGAGTCGCCATAGTCAACGTTCCGAATGTAGCAAAATGCGGATGGTAACCAGTTAAATTGCCAAAATTCATTGCCTGTCCGAATATATTTGTCCTGCCGTTGGCAAACCGATAAACATCCGTATAAAAACGTCTGGCTGTTGAATTGG
>CALCCZ010000170.1 GCA_937900075.1 uncultured Lentisphaeria bacterium
CCGAATCGACGCCGCCCGAGATGCCGACCGCGACCTTCACTCGAAGAGCCAGGTGGAGAGATAGCGTTCGCCGCTGTCCGGAAGGATTACGATAATCCGTTTCCCGGCGAACTCCGGTTCCTTCGCCAGCTGAAGACCTGCAAACAATGCGGCACCGCCGGAAATACCGATCAGAATTCCTTCCTTGACTGCGCAATCTCTGGCAGTTTGACCGGCATCCGTATCGGTTACGGGAATTACTTTGTCAATGAGTGAGCGGTCCAGGATTTCGGGAATAAAATCAGCTCCTATGCCCTGCAGTTTATGAGGTCCGGATTTCCCCTGAGAGAGCATTGGGGAGTCGGCAGGTTCCACGGCAACTGCAAAAAGAGCAGGATTTTTTTCTTTGAGATACTTCACTGTTCCGGTAAATGTTCCGCCTGTGCCGATACCTGCAACGAGGACATCCGCTTTGCCATCGCAATCCTCCCAGATTTCCGGACCGGTCGCGGTGTAGTGCGCTTTCACGTTGGAAGGATTATCAAACTGACCGGGCATCCATGAACCGGGATTTTCTTTGAGAATACGTTTTGCGGCTTCAATGGCGGCTGACATGCCACCGTTGCCGGGCGTGAGAACTAATTTGGCTCCGTATGCGCCCAGCAGTTTACGACGTTCCAGACTCATGGTTTCCGGCATGGTCAAAACTAATTTATATCCCTTGACCGCGGCAGCGACAGCGAGTCCGATTCCGGTATTCCCGCTTGTCGGTTCCACAATGAGTGCACCGGGTTTCAGCAGACCATTTTTTTCCGCATCCTCTATCATGGTAATACCGACGCGGTCCTTCGCGCTGCCGCCGGGGTTTTTCGATTCGACTTTGACGAACAGGTCAGCCTGACAGCCTTCAGCCAGTTTATGAACGCGAACTAAGGGGGTATGTCCCACAGTTTCCAGAATGTTATCGTATAATTTACCCATAATGCAAATCCATTGTTGTTTTTCGCGAAATTTCAATACCGGAACAGACAGTCGGCTGCTCCAGTCTGTTTGAAAAGAAAACTCTGCCGGTGAGACCCGGCAGAGTTGCAGTCATCAATCCAAATCGAGACCGCCATCCAGGATATCTTCTTCTTCTGCCTTATTGAGGTCTTCCAGCGTTTCCGGTTTCTTTTTCTTCTTTTCCTTGTTTTCAAACGGACGCAGGGAGTCGGCTTTCTTCTCTTCCATCACGGGCGGAAGTCCCTTGGCGCGCGCCTCGGCATTCAGACGCTGTGCCCGTTTGAGGTAGAGGTCCGCCAGAATTTTTTCACCTTGGTTGAACCATTTCAAACGATTGACCCAGCCTTTACAAATTGCAGGACGTGCATCGTCCGCCTGACCGAGTTCCACGATAGCCTCATCGTACATGGCGAGAGCCATGGTGTAGTTATTGTTTCCATAATAACTCTGACCTAAGGACATGCAGGTATCCGCGAGGTTGTATTTGAATTTATAGAGGTCTTCATAGATCTTGACGGCTTCTTCATATTGTTCCAAACGCAAATGACTGTTGCCTTCCCAGTCCTTAATTTGCATCCAGGTCGCGGAATTTACCTTTTTGTTGTTTGTCAGATATTTATTGGAAAGACTGATGACTTCTTTCCATTTTTGACGTTCGTATGCAGCATGAACCAGCTTCGTCAGCGCTTCATTGTAATGAGTTTTCGCCAGCTTGGGATTGTTCATAACCTTCAGATAGTATCCGCAGAGTTCCTCATACTGTTTCTCATTCGGAACGTAGTACCAGCCGTAACCGGTAAGCATGGTATCGCCCATGAGCAGATAAGTTTTTGCCTGACGCTGCGGGGTCGGGCTCAGTTTCAGCATTTCACGCAGGGCATCCAGCGATTTGTCCATATCGTGCATGGCAAGATAGACACCGGAAAGGTTGATCAGAATATCCTGTTTCTGATAGTTATCCACTTTCGGATGCTCCAATGCTTTTCTGAGCATTGCGATTTCTTTATACCAGAGATTCTGGGCATGATAGACATCTGCCAACCGGAGCATTGCTTCTTTCTCTTCTTTGGGGTCCTTGCCCGGCATTTCCAGGAATTTTTCCCATTCCTTATAGGATATTCCGGGATTATTCCAGGAGGGACGCGGCTGGGCCATCAGATATTCATAGTACGCATTGGCTTTCCGTTCCGGAGACACGACAGTGGAATTCGTAATCATCTCTGCGAATTTTGAAAGATACGTCCCCATTTTCAGCTTTTTAGAAAGGTCAAAGCCGCGTTCCGCAATTTGCAGAAGCAATTTCGGGTCCTTGTTTTCTTCGGCAGCTTTCAGCAGATAGTCGAGACGTTCCTGAACCGTACTTAACTGGTCTGCTTTGTTGGTAATCGTCTCGAAATCGACGGCACACAGCGGAGTAAAAACGGAAAACGCTGCTGCTGCTGAAACGAGACACAACGGGAGAAGAGTGCGTTTCATCATTATAATTTTTCCTTTCCTGAATGTTTCATCAAATTCAATATATGGTAAACCATTCCGTCTCTTACAGAATCTAAATCCTGTGGAGAGGGAAACTCAAGATCTCTGAACCAGACAATCGCCTTGCGTGCCGCAGTGATTTTTGCGGCGTCCCCGGAATCCAGACATTCGTCAGCAAGCTGATAGAGCAATGTGGCATAGCGGACATCATCCATGCCTTCGCGCATCCCCTCGAATGCCAGAGTGTTGATAATGGGACCCTTACAAGTTGAGACTATGAACCGGAACGGGCGATAAGTGGTATCGTGTCCGAAGAGGTGATTCCAGGTATGATAATTGGAACCGCCATCGTAAGCCAGTTCACTCCAGCCGTCAAAGTTGTTACGGAACATTTTCAATCCATGACTGCGTCTCATCAGGTCGGGATTGTCCGGACCGATGAACGGACCGCAGTAACAGAGGATTTTTCCGTTGATGGCATGCCAGCGGTCAGCCAGAACTCTTGAAACCTCTGCTGCCTGGTGGTGGAGTTCCATGTGTGAAGGCATCATACGGTAATTATTGTGCCAACCGGCATCGACAACGTGTCCGCCGTGGCGGAAAATATAATCGCGGTACATGGACATGAAACGCATCTGGTCCGGGCT
>CALCCZ010000171.1 GCA_937900075.1 uncultured Lentisphaeria bacterium
GGCCTATGGAGTCCGCCAACTTGACGGAATGCACAGAACCGCTTCTCCGGATGATTGCCGAACTCTCGGAATCAGGAAAATCCGCAGCCGCTCTGTACCACGCACCCGGCTGGTGCGCGCATCATAACTCCGATATATGGCGGTTCTGCGTGCCTGCCACCGGTCATGCGACATGGCTGCTGTGGCCCATGTCCGGTGGCTGGTTATGCCGTCACTTGATGGAACACTATTATTATCATAAGGATACGGATTTTTTGAAATCCGTTTATCCCATTCTGCGGGGCGCTGCGGAATTTTATCTCGCAATTCTGAGAAAAAACAAAAACGGTTTCCTGGAAACATGTCCCGCCACCTCTCCCGAAAACTGCTTCCGGGCGCCTGACCGCGAAAATTATGCTGCCGCAGTAGCTGCCGGAACGGTCATGGATTTGACGATTATCCGGGAACTTTTTTCTGAAGTCACGGAAACCGCCGATATTCTGGGAATTACCGGAGACGATGTCGTTGCGCGTGTACGCGAAGCATTACCGCTTCTTGATACGCCTAAAATCGGTTCTGACGGGCAAATTCTTGAATACGGAGATGATTTCCCCGAGGAGGATATTCATCACAGACATCTATCCCATCTTTACGGGGCATACCCCGGAGCGGAATTCGTGCCCGGCGGCAAAACACAGGCTCTTTATGCTGCGGCAAAACGCACTCTGGAACGGCGTGGCGATATGAGTACGGGCTGGGCTATGGGATGGCGTGTCGCACTCTGGGCAAGATTCCATGACGGCGAACATGTCTGCCGCGTCCTGCATAATTTCCTGCATCCGATTGACCCCAATACGGAAACACAATACCATGGCGGAGGAATTTACCCGAACGGCATGGATGCACATCCGCCGTTCCAGATCGACGGCAATTTCGGTGTCGCTGCCGGAATCGCGGAAATGTTTATCCAAAGTCATCGCAGAAACGATGACGGCAGCTTTATCTTGGACCTGTACCCGGCATTCCCCCGGTACTGGCCGGAAGGCAGTTTTTCCGGATTGCGCGCGCGTGGCGGTATCACGGTGGACCTGAAATGGTTCCCCGATGAAAAAACCGCACAACTTCTTTCCGAAACCGATCAAACGGTCATTGTAACATTCCCGAATAAGACGGAAACGATTTCCCTTACTGCCGGGGTTCCGGTCACGGTATCAGATCGGGAGCAGTGAGAAGAGAGCGGGAAAACGTTTTTTATGACGCCGCGTACGGAAAAACACATTGCCCCTGTTTCATAACAATATCCGAAACAGGGGCAAATAAAAACTGTATAGCGTAAAAAAAAAAACGACTCAAAGTCGATCCGCAAAAAGGGAACGCACAATAATAAACTAACTCACCAGGCTTCTGTCGTGTATTGAACGATCAGACGGGAAGCATTGAAAGCGGCTATTTTCAAACCGGCAAGACGTCCTAATTGGGAATCCGTTTCATACTGATAATCCCCACTCCCGGAGACCTCACGCATCGGAATCAAAGCCTCGCTCCTGCCCGGAATAATGACGGTGAAATTACAGACTATCGTTGCCCGGAATTCCGCCGGCCGATAAGTAAGCTGTCCATCCGAAGAAGCGTCGCGTACACTGCGGGAATCGACCTTTGAAATACGGCAGTAAAGAACGCAATCTGCGGATTCTTTATCCGTCAACTCAAGAGAACCATCAAACTGGAATTGTTCCGCAAGCTGTGCGCGCATAACCGGAGTCAGCAAAGGTTCCTTGGAATCATTGCGGATATCCGCTATTGCTATGGTTTTCACCTGAGGATGCATCATGGAGCCCATGTGATAACCGCAGGAACAAAAGAGGAGGCAGCAAAATACGCCTGATACAATAAAAAGAAACCGCTTATATGTCATCTTCGGAAATTGGCCTTTCAGGGATTACATCCCGCGAATCGCGAACTCTGCCCGGATCAAGGTCCATAATCGGCAACAGGAATCTGCCGTCACTGTTCTCCGGAATAACGATGATTCTTGTCCGTTCCAATGGTATCGTGTTACGCTGGATTTGAATTTTAGGTGTTTCTTTTCGGGGAGCGCCTTCTACGGGAGGCACATAGTTTTTGTCAATCGAAGCGAGCAAAGCTTCGGAATCTTCCGTATCCGTTGTTGCGCCGTAGTTTTTCACGATTTTCCCGAGATAACGTTTTGCGACATCATCCTGACCGGTCCTGTGATAATACTGCGCCATACCATGCAAACGTTTTATAATCAAAGTATCTATGCGTGCGCGTTCCCGTTTTGCCCAAGGAATCTCCGGATCATTCGGGTATTCTTTGATAAACGAATCCAGCTGTTCCGCCGCAAGACGCGACCATTTGCCGTCCCCATCCCCCTTCTGCGCCAGTTGACTGTAAAGATTTGCCAATTCGATAAAAGAGTTCCGGGCTGCGGGAGTCCCAGGATGAAGGGACATGATTTCCTTGAACTCCTCCACTGCCTGTAGCGGTTTCCCATTTTCCATGTGATAAACCGCCAGACGAAGCCGGACACGGGGAGCTTGAGGGGCACAGGGCGCAAGTTTAATGGCGGTTGCGTATGCATCTTCCGTACAATCTTCATCGTGAATAAAGGGAAGCCAGGAAACGATAGTGTCATGATGCCCGTCATAGAAGACATCACCAATTTCATACATTCGTACAACGACCTTCGTAAAGTCGATGCGGTTGACATGCTCTTTCGTCAACCGTTTCAGACATTTCAACTCATTACCGTAAAGTTTTGCCTGGCGGTAAGCACGGGCAGCACGAAGCAGCGCACTTGCTTTCTGCTGGGGGTCCTTGGAATACAGTTCAACGGTAAGAAAGGATTCGGCTGCCGATGAATACTTGTTGCTCCGTTCGTAGCGAACGGCTTCCGATAATGCAGACTTCAAATCCTTTTCATTCACTGCACATGCGGTAAGCAAAAAACATCCCGCAACAAAAACTGCCGTAATTGCTGCCAATAAAAATCTGCTCATATATAACCTGCCGTTCATTGCACTCTCAATTGCTTATTCTCAGTACATAATATATCAACAATTCTCTCTGCCGTGAATGCGGATAAAGCGGAAAAAACTGTATTCTTCAGTAAATTAGCACTTTTTTGCAATATAGCAAGTACCCTCTCTTGTTTTTTTAAAAAAAAGATTTATCTTATCCTCATAAACTGTCATCAGATTGCCTGCTCTACTTTTTTTACACAAATGAAAATTTTACAGATCATAACCGAACTCGGACCCGGCGGCGCGGAAAAAATGCTGACTTTCCTCGCCGATGGATTGTCTCTTTCCGGAAATGAAGTCGCAATCCTCTCTTTGAAGTCTCCGCCCCAGGAACAATATATTCCCCGGAAACTTGAAAAAGCAAAAATCCCGGTCACCTACCTCTGTTTCGATAAAAAACCTGTCCGGGCATTTATGCAGTTCCTGCGTTATCTGAAAAGTTTTCAGCCGGATATTGTCCATTCTCACCTTATGCATCCGAATCTCCTGGCAAGAATTCCCTGCCGGATAATGCGTATCCCCTTGGTAAACACAATTCATACGGCAGAAAAAAGGAAAGGGAAATCCTTCCTTTTCCTGCTTGACCGATTGACCGTAAATATGGCCCATATCACGGCGGTATCGCAAGCGGTGGCAAAGCACCATGAAAAAGTCTGCCATCTTCAAGACGGCACGATAAAAGTCATTTCCAACGCAATCGAACCTGTACCCGCTCTTTCAAAAGATGAGTGCAGGCAGAAAATCGGTTCCGCGGATTTTTCTCCCTTCACTAAAATTATCGGTTCTGTCGGAAGGCTGGATAAACTCAAAGGATTTCATTGGCTTCTGGAACATCTGACTAATCTTTCACAACAACTTCCGCCCGGTGAGAAATGGCTTTTTCTGATTATCGGAGATGGTCCGGAGCGGGAAACACTGAAGGAAATGAGTCAAAAAATCCAATTCCCGAATATCTCTGTTTACTTTGCAGGATTCCGTTCTGACGCTGCCGAACTTATGAATCTGTTCGATGTGTTTCTTTCAGTTTCCGTATGTGAAGGTTTCGGTTTAGCGATTGCGGAAGCCATGTCGTTAGGACTTCCCCTCGTTTGCAACAGAACAGATGCCATACCGGAACTCTGCAAGGCTTACGACAATGCATTCCTTTTTGAATGCGAAAAAGATCCTTCCGGAGAGGAACTCGCCCGTTGTCTGATTTCCGCCGCAAAAAAAGAAAAATGCCACCCGTACCTTGTCGCCCCTGTCAAAAATATGATTCTTGATTACGAGTCTCTTTACGCTCAACTGCTCAAACACCCGGGCAAACACGAAATTCGGGATACACGGTCTCCCGGGCAGCCAGATAAATTCGACCACTCAACGAAAAATCCAAGGTAATAATTATGTTCATTTTCCTTTTACGCAATTTCAGACGTCTGTGGAGAATCCCGGCAATTATTTTCCACTTGTTTTTTCAAGCCACAATGTTAGTCTGGGAAAAATTCCGATACTCGTCCGTCCCGGAAAAGGCTTCTGCCCACCTCGACTTGCGTATCCGGAAATGGGCAGAGGGACTTCTGAAAATTCTCAACATCCACTGTTCGACAGAAGGTCAGTTTTCCGGAGATCACGGACGTTTTATGATATCAAATCATCAGACCTATCTGGATATCCTTGTTCATGCTTCCTTCGGCGGAATACGTTTTGCTCCCAACTCAGGAATCCGATCCTGGCCGTTTTTCGGATGGCTCGTTCATCTTTCCGATCCGGTCTGGATCGATCGGAGTTCCCCGGGCAAAGCGAAAGAGACTCTTGAGGAATTCAAAAAAAAGGTTCTCAGGGGGAATACCCTTATGCTTTATCCGGAAGGAACAACAACCGATGGAAAAGGGAATCTTCTTGCTTTTAAATCCACTGTTTTTGAGGGAGCAATTGAGCTGAATCAGCCGATTTATCCTATCCTGACTTTCTACAAAGAAGATTCTTCCGCAAAAGACGTCCCGGTCGCCTGGGCGGACGATAAGCCGTTTCCCCTTCATGTTCTCGGTCTTCTGGGAAACAAACAAACCGATGTAAAAATTTATATTCTGCCGGAAATTCATCCGGAAAAAGGTATCTCGAGAAAGGAGTTCGCTGCAAAAGCCCGCAATGTTATGAATCAGGAGTTTGTAAGAAGACGCAACGATATTCAATGGCGGTAAACTTTATCCAGGGAGCCTCCGTCAAATAAATTCCGGATCAAAAAAAGTCACAGAATTATTCACGGAAACAAATTGACATTCTCAGTTTTTCGGTTACAGTATGTCGGCATATTTTTGTTATGACATATTTTTCACGTAAATTCACACATTAAAATTGAAAGACAAAAATGCATTTATCCTTTCTTGACTGGGCAATTATCGTCGGTTGTTTTGCGATAACTTTCATCATCGGTTTTTCAACGGTAAAAACTGCCGGAAAAAGTAAAGATGATTTTTTTATCGGTAACCGTTCCATGCCATGGTGGCTCCTGGGCTTTTCTATGGTTGCCACAACCTTTTCCACTGATACCCCAAACTTGGTCACGGATTTTGTCCGTCAGCATGGTGTCTTCGGCAACTGGGCATGGTGGGCGATGCTGCCGGGCGGTATGCTGACCGTCTTTTTCTTTGCAAAGCTCTGGCGCAGAAGCAAAATTCTTACAGATGTCGAGTTCTATGAATTGCGATACAGCGGTAAACTTGCCGGTTTTCTGCGCGGGTTCAAGGCAATTTTTCAATCCACGTTTTTTACCGTAATTATCATCGCCGGAGACACCATGGCGACTATAAAAATAAGCGGGGCGATGCTGAATCTGACTCCCATGCAGACAATTTGCTGTGCCATGGCACTCACCGCCGTTTTTTCCGCTGCCGGCGGATTGAAGGGCGTCCTGCTAAGTGATATGTTCCTTTTCATAATTGCCATGATAGGTTCCGTAGCAGCCGCTTATTTTTCATTACAGCTTCCGGAAATCGGCGGTCTTTCCGGTATGGTGGAAAAACTGAGTGCAAATCAGGAAACGGCCTGGAAAATGAATGTGATGAGCTGGAACAATTCTGCCGATTTTATCCAGCTGTTCATCATTCCGCTTGCGTTAGTCTGGTGGTGCACTTCCTACCCGGGTGCTGAGCCTGGCGGCGGCGGTTTTCTCGTTCAGCGGATGCTGTCCGCGAAAGATTCGAAACAGGCAGTATCGGCAACGCTGTTTTTCAACATCATGCATTATGCAGTGCGTCCATGGCCCTGGCTGTTGGTTGCCCTTTGTTCCATAATCATTTTTCCGACACACGATTCTTTGGTCGCCGCGGTAGGAGACGTTTTACCGGCACATCAAATCAAAGACGACATCGCATATTCCTTGATGCTCACTAAAATCCCCCATGGCTGGCGTGGTATCGTCATCGCCTCTCTTGCCGCAGCCTTTGTCTCAACTCTCTCCACACTTCTGAACTTGGGAAGCAGTTACTTTGTCAACGACCTGTACGCCCGTTTCATACGTCCGAAATCCTCTAATTCCGAACAAGTCTGGGCAGGACGCTTTTACACGCTGTTCCTTGTTCTCATAAGTGCCGTGATTGCCCTCTATTTGACGAGCGCATCCAGTTTATTTGATCTTTTCCTGTCTGTTGCTGCCGGCACAGGTCTGGTACTGATGCTCCGCTGGTTCTGGTGGCGTATCAATGCTCTGACAGAACTCGTCGCCATGGTCTCAGCAGTCGGCTTCTCCATTTATTTCAACGTGATCCATCCGCACGTATTTCCTCAAATGCCCATTTCCCCGAATGTTTCTCTGCTGATTCAAACGATCCTTGTAACTTTATGCTGGCTCCCGACCCTGTTTATCGGGCCCTCGACAGATAAGACTGTCCTGTACGAGTTCTGCAGAAAAGTCAATCCGGCAGGAGTCGGCTGGCGCCGTGTCCGGCAAATGGCAGCAAAGGAAAACGTTGACTTATCCGTCAACGGCACATGGAGCGGCACAGAGTCCCTCGGCAGCTGTCTTGTTGCAACAATAGTTTCTACTGCAATGGTTTATGCTGTGCTGTTTGCCATTGGAGAATATATCTATGGCAGGTTCACAAGCGGAGTAATCGGGACAATTGTCGCAATCCTCTGTGCGTTCGCCATGAAAGAAATATGGAAAAAAATCCACAAGTTCATGTAATTTTTCTCATTAAAACAATTTGACTTTCTCTGTTTTGCCGTTACATTACATTGCGTTACAGCAGTTATTTCGCAATGAGGTCGTTTTTTCCGTAAAATCGTAATTACAAATATCTAAGGACTGAAAAATGCACTTATCTTTTCTTGACTGGGCAATTGTCATCGGTTGTTTTGCGATAACTTTCATCATTGGTTTTTCAACTATAAAATCTGCTGGAAAAAGCAAAGATGACTTTTTCGTCGGCAATCGTTCCATGCCCTGGTGGCTTCTGGGCTTTTCCATGGTTGCCACAACCTTTTCCACAGACACCCCAAACTTAGTCACAGATTTTGTCCGTCAGCATGGTGTATTTGGCAACTGGGCATGGTGGGCAATGCTGCCGGGCAGCATGTTAACCGTTTTTTTCTTTGCAAAGCTCTGGCGCAGAAGCAGAATCATTACGGATGTTGAGTTCTATGAATTGCGATACAGTGGAAAACTTGCCGGTTTTCTGCGCGGGTTCAAGGCGATTTTTCAATCCACGTTTCTTACCGTGATTTCCATCGCCGGACTCACTATGGCAACCATAAAAATAAGCGGGGCGATGCTGAATCTGACACCCTTACAGACAATTTGCTGTGCCATGGCACTCACCGCCGTTTTTTCCGCTGCCGGCGGATTGAAGGGCGTCCTGCTAAGTGATATGTTCCTTTTCATAATTGCCATGATAGGTTCCGTAGCAGCCGCTTATTTTTCATTACAGCTTCCGGAAATCGGCGGTCTTTCCGGTATGGTGGAAAAACTGAGTGCAAATCAGGAAACGGCCTGGAAAATGAATGTGATGAGCTGGAACAATTCTGCCGATTTTATCCAGCTGTTCATCATTCCGCTTGCGTTAGTCTGGTGGTGCACTTCCTACCCGGGTGCTGAGCCTGGCGGCGGCGGTTTTCTCGTTCAGCGGATGCTGTCCGCGAAAGATTCGAAACAGGCAGTATCGGCAACGCTGTTTTTCAACATCATGCATTATGCAGTGCGTCCATGGCCCTGGCTGTTGGTTGCCCTTTGTTCCATAATCATTTTTCCGACACACGATTCTTTGGTCGCCGCGGTAGGAGACGTTTTACCGGCACATCAAATCAAAGACGACATCGCATATTCCTTGATGCTCACTAAAATCCCCCATGGCTGGCGTGGTATCGTCATCGCCTCTCTTGCCGCAGCCTTTGTCTCAACTCTCTCCACACTTCTGAACTTGGGAAGCAGTTACTTTGTCAACGACCTGTACGCCCGTTTCATACGTCCGAAATCCTCTAATTCCGAACAAGTCTGGGCAGGACGCTTTTACACGCTGTTCCTTGTTCTCATAAGTGCCGTGATTGCCCTCTATTTGACGAGCGCATCCAGTTTATTTGATCTTTTCCTGTCTGTTGCTGCCGGCACAGGTCTGGTACTGATGCTCCGCTGGTTCTGGTGGCGTATCAATGCTCTGACAGAACTCGTCGCCATGGTCTCAGCAGTCGGCTTCTCCATTTATTTCAACGTGATCCATCCGCACGTATTTCCTCAAATGCCCATTTCCCCGAATGTTTCTCTGCTGATTCAAACGATCCTTGTAACTTTATGCTGGCTCCCGACCCTGTTTATCGGGCCCTCGACAGATAAGACTGTCCTGTACGAGTTCTGCAGAAAAGTCAATCCGGCAGGAGCCGGCTGGCGCCGTGTCCGGCAAATGGCAGCAAAGGAAAACGTTGACTTGTCCGTCAACGGCACCTGGAGTGGCACAGAGTCCCTCGGCAGCTGTCTTATTGCGACGATTGTTTCTACTGCAATGGTTTACGCTGTGCTGTTTGCCATTGGAGAATATATCTATGGCAGACTTGCAAACGGCGTAATCGGAACACTTGTCGCAATCCTCTGCGCGTTCGCCATGAAGGGAATATGGAAAAAAATCCGCGATTTCATGTGATTCCCCCTCCTCCCTCGGATTCACTTCTGCTTGCGCGCTAAATCCCGGAGCCGTCGTGTCCACTCAAAAACATTTTTAAGGATTTCCATCTTTTCAGGAGATCCGTCCGGAGTGTTTGCCGACTCTTCCATCAGCAGATCCAGGTGGTAACGACAGAACTCCAGACGGATTACGCGCATACAGTCATCGTAAATCTGCATATCTCTGACTTTATCCAATTCTTCCGGTTTTAAGTCTTCCTCAATGCTGAAATTCAAATTTATTTTATTAACATATTCCGTCGAAACAGGGTTCTTTTTTTCTTCGGGTAAATTATTTTCAGCGTCCGAATCATCATTCTGAGGCATCCCCTCGTCAGTTTTTTCTGGAAGCAAAGCAACAAGAGAAGAGGGATCGCAGCCGTTTTTAGCCATTTCCATCAGCATTTTGGAAGCGGCATCCTCCCATTCGTCATTCAATGTCAATTGCAAAATAATATCCAGAGCCATTCCGGTAACCGAGCCTTCGCACATTTCCTCCTCCACATCGTGCGCAGCACGGATTGCAAAATCTTTACTTGCCACAACTAATTTCAATAAACAGGAAAAAGCGTCCTTTACACCTGCTGTGCGTTCAGAAAACGGAACCCTCGCCGGTTTCTTCTTCTCAACAGATTCGTCCTGCAGCGCAGCATTCTCACGTTCCGCTTCCCGGCGTTTCCGGTACTGCTCAATCCGTTTGTCATCCTGAAATTTCTTTTTCAAATCTTCCCGCAAGGACTCAACAGCCAAACCGAGTTTATCCGCAAGCCAAGAAAGATAAGCTTCACAAGTCGCAGCATTTTCCAGTTGCTTGATTAGAGTCAACATTTCGGCAGCAACAGCGGCTTTCCCGGCTGGCAGGGAAATATCATTTTTCTGAGTAGCTTGCCGGAAAGCAAAGGAGAAAAAATCTTCCGCAGTTTCCACGGCGTTCCGAACGGCTTCGGGTCCCTGTCCTTTCAGAACCTCATCCGCATCTTTTGCATCCAGCCAGGTCACAACGCGTAAAGTAAATCCCAACGGCAGCAAAATAGCTGCATCGGCAAAAACGGCCTTCCTGCCTGCCCCGTCGTTATCCAGAGCCAGACAAACATCACCGGTATAGCGTTTCAATATTCGGGCATGTTCGATACCGAACGCAGTTCCCTGAGCTGCGACAGCATTATCGCAACCGACGCGGTGCAAAGCGATTACGTCAATTTGTCCTTCGCACAAAACAGCATATTTTTTCTCGGCAATTGAGGCGCGCGCCAGATGCAATGCATACAAAATCCGGTTCTTTTTGAACACCGGCGTTTCAGGACTGTTCACATATTTCTGACCCTTGACATCCTTTTCTACGGTACGGGCACTGAATCCGACTACCCGCCCTTGCTCATTCCAAATCGGAAACATGAGACGATTGCGGAACCGGTCATAAATATGGGTCGAATTTTCCTCTTTGGAAGAAACGATTCCGGACAGTCGCAATTCCTGGTCCGTAAAACCATTTTTATGCGCAAACTGAATTGCACTGTCCCAAGTATCCGGAGAAGCGCCAATCTGAAAACGTGTGGCAAAATCATCCGGAATCCCGCGTGTGGCAAAATATGCGGAAACTGCCGGTACAACATTCCCGTTCAAGTTATGGACATACCATTGCGCCAGCTTCTCATGCAGAGAATAGAGACGTTCCCTCAAGTTGTAATCCGCTTCCTGCTCCGGTACGGTATCATCTTTAAATGCAACCCCGCGTTCTCCGTGATACGCTGTAACTTCCGGCTCGGGGATTGCAATACCGTATTTGCGCGCGAGAAATTCCACCGCATTCGGGAAGTCCAGTTTTTCCATCTCCATTACGAAGGAAAACACTCCGCCACCCTTGCCGCACCCGAAACATTTGTATATCTGACGGGCAGGATTAACGATAAAAGACGGCGTTTTTTCCTGATGAAAAGGGCAACAGGCTTTCCAGGCACTGCCCGCCCGTTTCAATGTGGGAATATACGACTGGACTACTTCTACGATATCCGCGCGCAAACGTATCTGTTCCAGAATATCATCCGGGATAAATCGAGCCATAATCAGCGGATACTCTGTAAGCGGTTTATTACTTCATTGCGTTTCGCTTCCATACCGAAACGATTGGCGGTTACCTCAGCATACCGCTGATAATAGTATTGGGCATCCTCGGGATTGTCTTTCATGAAATCCAGAACGACCGCATAGTTCAGCAAGCATTCCGGCTGATCCGGTTTCACTTTCAATGCTTTTTCAAAATAAAGCAGCGCAAGATCCGGTTTTCCCGCTATCGTTGCATAGTATATTCCCATTTCGTTCCATATCATAGGGCTGTTTTTGTATTTTTTTCTGATCTCTGCGTTCGGATGCTTCAATAAAGCTTTACAATACTTGCTCGCATCACGATTGCCTACTCTCATAAGGGACTTCTCCAAAAGCAACAGCGTCGCCTCATGTTCCGGATTCAGGGTAAAGGCTTTCTGCAACGGGGCCAGAGCTTCCTTGTACTTCCCGCGAATAAAAAGCGTTCTGCCGTGAATATACTGCGCCATAAACGATTTCGGATCACTGTACGTAGTGGAAGAAATTATGCCTAATGCATCATCCGGCTTGCCGCAGTGTTCCAATGCCAAAGCATACATAATGCGTATCTGCGTATTGTTATTGTCTTTTGCAAGCGCTTTTTCTGAAAAAGTCAGGGCATCTTTCCAATCATTGGCACAGGATGCCGCGTATGCGGCCTTCAATAGAGAATCCGCATCTTCCGCTACAACTTTTTTCTTGCCGCAACCTCCCGAAATCAACAAGACTGCTGTAAACAGAAGTCCACACAGAAACAGATTGAAATTTCTGCTCATTTGCCAGTTCCTTCTTTTTCGTCTGTCGGAGGAATTTCTTTCCGGTTCAATTTACGAACCTCTTTCTTTGCCAGCTCAACAATTTCAAGGAGTTTCTGACTCCGTACATCCGCCGGCAAAGCTGTAAACGCATCTAACAGAATTTTGGCATCGGAATCCAGTTCCAAGCCATGCGTACCACTGTGAGAACGGGGCAAATAGTTCTTCAGCAGAGGCGCAATTTTAGCCCAGGTTTCACGATTGATGGTTCCGGTCTCTTTACGCATATATTTCATGATGGTATTTGCGCTCACATTGGTAAAACGTGCGAAATCCTGAACGGAATCAAATCCACATTCTATGCACCCGTGCAAGGCACGGACTATCTCATCTGTCAGTTTCATTTTACTCTCCTGGCCCTTTCCTAATATATGATTTCCGGATGCGGTACTGCTGTTAATATACTATACTGTCACTTGCAAAAAATATCAATAAGATATCATCTTTTTCACAAAAAAAATGATATCTTTTCGAATATTTTCCGCCGTTTCCGATAAAATAACGCATCGGAATTTCCCGGAACATTCCACCTGAATATCAGAGAATATCGCCCGCACAGGCAAATTCCGGATGCTGTTCCCGTATCTTCAATGTCGTTTCCACCGTTGCAAAGGCTTCCCGGTTTTTGACGGCAAACGGATGGGTTCCACACAAAGCAGCGTGCAAATACTCATAGATATTCCACATATCATATCCGCTCCGGGGTGCGACAGGAATTTCTTCCTCAATCCAATCCGGAGGTGTCATAGTCTCATAGATATTGGCGCCTTCCAAGGGCGGTGCTTCCCTGCGTGCACCGCACTCCACAACTTCATAAGAAGGTGCCAGATAACGCATTTTCAGTTTTTGCTCATCGTAACTCACTAAAGAACCGCGTGTCCCGTAAACCGAAATCACAGGTTCGTCCAAGGTTACAGCATCGGAGATTTCCATATCCACAATCATACCGTTTTTTCCGCGAAAGACAATTTTGATGTGGTCTTCAGCATCCCCGCGCGCGGCAATACGTTTCAAATCACTGAAAATACTCTCTACTTCATAATTCAGGAACTGAAGACTCTGGTCAATCAGGTGCGGACCCCAGTTATTCAATTGTCCGCCACCACAATCCAGCAATGTCTGCCAGTCATCGCGGAAACGATGTCTCAGTCTGCGCAATTTGATTTCAAAGACATCGCCGAGAATACCGCTCCGGATAACTTCCTGCACGTGCGAAAAACAGGCTTCAAACCGACGGTTATGACGGAAAAACAACTTGCCCGGAAACATTTCGTCAGCTTTTTTCAAACGTTCCGCGCCTTCACGGGAAAGAGCAAACGGTTTTTCCAGAAACACGAACTTCCCCGCGGCAAGTGCCTTACACGCCATCGAAACATGAAAACGGGAGGGGGAAACCACAGACACCAGTTCTACACGGGGATCAGAAATCAGGTCGTCCGCATTCGAATATCCCACCGCATCCGGACATTTACTCCTGAAATTCTCCACGCGTTCCGGCAATATGTCGCAACATGCTGCCACATGATACATTTCCGGATACTTGGAAAGTTCATGCAAGTGCATTTGAACCCCTGCGCGCCCAAGACCGATTATTCCAACTCCAATTGATTTCATCTGCTCCATATCTGCAAAATCTCCAAATTATATTTTGATATTGAATCTATCGATTTTTCTTTCTTAAACGTTGGATACTGACGTATCTTCCAGCGTCAGTAATGACCCGGAAGATACACCTCCACTGTTCTTTTCAAAATTGATAAACTGCTCACGCGTTCCGGATAAAGCCACAATATCATCCGCCTGAAGTACAAAATCCGATGGGGGATTGGGCATTGTCAGGTCTTCACAGGGGCGAACTACTCCAATCACGGATACTCCAGTTCTACCGCGTATGTTGGATTCCATAATGGACTTCCCGGCAAAGGGCGAGTCCTTGCTTATCACGCAATAGGTAACCTCAAATTGCTCCACTAACGCCCGCAAATATTCTAAATTGCTTTTTTCGGCTTCCCGCTCTTCCGATGTATTCGCCTTCAGTTCCAACAGGGACTGGAATTGCTCTTTCCGTAAATCACCCAAAAATTTCTGGATTTCCACAGCGGATACTTGCAAATTCAACAACAGCTGACGCGCCATTTCCAAACTGGCCTCAAATTTCGGATGAACAATTCCGTCCGGATCCACCTTCATATCCAGGAAATCCTGAATATCATCCATTTCATCCGCACGGGTAATCAGAGATAAACGGGGATTGCTCCTGGCTGTCAAACGTTTCGTCTCTTCCAGAACGATTTTGTTTTCATCTGCAAACGCAGATGCCGCAAGCAGTACACTGGCACGCGTAATTCCCGCCTGCTCCAGAATAGACGGCTGCTGGGGATCCCCGAATATCACATTTTCTTTCAAAAACGCACTGGCTTTTTTGAAATCGTTGTATCCGGGTTCAATCAGAACAAATGGCAAATTCTTCTTTTTCAGAAAACCTGCCGTCCTCGCTCCAATCACACCACCGCCGGCTATCACCACATGCCCGGTCAAATCCGGCAAAGTCTGTTTGATATTTCCAAGACGCCGAATAAAGCCTTTTCTCTGCAGAAAATCATAGCAAGGTTTGGTCAAACCGTCCACAAACGGTCCAGCCAGCATCGAGACCACAACCACACACAAAATCAAGGAACATATCTTTTCTGAAAACAAACCTTCGCCCCGCGCCAGTGTGATCAGAACAAACGCAATTTCCGAGGTCGGAAACATCCCGAACAACATGGCAAACGGAATTACGTTCCGGTATCCCTTGCTCCAAGTGATGATAGCAAGGAACAACGTACGCGATAAACTGGTCAGGACCATCACAATCAACACAAGTTGCCAATTTCCAAACAAAAACTTGTAATCCAGCATGATTCCAATGGATACAAAAAATATCATCTGGAACAAATCCCGGATCGGAACCATTTCACTGATCGATTTCTTACTGTAAACCGAACTACTCAACGCGATCCCGGCAAGAAATGCGCCAAAGGAAAAGGATAATTTCGCAAGTTCCGCCGCCACCCCGGACAGCAAGGCAATCAGCAACAAAAGAAGAATGAACAACTCCCGAACATTCTTTTTGGCAATCCATTCCAGAAGACGCGGAAAAACACGCTTGCCAACCGTCATCATCAGTACCATGTACAGAAACCCAAGCGCTAAGGGAAAACTCACGTTCTTCAGCACATCCTGGAGTGTCCCGCCTTGTGACAAAGCACCAAATTTACACGCCAGAATAAACAGAGGTATCACAGTCAAATCCTGTACAATGGACATAACAATCATAACCTTGCTCGACATCGTTTCCATCAATCTGCGGCTCGTCAATGTCTTCAACACCACTGCTGTAGAGGTGGAAACAAACGCAGCTCCGAAAACAACTTTCGAATGAACACTTGCCAATTCTCCCGGAAGTCTTCCGGAAACCCAGCAGGCTATGCCGACTCCGCAAACCAATGTGAACATCACCTGCAACAAAGTACCCGCTATCGCCACACTTTTATGCTCCAGAATCCCTTTCAAATCAAATTCAAGTCCCATGGAAAATAGCAACAGCGAAACACCTATATTCGCCAAAACATTAATGGTTGTCCCGGAATTTGCAATCAGAATATCCAAGGCAGCGCCCGCAAAAACTCCGGCAATAATATATCCCAAAAACAACGGCTGCCGGACTTTTCTGGCAAGCCATCCCCCAATAAACCCGGTAACTAAAACGGTCAATAAACCAATTAACAGCGCTGTAGAGGAATCGTAGTTGGGAATGTGTTTCACTAAAAAATTGTACACGGTCTCCGCTGAAAAAAAGCTCCCGATAAACATCTATATTTCTCCACAAATACGGCTGTTGCAAACAAAATACCGGACAAACCATAAAAATCTGTCCGAGCGTTTCTCAAAGTTTCTTCAAGAATATACTATAGACTCTTCATTTTTCAAGTTCTTTTCGACTGCTTTCTATTTTTTCAACCGTATTTTACCCTTTTTTCAGGACCTCATTCAGCAAAAAATGCTTTTTCATGGTTCTTTTTCAATTTTTTTCCATTTTCAACCTTGACAATCCACATTTTTGATGTAAATTAAAGGGTAATCACTTTTCTGGTCGGTTCGGGGCATAGCTCAGCCTGGTAGAGCGCTTGGTTCGGGACTAAGAGGTCGCAAGTTCAAGTCTTGTTGCCCCGACCAGTTTTTTTTTATTCAGTCTTGTCTATCTTATCATACAATTCTGATAAAGACAAAAATTCCGTTTGTTTTTTGTTCTTGAAGACATATCTCTAAAAAATTGAGGACTCAATTGAGGACTCTCCCCTGTTTTTTTGTACATCCAATGATTTATTTTCGGAATACACAGCACACCCGAAAAATATCCGGACAAATGCAAGGATTTGAATTTGCGGTTCCGGCTCGGAAATACCGCGGTTTCTTTCCAGATATTCCCCAAAATCGGATACCTTTATTCTGCTGGTTTTGAAAGAAAAAACACCGGCTGTCACGCCAATCCCCGCAAGCCGCTGACCGGGTTCCGGAAGTCTCCGGATTACATATCTTTATCCACAACCAGCGCCACGCAACTGTCGCCTGCAATATTAACAATGGTACGCCCCATGTCAAGAATACGGTCGATTCCGAACAGGAGTGCAATACCCTCCAGGGGAAGGTTCACACTTTTCAGAACCATTGCAAGCATAATCGCACCGGATCCCGGGACACCCGCGGTCCCGATAGAAGCTGTGACGGAAAGCAGAACAATCTGCATTTTCTCCCCTAAAGTCAGGTCTATTCCATAACACGTGGCGATAAAAATGGCGCAAACGCCCTGATAGATAGCGGTACCATCCATGTGTACGGTGGCCCCCAGCGGAAGCACAAACCGGGTAATTTGGGGATTGCAACCCATTTTTTCGGTACACTTCAAATTTATGGGCAGAGTTCCCAGAGAAGACGAGGAAGCGAATGCAAACATGATTGCCGGCCAGAGCTTACGGAAAAAAGACAACGGCGAATATTTCGTAAAAATTTTCAGAAATAACGGATAAACGATAAATGTTTGAAGAATATAGGCAATATAAACGGTAACTATCACCATTGCCAGAGAAGAAAGTACCATCGGTCCGTTTTCAACAACCACCGGGGTAACAAGTCCGAAAACGCCGATTGGCGCAAGCTTCAGAATGATATTCATCAGAGTCATGGATACGGCATTTCCGCTGTTGAAAAACGAAACCAGCGGAGCGGCTTTCTCTCCGGTGATGATAATCGCGCCCCCGACCAGAAATGCAATGATAATGATTTGAAGCATATTGGCTTGCAATATCGGCTCGATGGGATTAGATGGAATCATATTGATAATAAACGGAATAAAGTTGAATTCATGTCCTCCCATCGCCCTTTGGGCTGCAACAGCATTCTGCATTTGCAGCGGGGGAAAAAATGATTTCATACCATCCGCAACTTCCAACCCGATAATCAGCGCGAAAATCGTGGTTACTGTGAAAAACAAAACGGTTTTCAAACCGATGTTTCCGAGTTTTTTGATATCATTCATTTCAAGAATGCCGGGCACGAGAGAAAAGAAAACCACGGGAACAATAGTGAATTTAACCAGATTCAAAAAGATGGTCCCGAGAACTTTAATATATTGCGTCCATTCCGGTTTTTTAATCAGTATAAGAACAATGCCGCAAACGATGCCTGCCAGCAGCGAAATGGCAATTTGGGCAGTCAAAGATAAATTCGTATGCTCCGGGCGACTTTGAGAAAAATTCTGAATCATACTTTCACCGTAAAAAACGTCTTCCTTTGTGTCCGCCCCGGTGAGGTCACTCCCCAATTGAGCCGATTTCAAAAAACCACAACAATGGCTTTTATCGGCTCTCCTGATAAAAAACGGACAGAGAGAAGAATCGTATCTGTGCCTAATTTACTCTTGTGGAGAAGATTATTCAAGTCGGAATTTACTTTTTTCAGAATAAAATCAACCGATTACGATATCCGGGGTAAAAAGCAGAAAAAGTTCAAAATGCCTCTTTCACACCGGCCTGACGCAAAAATGCTTTCATTTCATTGCGGAAACGCTCCGGATTGAATTCCTCCGCATGTCTCTGAAGTTCGGTTTTATTCCAGACAATACCTTCGGCCTCTTCCATGGCATTACAAAGAGATTCCGCAGTCGGTTCTTTGAAAAAGACTCCTGTCTTTCCTTCGGCAACCGTTTCCAGTGCCCCGCCCTGTCCTAAAGCAATCACGGGGGTTCCGGCAGCCTGAGCCTCCAGAGGGACAATTCCGAAATCTTCAATTCCGGGGAACAAAAGCGCCTTGGCGCGTGCGTAAAGGGAACGCAAAGCTTCACGCTCCGTACGCCCGTAAAAAACGATATTCGCATCATTTCCGGCTTTGCGTCTGAGAATATCCAACTGATCGCCCGTACCGACAACCACCAGTTTTTTCCTAACTTTCCGGCAGGCATCAATCGCCAGATCCGCCCGTTTGTAACGGGTAAGCTGTCCGGCAAACAGATAGAAATCTTCTTTTTCTTCATTCTGTTGTGAAAACCAGGCAGTATCGACGGGCGGATGTATAACCGCAGCATCGCGGTGATAGATCCGTTTAATCCGATCGGCAACGAATGAACTGTTGGCAATGAAGTGATCCACAGTATCCGCTGACTTCAAGTCATAATTCCGCAGATAATTTTTGAAAAGGAGCATACCGGCTTTCCCCGCCAAACCGGTGTTACGGTAATAATCGTCAAACATATCCCACAAATAACGCATGGGAGTATGACAATAGCAGACATGAATGGCACCAGCCGGTTTGCGTATTCCTTTAGCGGGTCCGGATTCACTGGATAAAATCAGCTCATAGTCTGACAGGTCCAATTTTGAGAGGGCCAGAGGCATAAGCGGCAGATATTTCTGACAATTGATTCTGGCGCCCGGGAGTTTGGAAATGAAAGTTTCAAACACCTTATGCGAATAAATCGGTTCTTCGAGTCTGCACTTAACGTAGTCAATCTGAACGGTTTCGCTATAGCTCTTGATTGGGAAGACTTCTTTGAGAACGGCATCAATGCCTTCTCTTATCAGCCAATCATAGGATTCGGTTTGA
>CALCCZ010000172.1 GCA_937900075.1 uncultured Lentisphaeria bacterium
TGGATTGCCTGCAGCGCGGCAAGGCCTTCATCTACCTGAACTTTGAATTGTTCAAACGATTCGTCCACACGTTCCTTTGTCGCGTATTCCATGATACTCAAATTTTCATTCTTCGCTGCAATGAACATGGTCCCGGCATCCGCAGAACCCAGCACAACACACTGATTGTGTATGCCCGCTTTCATGCGTTCACGCAAATCCCGCTCAAAGTATTCCGCACCGGTATTGCCGGAAGACATGCCCGGCGCAGAGGCGCGATAACCCGGTGACTGACCCCGGATTCCATGTTTCTTCTGATTGTCTATATGCAGTTTCAAGCGTTCAAATGCTTTTTCTTCATCCTTGAAGAACTGAATCTGCAGTGCCAGCTGGGCACTGCCCGCCAGCTCCGTAAAATACTCTTTCGTATGGTCATACTGGGTTCGCGGAATGGGCAGATGGAACGGCAGAACTTCCAGTTCTACCTGTATCGTGCCGGCAACTTGTCCGTCTGCCTTCAATACCAGTGGCCCGCTGTACACTCCCGCTTCACATCCTTCCGGCGCATGAAGTGTCAGCCAGAATTGTGTGCCGCGTCCCCAGACAAGTTTAACGGGCTGAAGGGTATCGGCATCGTATGCCGGTTCAAATGCAAAATCGAAAGGCGGGTGTTTCAGTACACTGCCTGGGATACAGATATTGGCGTATTGGACACCTGTCGGATAGTTCAGGCGGAGATAATTGATTTTCAGCTGCTCATCCACATGAACAAGATTTTCATCATTCAGCAACAGACCGGGAACGTATTCCCCATGCCCGTTGAAATAAGTGTTCCAGCCGGGTTGATACCAGCATTTGACCAACTTCAATTCCTGCTGGTCGGACGGAATAACATGACCGCTCTTGTCTTTCAAATCACCAAGTTCAAATTCCAGCTTTTCTATGTCCTTGTACGGATGAACAATGAAAGACACGGATTCGTACGCACCTTTCGCGGTTCTTGCCCGGAAGATTTCTGTATATTCCGGGTCGGGCGGATAGGTGTTCGGTAAACGGATAATCGGGCTGATTGCCTTGACTTTCATGATTGCCAGCGGGGCATTGCGGAACGATGTTTCAGAAAGAGCTGACGCCGCGTGTGCTAAATGTTCCGTTACCTGAAGCCGCTTGAAGAAGCTGTCAAACTCCGCAACCGTCATTTTCCCCGTCCGGAAGGCATTGTCCAATTCTGTCTGCAGCGCATTGCACATTCCCGCTGCGGATTCCGCCTGTTTCCGGCAGACTTGAATTTGTGCGGTGGTATCTTTGTAAAATTTTTCGCTCAGATGCACGGAGAGAAATTCATCAGGCGTGGGCAGCAGGGTATCCCAAATCACCAAGTCGGCAATGCTTCCCTTCATATTCCCGATAACCTGCGGCAGAAAACGCAACGGATAGCGTTTTCCGGACCCTTCCGAACTCAATACGGGCAGACCATTAACATACATCTTGGTTACCTGTTTCTGGACGGAATACAGAAAAACCAGATGATGCCAACGCCGGGGTTCCATTTGACCGGTAACCGATACCCCGCCGGGTCCGATGGCTCCCAGCGAAAAACTGTATTTGTCCGTTCCCAGTGTAAGTCCCAGACCGGTATCATTCCCCTTTGTTTTCGGAGCGATCGGCAGGATCTCGTCGAACCGGAACCAGAAAGAGACCGTGAACTCGAATCCATCGAATTTCTGGCGGATCTTATCATATTCCAGACGGGCAAGACCTTTCGCTGTGCCGTCAAAACAGAACGCTTTTCCACCGAATGGTCCTTCCCCGATACTGGTCCCTTTTCCGGGTTTCAGAACGGCATTTCCGGTCTGATCCCGGTATGAACCGTCTGTTTCCTGAAAATCACGGAAGTCCAGAATCGGGTCGGCGGCGCAAAGGAAAGCGCTGCCGGCTGCGGCAATGGAAATCAGGAATGTTTTCAGGAGAGACGTTTTCATTATTCGGCAGGATTTATCAGTTCATATTTTTTCCGAGGAGTTTCATCAGCGTCAGAATGTTTTCAATCATTCCCGCACGGCAGGCATACATGTCATTGGGGAACGGGAATTCGAGATTCCGGAACCAGACGATGGCTTTACGCGCTGCGATGATTTTATCCGGGTCGCCGGATTCCATGCACTCATCCGCAAGCTGGTAGAGCAGGGTGGCATAACGGACGTCATCCTGACCTTCGCGCATACCGCAGAATGCAATGGTGTTGATGATGGGGCCTTTGACCGTGTCAATGACGAAACGGAAGGGACGGTACGTGGTATCATAACCGAAGAGGTGGTTCCAGGTATGGTATTTGCCGCTGTCGTATGCAAGTTCCCACCAGCCGTCATAGTTGTTGCGGAACATTTTGAATCCGTGACTTTTTCTCATCAGGTCAGGATTGTCCGGTCCAATGAACGGGCCGCAGTAACACGTAATTCTGGCGTCCGGCATGGCATGCCATTTATTGGCGTTTTCACGGGAGACAAGTGCCGCTGTGGTGTGGTAGTACTCGTGGGACGGGTCGTTCCGGTAATTGTCTTCCCAGCCGGTGGTCATCGTGAACATGCCGTTCCGGAAAATCGGGTCGCGGTACATCATCATGGAACGCAGTGTACCGGCATCCTGCGCTTCGTCGATGCCGTAGAAATGAACCATATCGTGGCGTCCGACTTCCTTGTCCACTAACGCAATGATTTTTTCCAGACGTTCATAATATTTTTTGTAGTCGGCTTCCACACGTTCCGGTGTTGCCACTTCAGCTAAAGTTTTATTGCTTTCCCGGCATTCCATGAAATAACTGACAAAGCCCGATCCGCCACTGATCAGTTCAATGGCAAGCCCTTGTTCCTTGTGCATGGCAATGGTTTTCCGGAAGGCTTCCGGATCGTCCGGATCAACCTCAAAGGGCTGCATGAGCATGCTGTGTTTCTTCTGGTTGATGATATGCCGGTAAGCCAGTTTTTCCGCCTCGACGGGGTTTTTCATGGTTTCTGTCAGCCCTTTGATGCTCAAACCACTACAAAGATTCTGCGTGAACAATTTTTTGTGGTCGAATTGTGTACGGGGCAGTGGCAGTTCAAAGGGCAGTACCCGCAGAGCCAGCGTGAAGAAACCGGCATCGCCCAGTTCGGTTTTGATATTGACTTTGCCGCGGTAAATACCGGCAGCCGCTGTCTTCGGTACATGAATGTCCATCCAGAATTGACGGTTCCGTCCGAACTCACAGGGAACCGGCAGCAATACATCGGAATCAGCTACCGGCTCAAATGCATAGTCGAAGCCCGGATGTTTCAGAACACTGCCCGGGATACAGATATTGGCATACTGGACTCCGCTCGGATAGTTGAGACGCAGATAATTGATCCGGTTGCGTTCATCTATGCGCAGTAGATCCGGGTCGTTCAGAAGAAGTGCCGGATTGTAGGAGCCATGTCCGTTAAAATAACTGTTCCACCCGGGCTGGAACCAGCATTGAACAAATTTCAGTTCGATTTCATCTTTGGATATGACCTGTCCCTTGTCATTCTTCAGATCGTTCAGTTCAAATTCTATTTTCTTCAGGTCCTGATACGGGAAAATGAGGAAGGATGACGAGGTATATTCGTCTTTCGCAGCAATCGCGGTAACTTCTGCCTTGAACGATTTGTCCGCATCCGGCGGATACATGTTCGGGGTTCTCTGGACAGAACTGATGGCTGGAACGACGAGCAGAGAGAACGGAGCATTTTTCAGGGAAGTTTTGCTGAGACCATTGACGGAAGCTACTAATTTTTCCGCCATGTTCAGACGTTTCAGAAATGCATTGTAAGCATCCATGGCAATCACTTTGTTCGCCTTGAATGTCGCTAATTCTTTCCGCATGTTCTGCACCATGGTAACAGCTCCGGGCGCATTGCCGCAGTCCGCAAGAATCTTATCCAGATGGGCAGAAACGTCTTTTTCATTCTCTGCAGTGAAATCCATGTTCAGGAATTGGGACGGGTCAATGACTTTATCCCATATCTGAAGATCGGCAATCGCTCCGCGGAATGTGCCGATAGTGTATTTCCCGGATGTATTCTGACGCAGCGGGTAGAACTTTCCAACCCCTTCCACGTTGAGTACAGGATATCCGTTTACATAGATTTTCCGTATTCTTTTTTCCACGGAGAACACTACGGCTATATGATTCCAGCGTTCCACGTTAATCGCAAAATTTGCCGAAATCCCGCCACCGCTCAGCCAGGGAATATTCACATTGGCGGAATCATTCCCGCCGCCGATAGTTACATTCAAACCGGGCGAATTGCCGGACAGTCTGGCATCCGAACGCGTGTCGAGTGTTTCATCGCTCCGGAACCAGAAAGAAAATGCGTATTCGAAACCGTCAAGGCGTTTTCCCAATTCTCCCAAGTCGATAGTGCAAACACTGGTTTTGAATCCGTCAAATATCATCGCCTTGCCGCCGAAAGGACCTTTGCCTTCCTGAAATGTTTTTCCGGGCAGAAGGGTGACTTTTCCGGTCTTGTCCATAATCTTGTCACCTTTGGCGGTCCAGTCAGTGAAATCCGCCAGCGGGGGTACTTTTTCAACAGCTTTTGCCGGAGCTGGGGCGGAGACGGACGTATCCTGTGCACAAATTGCTCCGCAAAGCAGAGGCAGGGAGCAGAACGCAACAATAATTGATTTCATCATTTTCACGCTGAAAACCTTTCTCAAACGATTAGATATTACTATTATTAATAATCATAAATAATAATAAGGGTGAAAGTGCAGAAAGTCAAGTGAACAGAACATTTTTTTTTGAAAAAAAGTTTACAGATTGGGAATCGGTCAGGGGGCAGGGGATAGGGATTAAGGGATAGGGATTAGGTGTGGAACATGCTATGGCATATCCGTGCTTGCTCGGAGCGGGCTGGAAAAATAGGACCTATAAAACTTATAAGGCTGACTGTACAGGCTGGAAGCCTGTTCTACTCTTTAATTTGAGCCTGGAAACGCTATTTTCCGATGCAGAAACGTGAGAAAATTTCATCTAAAACATCGGGTGTGGCATTTTCTCCGGTAATTGTCCCTAAACAACGGATCGCTTCGCGTATGTTCACTGCGGCCAGTTCCCAGTTTTCATTCCCGATTTCCGTTACCGCCAAGGTTAACTGTTCTTCCGCAGATTGCAGAAGAGCCGCATGACGGGCAGATACGGCAATATCGCTTTCCCTTTCGCCTAAGTTCCGGCGGATAATTTTTTCCAATCGGTCATACAGCTCCTCCAGACCGGTTCCGGTTTGTGCGGAAATCGCGCAGCAGGTCCGGTTGGGGATTTGTGGAAGCGGCAAATTCAAATCGGATTTGTTCCAGCAGGGGATAATGGTCGCTTTAAGGTCTCTGACGGTATTTTCCATTTCCTCTGTCTGGTGAGTGATATCGTTTTGCGGGTCCAGCAGCCAGATGATGACTTCCGCGGTTTGCAGAACATCTTTTGTCCGGGCAATTCCGACGGCTTCAATTTTATCGGAGGTATGGTTTCT
>CALCCZ010000173.1 GCA_937900075.1 uncultured Lentisphaeria bacterium
CCGTCATCGATTTTATATTGACAGGAAAGTATCCCCGTTCCGCCGGAAAAGACAGCACTCAATGTTACAGATTCCTTTGTCCAGCTTTGGGAGGCGGGAGAACCTGTGACAGTGACGTTGATTTCAGGTGCAGATGCCTCGGCTATAGTGAAGAGCAATTTTGTTTCTAATAAGGCTTCACGACAGGACAATGTACCCGTTCGACCATCCGAAAGAATTATGGTACTATCATCAAAACTGACTTCACCGATCTTCACACCTTCTTCAATTACATCTATGGTATAGTTGAAAGTACTCTTGTCAATATTCTTTGCAAGTACATACTCAGCCGAATCTTGTGTCTTGGAAACAGCTATTTGCAAGACAGGGGAACCTTCAAGAAAATTAAAATATGTAAAATCAGAAATCATGTCGTTACGGTATTCGCTGTTTCTTTCACATACTGAAAACTCAATAATTCCACCTTGTTCAACATCAAATGTACTAAAAAGTTCAATTTTGTCTGCCATTTTACCGCCGGATTTCAGGAGTCCTTTCACGCTTGCCGAAAACGACAAAAATTGACTTAACACACCTCCAGCATTAATCATGAAAGAACTGTTATCGTATGCCATGATATAATTGGCAATACCTCCGTCATTAATCGTATAAGAACTGCCGCCAGTTGCAATGATATTATGGGCAACACCTCCGGCCCAAATGTTCAATGACCCTTCGCATAATGCATTTGTTAAGGTGCCGTATATTTCGTAATCCTCTGATGAAGAAATCGTCCCATTGTTCAAATCTAACGTCTCACCGGCATTTACTGTTTTTGTCCTCGCATAAGCATACAGTCCTTCACCGGCATGAACGTCGCCGAATACAATATGACCGATTTCATGAGAAATCGTCTCAATAACATTCGAAACGGATGTATTTCTGTCAAGAAAAACAAAAGCATTGTCATCATGTCTCTGATTACCATAGTCAATCGTCTCGGCTATTCCGAGAAAATTACCAAATGCTGAAAAATCATCCGAATTTCCGACAAAAACGGTTGAATAGTCAAATTTTTCATCTGGACGTTGAAGGACAAATTTCAAACGGGTGTTAGAATCCGTCAGTCCGGAAAAACTCTCATTGAGCTGGAAAGCGATCTGTCGCTGCAAGTCGCCTGAAATTTGAGAATCACTGACAGTAACATTTTCAATGGTAACAAGTTCACCATTATATGAGGTCAAAGCTCCATCAAAATCAAGATAAACGATCTGTTCATAAGTGGAGCTCTCGTCAGAAGGCAGTTCGACGATACTTTTGCTTAACATTATATAGACTCAAAAATTGAAATGATTGTTCTTATTGTACTCTTTTACGGCTTCTGAAATTTGTACAGCGAGTTTCAGTGCCCGAAGTCCTTGCCAGCCGGGAACATAAGTTTCCACAGGATTTCCTGTAGATTTCGTCTTAATGACAGCATCTACAAAATTATCAATTTCATCGGCAAGAGCATTTCTGTCATCCACCTTGATTTGCTTTTTGCCAATACCGAATGGACTTTTAGAGAAGAATACGCCATTTTTGGAAGTCAAGTCCATGGACGTATAAGAATTTTCCTGAAACACGCGGAATTTTCTTACAGGAACAGGAGATACCCGACTGGCGGTAAGATTGGCAACAGCACCATTCTGGAAAGTAATCCTGACATTAGCTATATCTTCAGTGTCACTTAAAACAGGCGCGCCGAAGGCGTCAAAATGCAACACTTCACTATTAACCATGGATAATACAAGATCCAAATCATGAATCATGAGGTCCAAAACGACACCGACTTCGGTTCCTCTGCGAAATGAACCCGGTCTTGCGGGAGGATATTTAGCCATGCGGTGAATTTCCATAAACAGAGGATTCGTGCAGTTATTTTTCAAGTAAACGATAGCCGGATTGAATCGCTCAACATGACCGACGCCAAAAACAATTCCGGCTTTTTGAGCGGCAGAAACCATTTTTTCGGCAGAATCAACATCGTCCGCAATGGGTTTTTCCACAAGGACATGTTTTTTCATATTGATCAGTTCCATGACAGAACTATAATGCAATGTAGCCGGAACCGCTACGGTTAAAGCATCACAGGATTGTGCCAAATCTTTTAACGTTGGGAAAACTGCAGTAGAGAATTCTTTCGCAACTTTTTCTGCTTGAGCGGGAACTGCATCATAAATACCGACCAGCTCAACCTTGTTGTTTTCACTGTAGAGCTTCGAATGGAACCGCCCCAATACACCTGTTCCGACGACACCTACTTTCAATTTGTTCATCATTGTTGTTATCCAATCAAAAATTAACCGTTAATAACAAAAGGAAATCTAAATTTCAAATTGGAATACCATAATTTCGTGTACTGGTATTCCAATTTTCAGTAAAAATCACCTGTTATTTATTTTCTGCCGATGAAACAATAGTTCCGACAGAAAAGTCACCATGTAAGACTTTTACCAAGGCATCGGGCTCATCAAAATTAAGAACAACGATAGAAAGATTGTTATCCGCACACAAACTGAATGCCGATGCATCCATTACCTTGTATCTTCCGGCAATAGCCTGCTCAAAACTCAATTTATCTATTTTTTTCGCCAGGGGATCTTTCATCGGATCGGCAGTATAAATACCATTCACTTTTGTAGCTTTGAACACAGCAGAACACTTCAACTCCAGCGCCCGGAGAACCGCAGTCGTATCCGTAGTAAAATACGGATGACCTGTGCCACCGGCAAAAATAACAAGATCCCCTTCCTTCAGCTGTTTGTCGGCTAATTCCGGATCAAATTGCCTGGCAAATGGAGGAATATCAAATGCACTGTGAATATGTGCACGAACACCGGATTGCTCAAATGCATCTTTCAAACGCAAAGCGTTCATCGCAGTCGCAAGCATTCCCATATAATCCGCCTGGGTTCGCTCCATTCCGCCACCAGATCCTGCCAAACCACGCCAAATGTTGCCGGCACCGACAACAAGAGCCAATTCAACACCTGTTTGTTTTGCTGTAAGCACATGTGACACAACAGATTTTACAGCCTCAGAATCATAGCCGAAATCCTGTTTTCCTTTGAGTGATTCACCGCTGATTTTCAGAAGTACACGATTAAATAAAGAGTCTGACATTTTACCTTATCCCCGGTTCG
>CALCCZ010000174.1 GCA_937900075.1 uncultured Lentisphaeria bacterium
GCATACTCCGAAGTTGCTTTCTCCAACCGCGGCCGTAACCTGAACATTATCAACGGCACAGGTGAAGCATCCGTCATACTGAAGGATTCTGCGAGCGGTTATCCGCTGTTCCTGCATGCTGATTTTGCCAACAATGCCAATATTGATACCTATACACACATTGCGGAAGGGGTCATTTACGAAGGTACAGCCTCTACTCCGCAGGCAATGCTCGGAGGTACCATAGATCTGGACGGCAAGATTCTGATGCACGGAACCGGCAACGACAGTTATGTGCCATGGGGGGATTCTTTCATAGTGCTGAACATTTCCAAGACCGGTGCCTTTGAGTTCTGCCGTACTACTAACTTGAAAGGCGTTGTCACGATTATCGGTGATGCAGAGGGAAAAACTTACACGGACGATGCGCAGTTCAAGCACACCAACGCCAATATTCCTGAGACTCCCGATGGTACAGGCGGCGGTCATGGGCTGAACATCGGTGGTGCCGTCAACGGCAAGACTGCCGGTTATGTGGTCAAGGATTACGGTTATGCTTCGACTGCTTCCAGCTTGTTCATTGCCAATACGAATGGCGCCGGATTTGTTGAATTGGACAACCATGGTAAATTCACCGTTACCGGTTACAATACAGTCGGTTACGTCAATGGCGATACGAAGTATGCCGGCTCCCTGTCAATTTCCAACGGATCTATCTTCACTGTCGGCAAAGATATGACCGTCAACGCCACCGGTACTGTTACTCAGGATGCGAGTTCCAGTGTCACGGTTACCGATGCGATAACGGTTGCCGAAGGTGGCAGCTACATTTTGAATATAGAAGGTTTCCAGGCTAAAGAGGGTGAAATTTACCGTGTACTCGTTTCCGCAGGCAGCGGTACTGGTAATATAACCGTCACGGGAGCAGCGGAAGGCTGGAGTGCCCGCGATACAGGTACCAAGCTTTATCTTGTCAGCGATGCGGCAGTGAGCAATGTTCTGATTGAGACCGGTCTGACAGAAGAACAGAAAGTTTGGGGCACAGAGATCAAGGTTGGTGATGAGGATTACGTCTACGGTGTCAATATCTTTGCAAATGCGTCCGATGCCTTTGCCGGGGTTGCCGATGGCGGAACAATCAGCGGTAATTCCAATCTTGTAAGTGAATGGATTACTCCCGTTACGGACAAATCATTTACGATTGCCGGCAAGATTCAGGGGTTATTCGTGTGGAGTGAAAACCTGGAATGTATGGAAAACTGCAATGTCACCATTGCAGAAGGCGGACTGCTGGAAATGATGGGCAGTACAGTTGGAGATGGTTCTGCAGGCATGCTGAATACCCAGAACAGCACTTGGAATGTTAAGGGAACTTTGGATGCCAGTTTCAATTCCCCGGGTCATGATTTTAATGATTATGGAATTTTGCAGGGAGGTGATCGCGATACCTTCAATGTTACCGGCGAAATGAAATTTGGGTATTTCCACGGTGCATTCAAAGGTGAATTGAATGTTACCGGTAAAGGTGCGTTACTGGAAATGCAGGGAAATGCAACTGAAGCAACCACTCAATTTAAAATCAACAGCGGCTCTTCTGTCACCGTGAAAGACGGAGCCAAGCTCACCAGTACTGGCGGACTTTTCCTCCTTTCCGGCTCCACCGCTTCCGTTACAGCGGGCAGTACAGCGGAACTCGAAGTGATCTCCATTGATGCAAATGGTTCTTTCGCTCAGGATGCGACCTCCACGGTCACGGTTAGCGGAGCGATTACGGTTGCCGAAGGCGGCAGCTACACTCTGGATGTGTCAGGTTTCACAGCTGGAGCGGACCAAACCTTCAGTCTTCTCGTTTCAGCCGCAAGCGGCGCGGACACGATTACCGTCACTGGCGCGGACAAACTGGCGGAAGGCTGGAATGTGTATCAGACAACCGACAAGATCTTCCTGTCCAATGCCGATATGAGCACGATCATGGTTGATGCCAGCTTCACTGGCGACTTTGGTGCCACCGTTAAGGGCAAGGACGGCAATGAATATCTGTTCGGCATCAATGCGTTTGCGGATTATTTGACTGGTTTCAAGATGGCAACGAATGCTGCGGCAACTTTGGAAGAAGTTACGCTGGTCTCCGTCGGCGACCATACGTTGGATAAACTTGGTGCTGAGACATACTCTGGCGTTCCTCCGAATGAAACTATCACGATCAAGACTCTCGGCCTTGACGGGAAAGCGGGCGGAAGTGTCAAGGTCAATGAGTACTTTATACTATACCCAGATTGCTCTACCACGATTGATGCCAATTCGACGATTCTCATGAACAACAATGGTTCTGCCTATTTCCGTTTTTATGGCGGCACAATGAATCTTGATGGTCGGTTGCTGACTGTTTCCGAAGCCGTTGTTGACTTAAGTAGAGCCGATGTAGATTCAGAGCTTAACATCTCGAAGACCGGTCGTTGGCAGTTGACCAACTCTTATTACCAGATGCGGAAAAACAACAACACCTTCACAGTGAATGTCACGGGCGAGAAAGCTGCAGAAGGCAAATATAAGACCGACTATGTGAACAGCGTTTACAGCGTAACTTTGGATAAGGCCCTGGAAGCAGGCCAGAAGCTGACTTTCTATGCCGGCGGAAACAAAGTCACATATACAGCGGCAGCCGGAGAGGTCGCAGATCAGCTTGCGGCGATCAAGACTGCGTTGGCGACTTATTTCGACGGTGAAATTGAAGGTAGTGTTCTGACGCTGACTTCCATCAAACCGGAAAAATTGGAAGATAATGGCAGAGACGCAATACGCCAGGTTCGCAATATGGTGTTGCAGCTGAATGAATCGGAATCCACCGGTTCCGCCATGCTGAAAATGGTTACACAGGGCGATTTCCAGTATCAGTTTGTACAGACTGGCAGCGAAACGCAAGCTATCGGTCAGACATCCTTCAGTTCAACGAACAATGTCATGAATCTGAACCTGACAAATTATGCGACAGCCCTTTTCTTCGGAGCAGGTGGCGGAGGCAATTCGGACAATATCTTCATCGGAAACGGCGATGATATTACCGGCAGAATTAATGTATCAGATTCCTATATCAACGCCAAAGGTCTGAAATTTGTATCCGGCAATGCGGCTGGAACCATTACCAAGAACACGGCAGTGTTTACCATTACCGGTGATTCTCTTGTCGAGACTGCGGGTATTGATTTCACCAAGGGCAACACCACGCTGAACATCGGCTGGAACAGCAAAATGGTCTATACGGATCAGATTTCTTTCGGTAAAACCACTGCTGCGACCATCGATCTGGCCGGTTTTGATGCTGCAACAACAACCAAGATCTATGTCATTGTCGACGGTAGCGCTGCCAAAACCGGTTTTGCCAACGGCTCTTCGTTCGAGCTCAAGGGTGGCGAACTGACTGGCGACTGGAGATTTGTCCAGGACGGCAAGAGCGTCTATATCACGACCGTAATGAATGATGTTGTGACGCTTGACGGCACGATTGAAGCTGACAAGAGAACACTGGGAACGGATATCAACGGTAAAGTTTACGGTGTGGATATTGCCGCAACGGTCCAGGAAGCTGTGGATGCAGTTAAGGATGGCGGCACAATCACAGTGGGTGCATCGGTCACCGAAAGTGATGCTGTTGTTACGATAAAGAAAGATGTCACCATTAACATTGCAGCTGATCAGACCGTGACAGTGAAGACACTAAATGCGTACAATGGCTTTGATGTTGATATAAACGGCAGCATCTCAGGAACGACTTTGAATATTTCAGACAGCAATGTTACAATTGATGATAAAAAGTTCACGTTTGCCAGTATTTCCAACAACGGCACGATTACGGTGGATGCAACGGGCGTGAAATTGACAGAAGGCGCCAACTACTACTTTATCAGTGCTGGCAAGGAAGCAGGTCAGTCGTTACTTTCCGGATCTGGCAAATACGAAGTTAAAAACCTTAATCTTGGTGACAAATGGACCACAGTAGTTGACGAAAGTGGTTTCTATGCTGTAGAAAAGGAAACCGCCTATCGTGAAAAAATTGCCATCAGTACTGTCTGGTATAATGCAGAAGGTGAACAGATTACTGAACCCCTTACAGAGGGACAGGAAGTTTACTTCAACGGCACGAAGTATATCTACGGCTTCGATAAAACAACAACAACAGCGACAGCGTTCAGTGATGTTGCTGCGTTTGAAAACGTTTTGCCGGATGTACGCCAGATTGGCACATTGACGATCAATCAGGTACCGGAAGGCGGAACGGCATTGACGCTGGTTGATGTTCTGAAGGTTATGAATTACACGCAGAAGAACGCGGTGCTTGTCGGCGACTGGAGTGAATCGACAGATCCGAAGACGAAGGAGATCGTTATCGGGGATTATGACCTTGAAATTACCGGTGATTTTGAAGACAATAATGCAGTGCGTGTTAATTGGACAAAATCGTTCAAGGTAGATGGTAACATTACGGGAAAATCCTTTGAATCTGAGACAGGCTCGATTATTGCGGGTGGCAGTATCAAGGCAGAAGGCATTCGTGTGAAATCTGTTACAGCCGCAAGCATAGACGTTGGTGAACACGGTACGATTACAGCGGAAACGATTTATTCTTCCGGAGCTGTCACTGCGGCTGATATTAACGGTAATGTAGAAGCGAAAACCATCATCTGTACAAAGGTTGGTGGCAATGTTGTAGCGTACGGAAATGTTACCGCTGACGGCATTGGTGGCGATGTGACAGTCAGCGGAGCAGATTCCGTGGTAACAACCGGGTTCATTGGCGGATCTTTCGCGATTGATGGCAAACTGGCCGGCACCGGCAGTTCCTTCCAAGTCTACGGCAAATCTTCAGCGGGAACGATTGATGCGGGTTCTATTATGCTGATTGATAACGCGGTTCTGAACGTTAATACCCTGACTCTCGATGATGGCGAATCTTTATATGCCACCAAGGCCAGTAAGATATTTGTCGGGAAAGAACTGCAGAACGGCAATGTCAATTCTATGCTGGATTTGAGTCAAACGAAAATTTCGTTTGCGAAGGACAGCAGCATAATCGGCGGATCACGTATCCGTATGACGGTAGATCAGCTGATGACGTTCCATGCGGATGGCTTGAAGATTCAGGCGGCAACCGAAGGCGCAGATGTGCCGAAGGTACAGCTTGTTGACAAGATTACCCTCGAGCAGTATAATCTGGTTAAAGACAGCTACGTTTTCGATATTGCGGGTTCCCACAATCTTGTTCAGACTGGCATCAAGGATCTGACAGATGCAGATGCCTTAATCGATGGTATTGCCAAGGTGGAAGCTACCACCGGCAATGACAAGCTGAATGTGAAGAGCGGAGAACTGGACAAAATCGGAATCACCTACGATATGGGCGGCGGGAAAAACACGGCGTCCGTGGGTGCCGGAGCCACGCTGAAGTTGACAGGCTTGGAGAATATCGCAAGTCTGACAACGAAAGCCGGAGCGAAAGCCGGGGAAGAAACGACTGTGATTATCACAGATGGTATTCAGACCTCCACCGGCAAAGGCACGCTGAGTTTCGGCAACTTCAATAAAGTTGTCATCGGCGGAAAATATGATGAAACAGCCAAAAAGTATGTCGCAGACGGCGAACAGGGTATCAAGGTCAGTGATCTTGGCGGCTCCAATGCGGTTACCTTCGGGAACGGCAGCGATGTACAGGTATTCGGCGGAATCGAAGCGATCAGCAAACTGACGCTGGGCAAAGATGCACAGTTGGGACTTGCTCCCAAAGAGTCCAAGCTGTCGGTTACCGGCATGGTTACCGGTCAGAACACCAATACCGCAGTTTCCTTCGGAGATGGTTCCGAGGTCAATATCGATGGCGGTATGAATCTGATGGGCGGTAAGAACACCGTTACCGTCGGCAAGTTTGCCAAGCTGACAGTCGGCGAAGCCACGTCCTCGAATGCGCCGATAGCAGCGGCTGTTGCGAGCGGCATCACCACCCTGAAACTGACTGCCGGCACTTACGTCGCTGCGGATAGCGAGGCGAAATTTACAATCGCCACCATCAACGGCAATCTGAAGATGTCTGCTTCCGCAAATACCATTGATATGGGCAATTACAGTAAACTGACTGTCGATGGCAATATCGATAACGGCGGAGTGAACAGTGCAACCGGTTCGACGATCAAAGTCGGCAAAAATGCTATCCTGAATGTTAAGGGGGGTATCGACGGCCTGACAAAGCTGGATATCGCGGCAAAAGAAAAGGACGACACGACTACTGTGGAAATCGCCGGCCGTATTGAAGGTACCTTCGGCAATTCCGTGATCAATCTGGGTGCAGGCGCCGAAGTCAAAGTCAACGGAACAATCGACTTGAAGGGCGGAACCAACAAGATCACGCTCGCAAAAGGCGCAATGCTGAATGGTAAAGCAGGTGAGTATGCCGTGGATATCCGTAACGTCAGCACCTTGTCCATCGCCAATGATACCAACTGGCTTGCCGATCCGGACTTCAATCTGAAAGCCCGCTACATTTACATGGCAGAGGGCAAAGCGACTGTCAGCTTCGGCAACTTCTCGAAAGTGAATGTGGATTACGGAATTGAAGCTTCCGCACTGGGCAGTCTCATTACCGTAAGCGTCGGTACCAATGCAATCGTCACATTCGGTGGCAACCTGAACTCAATCACCAAACTGACCGTTGCAAACGGCAAGGCACTTAAAGTTGACGGCACAAGTACTCAGTACTACAGCCGTCTGCAGGCTGGCGATGTGGAAGGAACAGTCGGCAATGATACCATCACCATCGGCAATTTTGCCAATGTCAATTTCTGTGATGTGAATCTCGGTGCTGGCAAAAATACACTGTCCGTCGGCAACAGTTCCTTCTTCGAAGCAGCTGCTCTGAATGGCGCAACGACGCTCAAGACAGGCGCAAATACCATCTTCGTTATCGGTAGTTTGAAGGGCGCCGGACAGACTCAAACGTTTACCGGCTACACCGGCGGCGCAATCGTCATGGAAGGCAAAGCCACCATCACTACCGGCAAAGCTTCCACCTTTGTCAGCAACAGCATAACTGCGGCTGACGGAGTAACGATCAGCGTTGGCGCCAGCAGCAGATTCATCGTTTCGGAATCCGGTGAACTCTCCTACACGGAAGGTAAATTCGAAGGAGCCAGTGATGCCGTGTTTGCCGATATCACGGGCGCAACAAAGATTACGACCGCGAACAACGACAAGAGCGCAACTCTGAGCGATGACGGAGAATACTACATCAACGGTACTTATTTCGCCGCGAATGACGTCAAAGGCACCGCTGCAGCCAATACCTTCAACTTCGGTACCGGTACGGTTGTTGTCAACAACATCGACATGGGCGACGATGCCAAGGACAGCCTGACCTTCGGCAAAAACGCCAGAGTCCGTATCACCGGAACGATTGAAGGCGCAGACAAGATCACAATCGGCGACAAGTCGGTTATCAGAGGTTCTTCTGAGGCGATTGCAACTCTGAGTAAAGCAAACAAGATCGGTAAAGACGTCTCGTTCTTCGATATCGGTGCAGCAGACGGCACAGCCGCGGCGTTCACCACCGAAAAAGAAGAAGCAGCAGACGATGTTCTCGCTGACAGCAAGGCAGCCCTTAAAGCCGGAACCAACGGCTGGCTGTCCAACAAGGTAACAGCAGATGGTGCTCAGGTTCAGTTCTACAAAGATACCATTGACAACTTCGCAGTGGCAGGTGTCAGTGGCAATGTGGTCACCGATCTGAAAGACTGGCAGATCACGTCGGATGCCACCGACTTGACTGTGAAAGTCTGGGAGAAGATCGGCGGAACCTGGTCTGCCGAAGGTACTGCAATCGCTGGTACGGATGGCAAGTGGGATCTCAGCAGCTTTACCGCTTCTGCAGGCGCAACCGATGTCAAGATCAGCGTCTCCCTGGCAGAAACAGATGTAGAAGCTGACCAGAAGATCGTCAGTTACACAGTCTCCAAGATTGCGTAATCCGACAGTCCTGAACAGCTGACAACGGCTGAATAAGCATTAGCGCGGCTCCCGTGAAAACGGGGGCCGCGCTTTTTTTAAAGTGAATAGTGAATAGTGGTTAGTGAGGGTGGGAAATGCCGAGGTGTATTCGTGATTGTGCGCGGCGGGATGGATAAATGACCTGATGCAAACGGGATGCATGGGGACGCACCCGCCT
>CALCCZ010000175.1 GCA_937900075.1 uncultured Lentisphaeria bacterium
CGTTCGCGGACGAGGTCTCGAACGTTGTCTGGAAGGCGTCCAACGGACAGATGAAGAAGACGGCGAAGGAACTCGCGGCGTTCGCGGACGAGGAGAAGAAGCTTGCCGAGACGAAGGAGGTCGGCATCGCGCTCATCGGCGACCTCGAATCCCAGCCCGCTATAGAACTCGAGGTTCTTCTGCGAGTTGGTGAAGAAGCTGATCCTGCTGCCGCCATGAGCTTTGATGTAGGGGATAACAGATTCGCCCTTGTTAGTAATAAACAGACCGTTATTGCGGAAGACAAGACCCTTGTTGCGGAAAATGTCAAATTCGGGGCATTATCATCCGCTGAGGATGGCAGTTCGGTGAACAATTCCGGCAACTTTGCTGCCTATCAATCCAATGTGAGCGGGGCTACAACGACAGCGAATGGCGGCGGTGTGTACAACGGGGGAACCTTTAGCGCAAACACGGTAAATTTCAGCCGTGATGCAGCTGGATATGGCGGAGCGGTGTACAACGCAGTTGGCTGCACTTTTACTGCGGATGAGAGTGTGTTTGAAAAGAATACGGCGGAAGATGCCGGCGGAGCAGTGTACAATCTCGGCAACATAACCGCAAGTAACAGTAAATTCAGCGAGAATACGGCTTTAGCCGGCGGTGCGATATACAATGCGGATTCAAAAAATGCAGCCATTTCCGGCAGCACGTTCCGTGTGAATACGGCTGTAAACGGCGGAGCTGTGTACAATGCCGGCACACTTACCGCAACGAGCAGCACGTTTGAAGAGAATATTGCGACAGCGCCTGATTCATTTGTTGCGAGTACTGTGATAAAAAGCGGCGGTGCAGTGTACAATACCGGTGACTTTGCTGCGGAGGACAGCGATTTTATCAGAAATACTGCGACAAAAAACGGCGGAGCCGTGTACAATGTCGGCAACTCAACCGCAAGTAACAGCAGATTCATCCAGAATGCGGTAGAGAATGAAAACGGCGGAGCGGTGTACAATGAGACGGGGTTCTTTACAACCGAAGGCGGCACGTTCAGTAAAAATAGTGCGTACAAAGCCGGTGGGGCGGTATACATAGAGGGTGGTACTTTTATTGCCATGGGCAGTACGTTTGAAGAGAATATTGTGGTCCGGGAAGACATGCCTGTAATACAAGATCTGGTAGGTAATGGCGGAGCGGTTTACAATGCGGGATTCGGATGTGCCACTATTTCCGAAAGCACGTTCCATGCGAATACGGCTTTAGCCGGCGGCGCGGTTTACAATATCGGCATTATTGATGTGACTGGTTTCACGTGCAGCACAAATACTGCGATAAATAACGGTGGCGCGGTTTACAATGCGGATTCCGGAGATGTAGCTATTCTCAGTTGCATGTTTGCTGCGAATACGGTGTCAGAAAACGGTGCAGCGGTGTACAATGCCGGCATCTTTACCGCAATGAACAGCACGTTCCTTGAAAATACGGCAGTATCCGGTGCTGCGGTTTACAACATCGGAACCTCTACGGTAACTGAAAGCACGTTTGAAGCAAATATTGCTGCTGTAACAGACGATACGATTGATGCGAATACTGTGTCGGAAAATGGCGGAGCAGTGTACAATACCGGCACCTTTACCGCGAGTGGCAGCACGTTCAGCGAAAATACGGCATCCGATGTGGGCGGTGCCGTGTATAACGAGGGTGAGTTTACCTCTGTCAGAACAACTTACCGCCAGACAATGTTCAAGGGCAACTCTGCAAAGTCGGGCGGCGCGGTTTACAATACCGGCATCTTTACTGCAGAAGAGAACACATTTGATGCGAATACAGTGTCAGAAAACGGCGCAGCTGTTTACAACATCGGTATCTTTACGGTAAGTGAAAGCAATTTCACCGGAAATAAGGCTGTATCGGGCGGAGCGGTTTACAATGCGGATTCCGGAAACGTAACCATCTTCGACAACATGTTCAGCGAGAATATTGCGGGGGAAAATGGCGGCGCGATGTACAATGCCGGAGAAGTACATTTGGAACTGCAGGAGGGTTCATCCGTCTTAAGCACTGCCGGTGCTTTCAACAACAACTCGGCAGTATTCGGCGGAGCGGTATACAATACCGGTACGTTCACGTCCACGGCAACAGATACTAAGCCATTGAAATTCGATTCCAATGCTGCAGAGGAAGATGGTGGTGCGGTATACAATACCGGAACATTTATCATAGATGGTGAAAAAGGCTTTAATCCCGCATTGTTTTTCAACGACAACTCTGCAAAGTCGGGCGGAGCGGTGTTCAATCTTGGTACTTTTACCGCAAAGGTCGGCACGTTCAGCGGGAATACGGCAACGGGAGACGGCGGGGCCGTGTTCAATGGGGACTCCGGCATTGTAACCCTATCCGACAGCATATTCAGCGGGAATACGGCGGAGGGGAAAGGCAATGCGGTGTACAATTCCGGTGTAATGACAATAGAAAATTGCATTTTTGCAACGCAGGATGACACGATATGGAACGAAGGTGTCATAACTCTGAAAGGGAACGTTCAATTTGCCGGCGGTCTTATTAATGTTACCGGGAGAACGACAGATTCGGATACGGTCGGTACGGGTGTGATTCATGCGGAAGATGCCGTTCTTGTATTCGACCTCACAAATTTTAATCCCGGGAATACCCAGGCAGTGATTACGGATATCGACCGGATCATCAACAACGATGCGACACGATACGAGCTTTCGATCGAAGAGCTGAAAGGTCTTCAGACAGGACAGTACAAACTTGCATCCGGGGCATACACTTTCAATAAGAGTTTCTACCTTCCCCTCAGTGATTTAGCTGGTGAACTTGTTATGAATGGAGCCTCGCATTATCTTGATGTTTACAAAGAGGAAGAGGTAGAGGTAGTGGATGAGGAAGGAGAATCCAAAACAATAATAGTAAAAGTTTTCGATAAGAGGTTGTGGTATCATCTTTACAAGGAAAACAACGGCGACGTTTACTTGAACGTAACCAATGATGAAAGTGGTTCAACGGGAATTGTTACGGAGGATAAGAAGACCGAGGTGACGATTGATGGTACTACCTATCAGGCCGATGTCGTTTATTTCCCGGAAAACCTGGTTTCGGCGTTGTATGGCGATAACGTTGTTGTTGCCCAGGGATCGGAGTCCGGATCGGAAAACAGTTTTGACGTGGATTCTGTTGTTGCGATTGGAGAAAATAAGACTTTTGTTGCCGAACGGGTAAACTTCAAGGGGCTTGTGACGGAAAATGACGGGTATGGGCTTTCCACCAATAATGGCGTCAAGTTTGAACTCCATGACGGGACGTTCCAAACTGCTTTTGCATCAGAACTTGATACAATAGGTGGAGCGATATTGAATGCTGCGACCGCGACGGCAGTTCTTGACAATGTTTCGTTTGCGACGCAGAATGACAAGATCATGAACGAGGGGGCCATGACCCTGAAGGGGACGATTTCGTTAGCCGGTAATTTTAATGTTACGGGCAGTACCGGGCATGGAACGTGCACTATCAGTGAAGAGGGTGCTTGCATTGTGTTCGATCTCAGCAGCTATACCCGTGTTACGAGTAAAACACCGGAGCTTATCACGGGGCTGGATGGAATTAATACTGACGCCGGGAAATTAACCTTTGCGGTCAAAGTTAATCCAAACCAGAAGCACGGCACATACAAACTTGCTACCAATGCGAAAAAAACGAAAATCGGAAGTGTAACTCTCTCCAACGGAATCAGTCCGGAAGTGACTCTTACGGTCAATGACTCGAAGACTTTGGATGATGTGAAATACACATTGAATCATGACAGCAAAGGAAATTTGACACTGGTTGTATCGGATGTTGATTACGGCGTCTTCGGCAAGCAGAAAGTTTCCTCTTCGATCCGGACGGATTTAGGCCGTTTTGTTACGGGTATGACGATCGGAACGGGGCTGGAATACGAGGGACTGGAAATTGAACCGTTCGGTAAAGCGGAAAATACCACTGTACTGGGTGGAGGTGTTTTGAACGTTAATAAGAGCGGTAAAGTCCGGACTGTTAAGGTCAACGGAGGTTCTGTAAAGGTTGCCGCCGGAGCTTATGCCGCTGGTATTAACATGTTGGGCGGAACTGCGACGATCTATGGTGAAGTATCCGATTTGACGGTTCAAGGCGGAGTTTCGGATTTTCAGGGGACGGCAGTTGTAGAAAGTTTGACGGCAACAGATACAGCGGAACTGATTTTCCGTGAAGGTTCCCGTTTGGAATCGCTGTCTTATATTGTTACCCAAAAACAACAATCCGGAAAGCTGCTTGATGCCGGCTGTCTGAAGAAAGATGAGACTACGGGTACGGATCTTTTCATCACCATAGATAAAACTTTGACGAAGGAGCCTGGCTATGAGGATACCCTTATCCAGAATTTAGTCCTGCCCGGCAACATTACCGTAAACGGTTCCAAAGTCGATTTAACGAAAGCGGATGCCGACGGCTGGATTTGGACGGACGATCTGGCGTTTCAAATCAAACGGAGTGATGATGAATCGCAGAGCAACATGCTGACTGTGCGCGGGGACGGCGTTGTCCAGTTCAAGAACGGCAATTTTGATATCAGTAAAGACGTGGATGCGGCAAGTCGTGATTTTGATAACATTGCCGGTTTCACTATCCGTAAAGGGAAAGTTATCCTGGGCGTGCAGAAATCAACCAGTTTTACAGCGCATGATTTGCAGACTGCCGAGGGTACTGCCAAGATTACAATGCAGGACTATACAAAACTCAAGCTGAACGGACTTCGGAAAGACCCGAATACCGGCGGTGCCCATATCATTACTGCGGGGAAATACACGGAGATCTCCATTGGCAATGAACAGGAAGAAATTGAGAACGTTTTGAACGGTTTGCAGAAGTTGACCGTGGGCGATTTCAGTTACGTGACCATTCATGATGATATTACCGGTCAGGCAGGCAACAACTCCATTTCTCTTGGCAAAAACATGAGGAAAGGAGAGAATACCGCGGGGGCGAAATTCGCCGATATCAACCTGAAAGCGGGAAAAAATACCTTTACAGTCGGCAGCAACAGTATTGCTGAGACGAAAAATCTTACCAATATCACGACCTTGAACCTTGCCAACGGATCCATGGATTCGTATACGGAAATGAAGATAGACGGTATCTATACACCGTCCCTCCAGGCATCCACAGCTATCAATGTCGGAAAATTCGCCAAGCTGACCATTACGGGCGGTACGGTTAATGGAAAAAGATACGCTGTTTACAACGATGACTTATCCATTGCAGCAACCACAAAAATAACTGTTGGTTCCAACAGCAAATTTACCGCCGAGGGCATTCTTTCGGGGATTTCGTCATTGACGCTTTCTGCCGGTACTGTGTATAAGAAAAACAATACTCAGGTACAGGGAAAAACCGAAGTGATCCTCTATAGGAAACCGTTGATTTCGGGTCTTCTGCCGACATATTGTGATCTCTATGGTACAGCCCAGAACAATACCATCAAACTGAATGCGTTCACGAAACTGACCGCTGGCGGTATTAATTTGTATGGTGGCAACAATACGATTTCGGTTGCGGCAAAGAGTGAAGCAGATATCCGCGGTGCCATATCCAATGTAAAAACGATATCCTTGGGAGCAGGCGGCAGTTATTATCATGATTTGGAAGAAGGTGCGGAACCGAATACATATCGTATGGCAAGGGCGGAAATGATGGTGGCGGGCGATATCACACTCTCCGCCATGGCGGATACCATTAGCATCGGCAAGTTCGCGGTATTCAGCACTGGTTTTGGTAATATTTCCACAAAAGACGGTGCCGGAACCATCAAACTGACTATCGGCAGCAATGCAGAGTTTACAAGCGGAAATCTGTCCGAAATCGTTTCTCTTTCTATAGCCAATACCGTTGATTACGTGAACAAGAATAACGGCAAAAAAGAAACCGGAAGCAATAAGTTTGCTGTAGGAATCATTACTGCCACAGATGCGAACAACACATTCAGCTTCGGCAACAGTGTGACTGCGATAATCAAAGGCGATGTGGATTTCCGTGCGGGCAAGGACAACTTGAAGACAGGAAAACTCTCCGATGTGAAAATTGACGGGGATGTTAAATTCGGCACGGGTACTGCACAGAACAATGGTACGCTGGCAATCGGTTCACAGGCGAACTTTACCGCCGGTGAAGTTACAGGACTGACTAAGTTGGTTGCTGCTGCAGGCGACAACAAAAGCAATACTTATACGCATGCGGAAATCGGATCTTTCAGCGGGACGACCGGTAATGATACCATCAGTCTCGCCAAGTATTCCGAACTCGCTATTCAGGGAAGTTTAGATATGCGGGATGCTTTGGCACAGGACAAAATCACCGTTGCGGATAATGCGAATCTTTCCATTGCCGGCGACATCAAAAACCGTGATACGCTGGCAATCACGCTTGGCAAGAATGCGAAACTGGGACTGAGCCATGAAATGTATAACTCCTATGCCCAGAATAAGGATTTTCTCAATATCACACATGCAAAAGACGAAAGTGATTCGATATACGATATCGGGTCAGGTGAAGTGGCAAAAGCGTTTCGCGGATTTGACTTGGAAGAAAGCGATAATGCCGATACCGGCAAGCCCGGTGAAGGGTACACTGTACTCGGCAAAGAGGATAACGGCTGGTTGTGTGCCAGAGGTACAACCAGTCCCAGTGCGTCTTCGAGATACTATGAAGACAAAACTGATTGTATCAAATTCGATATAGGTTATTTGCATGGATTTGAAATTACCGGAAAGAATATCAAGGTTTCCGCATTCAAACAAGACGAACAAGGCGGGGGCTGGAGTCAGGTCGAGGAGGGTGTTGTGCAAGATGGCAACATCTGGAAGATGGAGGATGCCTCGGTATTGTCGGAAGCAAACGACTACCGTGTTGTCGTTGAGTTCGATGCGAGTGGCATGGTGGGAGCAAGTGGTCCGGTAACCTATACGATTTCGGTACTGGAATAAATTTCCACAAACAGAAAAAAACAACACCGTCCGGGACATCAATTCCGGACGGTGTTGTTCTGCGCGTGGATAGTGAATAGTGGATAGTCGGAGGAAATGTTCTTCAGGAAAATGTTTGAACAATCACGCAAATATCCTGAGCGTTCCGCCCGTAGCCTCAACGGGACGGCACGATAATAGCCTGGGGTAAGACGCCGAAGGCGGCGCAACCCCTGGTTTACTTTCAAAAACACATTTTTCTACGCATGAGAATGGGACAGAATTCCCCGTTTTTGAAAAAAATGAGGGATATCTGTGTTTTCTTTTTGCAAGTTGCCGGCAGAGTGAATAAATTTGCTTGCAATCTTGTATTTTGCGGGATATAGTAATGAGAATGGATATAGAATCATCATTTTTTTGTGAAAGGACAACAGAATGAAACCCAGGACCTGCATACCCTGCGAAAAGATTGAGCAGGATTGTTACGAATGGTACGACCGCCATGCGTCAAAGTTGGAAGAGGTCAAGACGAAGCGGGCGGACATTGTTTTTATCGGAGACTCCATTACGCATTTTTTCAGTGCGGAAGACGGTGTTTGCAATGGCGCGGAAGTCTGGGAAGAATACTACGGGAAGCGTAATGTACTGAATCTGGGCTATGGTTTTGACCGTACGCAGAATATGTTGTGGCGTATTCAGCATGGTGAATTGGAGAATCAGTCACCGAAGCTGTTTGTGTTGAATGTGGGGACGAACCAGTTTTCCTGTACGCCGAATTACAGTGGCGACACCGCTGCTGATGCATTTGAGGGCGTGAAGTTGCTGATAGAAACTCTGGCGGAACGTTTTCCCCAGGCGCTCATACTTGTCATGGCGCTTTTTCCGCGTCGGGGGGAGGTTACCGGGGGTGCAACGATTCAGAGCCGGATTGATGAATTGAATCTTCTTGTTTCCGACTATATTCGCAAACAAAACAGAGAAACTTTGAAATTTGTGGATATTTGTGCAAAGATGAGAAAACCGGACGGGAGCTTTGAACCTGCGAATTATGCAGACGGGTGGTGTCATCCGAACAATGCGGGGTACCGGATCTGGGCGGAAGCGATAGAGCCTGAGATACAAAGAATCCTCGGTGAAAAAAACTGAGTTGTTAAAATTGTTTATCACAACACAAAAGATACAGGAGATATCTGACATGGAAAAGACTTACACGATTGCGGAAATTGCGGAGATGCTGAATGCGACCGTCAAGGGAACTACGGACAATGTCATATCCGGAGTGGATTCCTTGCGACTGGCTTCCGAGAATTGCCTTTCCTTTCTGAGTAATGCGAAATATACGCATCTTTTGCCATCCTGCAAGGCGAAAGTGATTATTGTTCCGTCTGATTTTGAGCAGGAGCCGGAAGAAGGCAAAACGTTTCTGGTCTGTGAAAATCCGGATAAAGCCTTTTCGAAGGTTTGTGCATTGTTCGCTCCGCCTGCACAGACATACGTTCCCGGAATTGATCCGACGGCCGTCATAGCCGCAAGTGCGAAGCTGGGGGAAAATGTTTCGGTCGGTCCCAATGCCGTGATAGACGAGAACTGCGAAATCGGGAACGGGTGTGTGATTCGTGCGGGAGCATACATTGGGCCGAACAGCAAGATCGGGGAGAAGACAGTGATTCATCCGAATGTTTCGATTATGCACTCGTGTATTATAGGGAAACGCTGTATTCTTCATGCGGGAACCACCATCGGTGCGGATGGTTTTGGATATACCCCCTCGTTCCGCGGGCTGGTGAAAGTTCCGCAGAACGGAATTGTTCAGATAGATGATGACGTGGAAATCGGTGCGAACTGCACGATAGACAGAGCCCGTTTCTCCCGTACATGGATTAAGAAGGGCGTAAAAATAGACAATTTAGTCCATGTAGCTCATAATGTTATCGTGGGCGAATCTACAGCCTTGATCGGACAGTGCGGCATTGCCGGCAGTGCGGTTATCGGACGCGGCTGTGCCATTGGAGCCGGAGCGGGTATCAATGGTCATATTGAGCTTGGTGATGGTACGAAAGTGATTGGACCGTCAGCGGTACAGAAGAGTACGAATCCCGGTGAAACGGTTATTGGCGTTCCGGCGGAATCCGAGAAGGAATTTTTTGAACGTCATTTGCTGCCGCGCAAAGTCAAACGCATGGCTGCGAAAATAGAGGAATTAGAGACATTAGTGAAGAAGCTGTCTAAACAGCTGGAAGGACCGGATGCGAAATGAAAAAGAAAATATCTTTGTTTCTGCTGTTTGTCATGTCTGTTTTTCTGACCGCCTGTTCTCCGGATGTTATTCGTCTCACAGAGATGGATAATGGGAAGAAAATCACCTGTTCTCCGGAAGATACCATTATCATTGAGCTGCCGGGTAATCCGACAACGGGCTATACCTGGATGCAGGAACGTGTTCCTTCTGACAGTGTACTTGTTTTGAGCCGTGAAGTTTTTGTTCAGCTGAAAAAGGACAGAAATTTAGTCGGTGCGCCTGGCGTTTCCCATTTTGAGTATGTTGTTTCCGGGAAAGGTGAGGAAGGAATCAAACTGATTTATCATCGCCGCTGGGAAACAAACAAACAGCCGATTGGCAAGTTTGAAGTGTTAGTACATTCAAAATGACAGACAGCAGGCGGGAACATGTGCAGATGGACGAATCGGTGCGCAGGGAAAACGGCGGTTGTTTGAAAGCCTGTTTTTTCGATCGGGACGGAGTCCTGATTGAGGAGGAAAATTATCTTTCCGATCCTGCGCGGGTGAGATTGTGTGCCGGAGCTGCGGAGTCGATTCGCCTGATGCGGCTTCATGGTTTCAAGATTATCATCGTGTCAAATCAATCCGGAATCGCAAGAGGATATTTTACCGAAGACGATCTGAAACGGGTGGAGCTGCGTCTGGATGAATTGCTGGCAGCGGAGAATGCCTCTGTGGATGCCCGATATTATTGTTTTCATCATCCGAAGGGTATAATACCCGAATATACCCGGGAATGTGATTGCCGGAAACCGGCACCGGGTATGCTGCTGACCGCAGCGGCTGAATGGAATCTCGATTTGACGCAGTCCGTCATGTTTGGTGACAAGACATCAGATGTGGAAGCCGGTCTGCGGGCAGGGTGCCGGATAGCTGGACTGGTCCGGACAGGACACGGAGGGGAACAGAAATTAGACGGATATCCGCCGGAAAAAGTGATAGATGCCCCGGATATTCTTTCCGCGGTGCGTATGGTATTGGGGAAATTGGACAGGGGATAGTTTCTCCCAAATGAACGCAGCGTTTTTTGCTCAGAGAAAAATAAGTCTTACAGGACTTGTAGGACTTATACTTCCAACTGCTAACCGCTGTCCAATGACGCTTTTTGAATAAAAAAACACTGTTTTTCTAAAAAAAACGCTTGACTTTTTTCAAATCTGTGGTAAATTAATAGTGTTATCTCAAGATGACACGTGCATCCATAGCTCAATTGGATAGAGCGGCTGGCTACGGACCAGCAGGTTTGGGGTTCGAATCCCTATGGATGCACCATTTTTTTTATCTTGATTTTGAGATACAGCCCACTGCCAAGCACGAGTTTTCCGAATAAAACAAAAATAGGACCTATAGGTCTGCCGCATAATATCCGCATCCCTATCCGCTCACTCCTGAATCTTGTGTTTTTTTTCTGTTTAGAGCGGTATAAGTTTGACTTTTTTCAGGATTATGTTATTTTACTTCGTAAGCCCGCACAATAACATCAATTTTTTTTCCTGGAGTCAACAGATGAAAGCATTGCGAATTGAAGGTCCTTCCAAAATTTCCGGCACAATTATACCCGGCGGCAACAAGAATGCCGCATTGCCTATTATAGCAGCCTGTCTGCTGACGGAAGAAGAAGTTCTTATTCACAACATGCCTGAGATAGTGGATGTGCGGATAATGCTTGAAATCGCGGAATACTGCGGAGCGACAGTAGAACGGAATGGAAAAGATGTGAAAATCTGTGCCAGGAATATTGTGCGGTCGGATTTACCGGCATCTCTTTGCGGAAAGGTCCGGACATCGATATTGTTTGCAGGTGCTCTGACATACCGTTGCGGATCAGCCAAAATCGGAAGATCCGGCGGAGATGTTATAGGCAGACGCCGTTTAGACTCTCACTACTATGGTTTACGGAAACTCGGGATTGAGACAGTGATATCGAATTCTGGCAGTGAGTTCAAAATGGCGAGGAAGAATTTGACCGCCTCCGACATGTTTCTGGATGAAGCCAGTGTAACGGGTACAGAGCAAATCATGATAGCAGCGGCAGTATCAAAGGGGACGACGATTATCCGGAATGCCGCATCCGAGCCGCATATTCAGCAATTGGGGGAATTGCTGCAACTGATGGGCGCCAAGGTGGAAGGACTGGATACCAATACGCTGTACATAACCGGCAGTAATCATCTGCATGGGGCGGAATATACGATTGATTCGGATCATATTGAAGTTGCGTCTTTCATGTCACTTGCGGCAGCGACGCGCGGGGGAGTGGAATTTGAAGGCAAGATCCGCACACATCACTACTGGATGATGCGCCGTATCTTTACGGATCGTTTCGGTATTCATTTCAAGCTGCATCCGAACCACATTGTTATGCCCGCGGGACAGCGCATGAAGGTTCACGGGGATATCGGCAATGCCATACCGGTGATTTCCGATGGACCCTGGCCGCAGTTCCCGAGCGATATGATGAGCTGTCTGTTAGTAGCGGCGACTCAGGCGAAGGGTACAACGCTGTTTTTCGAGAAGATGTTTGAGAGCCGTATTTATTTTGTGGATCGGTTGATTGCGATGGGCGCCAATGCCATTATCTGCGATCCGCACCGGGCGGTTATTGCGGGGCCATCCAAGCTGCATGCCATAGAAATGGCGAGTCCCGACATTCGGGCGGGCATGGCTCTTGTACTGGCTGCCTGTTGTGCAAAAGGTACCTCTATTGTCAATAATGCGGACATGATATACCGCGGGTATGAAAATTTAGTGGAGAAACTCAGGCTGCTGGGAGTCAATGTTACGGAGCTTGACCGGAAGTAAGTTAGTGGATAGTGATTAGTGGATAGTGGATAGTAGGCATGGAAAGAGCCGGATGATTTTCGTTGTTGCGCAAAACGGGATGGAATAGTGAGGACAGAGAAAAAGTGGATAGTGTGCAGGAGCGGAACACAAACGATGATCTGATTGTCCTGCGGGGAAAGCACAAAAAAGAGCCGGGAGCAAGCTGTTTCTGCATTGCTCCCGGTGATATTTTCGGAAGATTTGTCCGTTACTCAAAAGGCATCCGGGTCAGAGATTCTTTGCCGGTTTGCAAATCTTATCCAGACAATAGGTGCCTTCCACGATGTCATTGCGGTTGATCCAGCGTCCGTTCGTGAAATCAGGAACGGCGACCGGATGTCCGCCCATTGCTACGGAATCCTCGGAGAGGCATGTGATAGCCATCCATGAGGCGGAATCATAAACATCGATAGGCGTTTGCGTACCATTTTTGACTGCTTCGACGAAAGCGCGGAGGACCAAGTAATCCATGCCGCCGTGTCCGCCCTTGACACCGGCATCCTGGAAACGTTTCCAGAGAGGATGTTCGAATTTCGGGAAGACTTCTTTCATGTTGAGCCAGGAATGAGGATCCCAGCCGGAACCCTTCGGGGATATGCCGTCAATGGAAACGGCGTATTTGTCTTCGCTCCAGATACCGCCTGTTCCCTGAAGCAGATTTCCGCGGCTGTAGGGACGGGGGAGGGATGTATCATGGAAGAGCGTGATTGTTTCACCGTGAGCGCACTTTATGGTTGTTACGACGACATCGCCGAGCGCGAAATCGCGGTCTTTCAATTCGGCATCATCGGGACGGTTCTTTTTGACCCAGTCTTCGAGACCGCAGGATTTGGATGCGACGGAAACAAGGGATACCATCCGGTTACCGCGGTTGAGACCGAGATATTTGGAGATAGGTCCCAAGTCGTGAGTGGGATAGACATCGCCGTTGCGGTTGAGGTAATTATCGAGACGGTAATGGCGAATATCGCGGCCGTTTCCGACCTCGCTCCGCAAATCGTGCCGATATCCGCCTTCAGCATGAACGAGTTCACCGAAATAACCTTGTTTGACCAGGTTCAGAATCGCCATTTCCTCACGTCCATAGCAGCAGTTTTCGAGAAGCATGAAGGGTTTTCCGGTACGTTCGGAGGTTTCGACCAAGTCCCAGCACTGTTTCAGGCTGGTGGCACCGCCGACTTCTGTTGCAGCGTATGCGCCTGCACGCATGGCATCCAGGCAGACATTGCCGTGACTGGTCCAGGAGGATGGTGTAAAAACGGCATCCAGATTTTTGATTTCGAGAAGGGAACCGTAGTCCGTGGAAGCTGCCGGGGCGGGACGACCCGCTTTAACACAGGCATCGACCGCAGCCTGAAGACGGTCTTCGTAAAGATCGCTGACGCCGACGATATTGACGTCAGGCATTTCCAGGAGAAGTCCGAGCATTCCCGGGGCGCGGTGTCCATAGCCGACAACGACCATATTGATGGATTTTTTCTTACCAGTTTTTTTCATGGAGTTTTGAATCTTTCGTTTGTTTGTGTTTATGTAAATGAATGGTTTTATCGTGAGAGAGTCTGCTGCTGCTTACTTTCCGTTCGGTTTTTGTGAATTCGGGGATTCCTCTTCGGGCGTAAACAGAGTGCAGCCGGCAGCGCGGAAATGTTCGATTTGAACGTTCAGGTCATCGATGGAGACATGAAAATGTTTTGCGAGACACGACATGCAGAGGAATTTGTCAATGCCGCGATTAATCATTTTACGGTTCAGTCCCATGCAGTTGTAGGAAACTGGATTTCCGCAGAGGTAACACTCAGTACTCATTTTAAGAAGAAGAATTTCCTGATTTTTTTACGGATTTGCGACGGGCAGGGAACCCGGAGTTCCGGAGTCCGTGGAATGCAGAGTCTTTTTTCCGGAGTTTTCCCCTTTTAGCTGAATGTAGGATTTCTGTTTCTGATTATTTTCAACTTTGTCCAAATTGCTTCTGCGGACATCGGATTGTGTTCTGATATCTTCTTTGACACGGTTTTCGCGTCTCAAAAGATCCGACTGTTCCTTCAATTTCTGTCGCAGAGGGTCACTGGGAGGTGTTTTTTTTGACACGACCTTATGTGAGGTCGGACGAGGTTTTGAGTCCGGTGCGGAGAAAACCTGCGGACAGAACAGCAAGGACAAAAGAAGTGTGAGAAGAAAAAGTTGTTTGGGCATCATGTACAGTCAGCTTATATCGGGAAAAATCCACGAATGGACAAACACCGCCGATTCGGAGAAGAAACCGGCGGCGGTGTTTTTGGAAAAATTACGCTTTCCGTTTTTTGGGGGTAACGATGAACGCTTTCCGTTTTTTGGGGGTAACGATGAACATTTTGCACTCGTAACCTTCAAGAATCCGGTAGAATTTTTCCTGTTTGACGAGTTCTGTTTCACCAGTGAAGACATCCTTGTATTCCAGGTCGTATCCGGAAGCGTAGGAGAAACCGATAACTTCGTTCATAATGGTAATGCCATGGCGATGGTCACAGAAATTGAAGAGACCGACGGCGATAGTGCCATCGGAGAGGAGTTTTGCGAGACCGACAGCTTCGTTTTCGGGTACCCAGACTCCGGGTACTTTGAATGCGGGTCTGCATTCGGGGTCCTGATTGATGGCAATCAAGGTCGGATTTGTGACCAGATCGAGGATATCCTTGTCCATAGTCCGGATATCGCTGCCGAGCATGAGGGGCGCGCCGAGCATGCACCAGAGAGAGAACTGATTGCGGTAACGGCGGAACCAGACTGCTTTTTCTTCCTCGGAGAGTTCATTTCCTTTGTGGCAGGCGACATTGCCTTTTCCGTACATACCGACAGTGAGCATATCAATGTCATTGTAGCACTGCGGTGCGGAGTAGCAGAATTTGTCAAGCTGACTTTTTGCAATATCGGAGAAAGAATTGGGGGAATCATTGATATCGCCGGTGGAACGGTACATGTGCGCGCCGGCGGAACGGATCCAGGACCAGACATTGTCGCTGCCCCAGTTGCAGGCGGAGAAGAGGATGTCGCGACCGCATGCGCGGAGAGCGTTACCCATTCTGCGGTAAAGAAGCGGGCCATCCACAGTAGCGGGGCGATAGCAGAAATCATATTTAAGGAAATCGCAACCGTATTCTGCAAAAGTTTCCGCATCGAGGAATTCGTGATCGAAACTGCCGGGATAATCGGCACAGGTACGGATTCCGGCGCAGGAATACATTCCGAATTTCAAACCTTTCTGATGGACATAATCGGAAACGGCCTTCATTCCCTTGGGGAATTTGACTTTGTCCGGAACGATTTTTCCCGTCTTGGGATCGCGATCCTTTTCGGACCAGCAGTCATCGATGACGACATACTTGTATCCGGCCTTATCCAGACCGAGTTCGATGAATTTGTCGGCGATTTCACAGATCAGCTGACCGGAAATATTCTGACCGAAAGTGTTCCATGAATTCCAACCCATTGGGGGTGTGTTTACTAACATGATTTTCTCCTTGGTTTTTAGGAAAGTTGTGTTAAAAGACGTAAACTACGGGAGATAATTTAGCAGTTTCGCTGTTTTTTTCAAACGATTTGGTGTTGCTTTTCTTCATAAAAACACAATAATCTCTTAAAAACGGGCTAATTTTTGCGGGAATATGGTGTTTTGAACGGTAATCTGCCCAAAAAACAGAATTACTTTGAAACATGGATATCCGCAATGATTCGCATATTGTATTTTGGGGAACTTGCTGTATATTTAGGTTGGTTATTGATAAGGAGAAATGCCATGAAAGAAGATTATACCGAGGTTATCCGGAAAGCCGACGAACTTCAAAAACTGCTGGATGAAGTGTTCCGGCGCGGAAACACCAATGCCGTGTACCGTTCGGAAGCGGCAATCCGGGAAGCAATTTCCGATAATCCCCGTTTCTACAATGAGGACCGCAAAAACGATTTGGCAGAAATTTTATACGCCCTGATAGACTTAGTGTACGGAAATATTCTCGCACAGAACCGTGAAACACCTTGCTGCAATCCTCAATTGCCGCCAGAGTCGGGTGATCGGCTGCCGGATGCGGAAATGCTGATGCGAATCATGATGCCGCTGGGGTGGGCATTGGACGCGGCATGGTTTGATCCGACCCAGTCTTCTGTTATAGACGACTACATAGGGGCTTTTTCAGAGCGGGAAGTCAATGCTGTTTATCAGTGTCTGGATTTTCTTTTTCAACTTTTCCCCGAGTATCTGGCGATGCCAACGGGTAGGGACGTTCTTGAATACTGGCGGAAACTTGCAACGGAACGGGACAGTATGCGGGTCCCGGATGAACATGACAGACAGTTGCTCCGGTCATTTTTGGAGTGTAAGAAAGCAGAATTTCAGAAGCGTGAGTCCAGAAAGTAACCGGTCAGTGGACAGGGGATAGGGAATAGGGGATGGAAAATAGGACCTATAGGACTTATAGGTCTTACAGGACTTATAGGTCTTATTTTTTCCCAGCAGGATAAACTGGCGGACGGGTCGTATTCGTGGTTGTGCGGGGCGGATCTGACCGGAAGATAAAAAAAATGGAATAAACGCGGATTCCAAATTTGCATTTCCCTGAAAGCGGGGATATAATAAGCATGATAGAAACAGCAGAAAACATCAAACAACATAATTTTTACAGGAGAAAGTTTGTTATGGGACGTAAAGTTTTGATTTTCGGGGCAACAGGAGAAATTGGTTCCCGTATTGCCAATCTGGCAGTCAAAGCGGGTCATACGGTAATCGGGGCCTGCCGCGGAATGCAGCACAGCTGTCAGGGATATGTGGATTTGTCCGGAGTTGAATTTGTTCGTGGTAACAAGTATGATCACGATTATTTGGACAAGCTGGCATCCTACAAGCCGGAAGTAATCATTGATACACTTGGAAATGAGTCCATGATACCATTGATTGAGAAACACTTCCCCAACGTGGAAAATGTCATGTTCTGTTCTTCCACCGGTTCTTTTGTACCGCTCCAATATTTTCCCGCCAATGAGGAGCATCCCTGGCGCGAAGATACAGGATTGAATTTTTTTCATCAGTCGCAGTGGGATATCAAGGCGCTGAATGAATGTGCGGCAGGGCGTTTTCCCATTACGATTCTGCGTCCGACCAACATTATCGGCGAGACGGTTTGTCCGTTGGAACTCTGGGGCGGCAGAAATATAGAATTTTACAAAAAACTGAAGAACAACGAACCTCTTTTCATTCCGCCGTGTCTGGATATTATGGTTCAGTCCGGTTATAACTGGGATCTGGCGAGTGCCTTTGCTTTAGCGATTGACCATCCGGATGAGGTACGTGGTGAAATCTTCATCATATCCAGCAAGAAAGCAGTCACGCTGAAAACATTCCTGGATACCGCCATGAAGCATTTGAACAGTTCTTCGGAAGTGATTGTGGTACCCAATGAAGACCTTATCCGCATTTATCCGGAAATCCGTATTCATTTCGGGCTTGATTTCCTCGAACTGCACATGTGCTTTGATATCGGCAAGGCGCAGCGTATTCTGGGGTACGATCCGAAGGTTTCCACAACCGAAGGTCTTGTGCGTGCGCTGACCTGGCTTGAAGAGAACGGGAAACTCTGATTTTTCCGATATCGTTTTACAAATATCCCATATTTTTTTGTAATCTGCAGGAAACAACGGACAAGGATATCTCCAGCGTTGCATATTGTTTGACCTCAGGCAAACGTTATGCACGGAGATGCGCCCGCCCGAGGCGGGCTTCCTCCGTGAGTGGTTCGGGCCGCCCCATTGGGGCTCGAATGGTTGTTTTATTTTGTTCCAGGGGTTACGCCGCCTTCTGCGGCTTCACCCCTGGCTATTATCGTGCCGCCCCGTTGGGGCTGGTTTTTGTTGAATTATTGATATTCATCGTGATTGCTCAAACGTTTTTTGATGAAGAATCACGAATAAGACCTATAGGACCTATAAGACCTATAAGACCTATTTTTTTATCAGTGCCGGGAAACTCTGATTTTTCCGGAATCGTTTTACAAAAAAACTGTCGTGTGGTCGCCTTGATTTCCATACGGCAGTTTTTTTTATCGGGTACAAAAATGAGTGCCGGATTATTTCCGTTTCCTGTATTTGGCTACAATGGCATAAAGGATTGCAGCAGCACTGTTGCCTACGTTAATGGATGCCTTTCTGCCTAACATCGGCAATCCGATAAAACCGTCAACGGCAGCCAGCGTTTCCTCTGCTATTCCCAATGCTTCGTTACCGAAAACGATTGCCAGCGGGAATTGATATTCGGCATCCCAGGCATCGACGGAGTTTTCACCGGGCTCTGCTGCGAGAATCTGACGATACCCTTCCGCCCGGAGTGCGCGGATGGCATCCAGGGATGTTTCGAAGTGTCTGCACGGGACCATTTTTTCGGAGCCCATGGCAGTTTTTTCCAGTTTGGGATGCGGGGGAGCGGGCGTATATCCGCAGCAGATGATTTCAGCACTCTGGCTGATGATGATTTCTTGGCATAAGGAGGTAGAGTGATGGAAGCAACAACTACAGTTAGTGCACTTACAGAAGCACTTGTGAACCTTCTTATCGGGGGATTTGCCCTTGTAACTATCAGCTGGGCGCTTACCGGTAT
>CALCCZ010000176.1 GCA_937900075.1 uncultured Lentisphaeria bacterium
CAATCAAAAGTTTAATAATGTGTTTTTTAATAAAATTAAGTATTTGATGAAAAATAATTTCTTTCTGCCTTTAACATACCCTTTTCCCGATATTTTTGCAAGCGCAGATTTTCATGTTTTTTCACAGATGTCGAGGTGTTTGTATTGTATTTTATTCCTGACCCATGTAAATTATACCGGTTTTATCTGTTTCTGTTTATTTTATGGAGGTTTTCTATGAATGATTATTTGACCATACCGGCATCTACCATGCCTGTGAAATATCATGCGGATATTTGTGTGATTGGCGGAAGTTGTACCGGCGTATTTGCCGCAGTTCGCGCGGCAAGACTCGGTAAAAAAGTGGTATTGCTGGAACGGAGCGGGAAATTCGGCGGCGTTGCAACTCTGGGCTTGGTGAATATCTGGCATTCCTTGTATGACTACATGGGAAAAGAACAGATTATCGGCGGTTTGACTTGGGAAATCCTCGAACGTCTGGAAAAATACGGCGCGGTTTCGGATTTTCGTGACCGCGAATATGTAAAAATTCATGGCATCAAACTGAATACGGAAGAATTGACTCTGGAACTTGATGCTCTGGTCGCAGCCGAAAAAAATATCCAAGTCTGTTTCCATACCGATTATGAGATGCCTATCCTGTCCGGTGACGGAAAACGCGTTCAAGCCATTGTCGCATTGGATAAAAACGGCAGATTCGGTATTCAGGCGGAATATTACGTGGATGCAACCGGCGATGGATTGCTGTGTCGTGATGCCGGTGTCCCGATGTGGACCGCAGAGGCGCCCCAGCCGCCGACATCGTGCTGTCATCTTGAGAATTGGCAGAAACTGCAGCTCCATCGTCTGAAAGAACTCTTTGAGAAGTACCGTGCGGATATTCCGGGTTTGCCGTGCGGATATGCCTGGAGTTCCACTATACCGGGCAGCAGCAGATTGATGCTCGCGGGTACAAGAGTTTTGAATTGCCATTGTGAAAATGCTGAGGACATTACCCGGGCGGAAATGGAAGCCCGCAGCCAGATACGGGCTATGCTTGATATGTTCCGCAGGGAATATCCGGATGCGTGTTTGAGTCTCTCCGGATTGCCATCCGCAATCGGAATTCGGGAAGGTCTGCATATTCATTCAATTGGACAGGCAACCGGTCTGGACCTGCTTCACAATGGTGTGCCAAAAGAGAAAACGGTCGGTTGTGCAACTTACCCCGTGGATATTCATTGTCCGTGGAATGACCAAATTGAATTTTATCAGCTTGATGGCCGTCATGTCGTTTGGCGTTCCCAATCCATTGTGAAGGAGGAACGCTGGCTGCCCGAGGGCGAATATCTGCCGTTCTACCGTATTCCGCTGAAAGCGCTCATTCCTGAAAAACTGGAAAATGTAATTGCGGCTGGCCGTATGATTGATGCCGATTCCATGGCGTTCGGGGCGTTGCGGGTGATGGTGAATCTGAACCAGTGCGGTGAAGCCGCTGGTACTGCTGCTGTACTGTGCCTTGAAGACAATCATGGCTCCGTTCAGAATATTGACTGTTCCCGTTTGCGCAAGATATTGCGGCAAGGCGGCAGTATTCTTGCCTGAGATCCGGATATACGGGTATACAATTTCGCGCGGGCGCGTATATTTTGCTTTTCTTGCCGCATTTGCTTGCAAAAAAGAAAAATTGTGGTACATTATTAGAATTACCATAATGCGTTATTGGTTTTTTTAATTGAGGAGAGTTGAGCACCATGAGTAAGATAAAAGCGGATCATGTTTTTACGTCAGAATCAGTATCAGAAGGACATCCGGACAAAGTTGCGGACCAGATTTCCGATGCGGTTTTGGATGCCTGTTTGCAGCAGGACCCACAAAGCCGTGTTGCATGCGAAGTGCTTTGTACCACAGATTTGATCGTGATTTCAGGCGAAATTACAACTTCTGCCGTGGTGGATTTTGAGAAGTTAGCGCGGAAAGTTGTCAGGGAAATCGGTTATAATGATCCCGAATGCGGATTTGCTGCTGATACTTGTCAGGTACTTGTCCGCCTTCATAAACAATCCCCGGATATTGCGATGGGAGTTGATTCCAGTGCGGAAAAAGAGCAGGGTGCCGGTGACCAGGGTATGATGTTCGGGTATGCAAGCTCTGAAACCGATGAAGCTATGCCCGCGACCATTCTGTTTGCCCATAAAATCATAGAGGAGTTTACCCGTATCCGTCACACAGAAACGGATAAGTATCCGTTCCTGCGACCCGATGCAAAATGCCAGGTTTCCATGTTCTATCATCAGGGAAAACCACAGAAAATTACGACAATTGTGTTGTCGCACCAGCATTCTGAAGATATGGAACGTTCTCAATTGGAACAACTTGTGAAAACTGTTGTGAAAAAAGTCATTCCTGCCCGGTTTTTATCTGACGATATCGTTTATCATATCAATCCTACCGGGCGTTTTGTGATTGGCGGACCTGCCGGTGATACGGGTCTTACAGGCAGGAAAATCATTGTGGATACTTACGGCGGTGTCGGTTCGCATGGCGGTGGAGCTTTTTCCGGAAAGGACCCGTCGAAAGTGGACCGTTCCGCAGCCTATATGTGCCGTTACATTGCCAAAAATATCGTGACAGCCGGTCTGGCGGAAAAGTGTGAAATTCAGGTTTCCTACGCTATCGGTTTTGCGAAACCCTTGTCTGTCAATGTGGATACTTACGGAACCGGGCGGATTCCGGATGAAAAGTTAGCGGAAATCGTTACCGGAACTTTTGATTTATCTCCTGCTGGAATTTTGAAGAAACTGGATTTGCAGCATCCTGCGGGCTGGTGTTATCGCGAGGCTGCCAGAAATGGTCATTTCGGCAGATGCAGTTTCCCCTGGGAGAAGACAGATTGTACGGAACTTCTTTTGAAGGCCTCGGAATCTTTTTTCAGCGCCAAGTGACGAAAAATGTCCGTTTCCTCTGATAATCAGCGAAATCTCCCTGAAATATCTGTCCTGGGGGCCGGCGAAATGCTGGTGGATTCCCTTGTGGAGGTCAGTGAAGAATGGTTGTCATCCCATGTTAGTGGGAAAAAGGGCGGGTCATGCAGACTTTCTCCGAATGTGTTTGAAAAACTGCTGACGGAACTGAACTCCGCATTTCCCGTGAAACGTGTTGCCGGTGGCGCTGCTGCGAATACGCTTTCCGCTCTGGCTGTGTGGGGAATCCATTCGCGTTTGGCGGGAGTCGTCGGAGAGGATGAAAACGGAAGACTTTGTCTCGATACTTTCCGAGCTGCGGGCGGGGATGTTTCCTCCACAAAAATCCGTCCCGGAATGCCGACAAAACGCTGTTGCTGCATGATTACTCCCGATGGGGAACGGACCATGCGCGTCTGTTTGCAGTCGGATAGTGAACTGCATCCGGAAGAACTTGCGCCCAATGATTTCGAAAATGTGAATTTTATGCTTTTTGAAGGCTTTTTGTTGTACAATTTGCCTTTGACAATGCGTTTCTTCCAGCTCGCTGAGGCTCATAACGTGCCAATCGGGATGGATTTATCCTCTTTTGAACTCGTACGCAGTTTCCGGCCTTGCCTGCTGGAACTTGCTTCCCGCTGTTCCGTGCTGTTTGCCAATAACAGGGAAATATGTGCTTTTCTGCAAAGAGACCTTTCAACACCTCCACAGAATTTGCTTGAGGAAATGCTGAATTATGTTCCGTGCTGTGCTATGAAACTGGGAAAAGACGGTGCCATCATCGGAACACGGACTCAAACCTGTATCGTTCCCGCTGAAAAGACCCGTGCGATAGATACGACCGGGGCAGGGGATAACTGGGCTGCCGGTTTCCTCTATGGTTATCTGAGAAATCAGCCCTTATCTTTGTGCGGACGTTTTGCCGCTGCCGCCGCTGCCCGTGTGGTAAGTATCCGGGGCGCCCGTTTATCTATGGCGGATTTAACTGCATTAAAACAACAATTTACAATATGGGAGACACAAAAATGACTGTTCGTCCTGCCTATCAGGTGAAAGACATTACGTTATCTGATTTCGGAAGACGCGAAATCGAAATTGCGGAATATGAAATGCCCGGATTAATGGCAATTCGCTCAAAATACGGTAAGGAAAAACCCCTTGCCAATATCAAAATTATGGGCAGTCTGCACATGACAATCCAGACCGCTGTCCTGATTGAAACACTCCGCGCACTCGGAGCTGATGTCCGCTGGGCATCCTGCAATATCTTTTCCACTCAGGACCACGCTGCAGCAGCAATCGCTGCGGAAGGAATCCCGGTTTTCGCCTGGAAGGGGGAATCTATTGAAGAATATTGGAATTGTACTTACGAAGCTATGACATGGCCCGATGGAACCGGACCCGATCAAATCGTCGATGACGGCGGCGACGCGACGCTCCTTATTCATAAAGGCTATGACTGTGAGAATAATCCGGCTCTCCTCAATGCCGAATGCGAGAACGCCGAAGAAAAAGCCCTGATGTCGGTCATCACCGCGACATA
>CALCCZ010000177.1 GCA_937900075.1 uncultured Lentisphaeria bacterium
TAATCCAGCAGCAATAGAAAATCCAACATACAGTAAGGGTAAAACAAAAAATCTAAGCAATTTACCAGGTTTCATACTTTGATATTATATCATTTTGATACTTTGATTTTGCAAACTCAGCGATACCCTCCGGGCCGTTGATTTTGTGCATGATTTGCGGTGGAACATGGAGACGTCTGGCAGTACAGACAAGAGTATTTCCTCTGAACTCTGCCGGATTGATACGCCAGGTTGCCGTTTCCGTGGTATTTTCCGATATGTAGGCGCGCAAAGGCGAACCTTCTACCCGGTCCACGCAGAACCCGTGATACACAATGCCTTTTTCGGAACATTCCGGTTTAATGTAAAAATTACCGTGCATGTCCGCATCAACAGTTTCATAAGCGGCGGTTGAGCCTGCACGCGGCATTTCAAAGTAATCACCGCTGCAGGAACAGCAGAAAACGATGGCTGCCGCGCATACGGACAACAGGAAACACTTCATACTCATTCCTCGCTTTTCTGCCCGTTGGCAAAGTATTCCACCAGTTCTTTTCTGACAGGCGGGATATCACAGGGGATACTGCCGTGACGCATGGAATAATGTCCCATCACTCCGGCAGCGACGGCATTTCTGGCTTCCACCGGTGAAACATCGGGTTTCTTACCGGTCAGCACAAAATCGACAAACGAGGGTACGATATCCATATCGGAGCCGCCATGACCGCCGGGCAGCGGATGCAGATGATAGACAATATCCGGTTTCCGGCGGCTGCCGCGCTGTGTCCATACATGGATTTCCGCCTCGCCACCGAAATCACCGATATTTTCCACGCGTCCTTTAGTCCCGATGAATGTGTAATTGCGTTCGGCATCCGGGGAGTACATACAGTGTTCGTAGGACGCCTGAATTCCGTTTTCCAGTTCCATCAGGAGCATGTTGTGGTCCTCCACATCCATCACCGGATTCAGTTTTTTCAGTTCCAGCGGTGGCCAGCAGGCATCGGTGAATGCTTCTTTGCGGTCCGGCTTTTCCCCGGGCTGCAAACGGTCCGTTGTACGATTGTAAACGGAAAGACGCCCCATGGCGACAACACGTTTGGCGGGCGCTCCGGCAAGCCATTGGATTACGTCGATATCATGGGCGCCCTTCTGCAGCAGCAGACCGTTGCAGTTTTTCTGTTCCGCGCACCAGTGATGAAAATAGCAACTGCCGTAACTCACGAAATGGCGACACCAGACAGCCTGAATCTCCCCGATAATGCCGGAATCAATGATTTCCTTCATTTTCCGCGTGAACTGCATGTAACGCATGTTGTGTCCGATAAACAGTTTGCACTTTGTGCGGTATGCGGTTTCCAGAATATGGTCACAGCCTTCCAGAGTAATCGCCATGGGTTTTTCCAGATAAACAGCCTTTCCCGCTTCCATCGCTTTTACTGCCATTTCCTCGTGAAAATTGTCCCGGACCATGACAAAAACCGCTTCCACTTCCGGATTGGCAAAGAGTTCATCCGCCGAATGATAATAAACGGCTCCCGGTTCCGGATATTTTTCTTTGGATGCCGCCAGCATTTCCGGATCATTGTCCGCTACGGCAATGATTTCACTGCGGTCACGCGGAATCGCGATAAAAGGCAAGGCAGCACGCAATTCGGGATTGGCTCCGATTACACCGATTTTAAGTTTACGGCTCATTTTCTATCCTCCTGACATCCGGCCCTGCCGGATTATTTCTGCAAACTGCCGGGATTATCCCGGATAACACAGTTCGTCTGTTGATCTTTCAATATCACCATCTTCTCCAATGCACACGAGTTCAGTGTATTCAGAGAAACAACACAATTTTCGGCTTTGCCTATCAGAATGCCGGTCCGCGGCGAAAGCTGTCCTTTTCCGCCATCATCGCGCCCGGCGGAAAGGTTATTTCCCGTAAAAGTGACGCCAGTACAGTTCAGCATCCGGAAATGACAGGAATTTTCCGGGTTTTCAGTCCATTCCGGTCTTCCGCTCCGGTACAGTACGTTGCCGGTAATCGTGAAATCACGGCTGTTCTGAATATCAATGGCGCAATTTCCACTCCGGTCTATGTAATTGCCGGTAATGTTATATTTATTCGCTCCGGATATCCGGATCCCGCCCTGCGCATTCCACTCTATCCGGTTACCGGTCATGGTCACGGAAGCATTCTCCTCGCAGGCATAATACCCGGCTCCGTTATTCCCGCTTAACCAGTTGTCAAGAATGAAACCATCCCAGCCGCGGATACGGATCCCGCTGCCGCCGTTCCCGATACAGTGGGAATGACGCACGGAAAAACACCAGATGCGGTTCAGACGGATGCCGTCGCCGCTGAACCGTTCCACACGGCATGTGTCAATGCAGGGCGTATCTTCTTCCTTGCCGTAGTCCGGTTTATCTATCAGAATCCCGTGTACCGGTCCCTGCGCCTGGTGTCCCGCTCCCTGCCCTACAAGACAGATGCCGCGGACATGACAACCGTATGCCCCGGTCAGATTCAAAAGACATTTCGCATCCTTCGCTTCCGGATGCAACTGAAGCACACTCCCGGCAGAACGCCGGTAATTGAAATTCGCAACTCCGCGCAACTCAATACGCGGCGCCAGCTGCAATTCCCGAACAAGATACCTTCCGGGCGGAACCAGGACGGTACCTTCGCATTTCGCAGCCTCTGCAATTGCCGCCCGGAACGCCGCCGTATCATCCGCAACGCCGTCGCCCGCCGCACCGAAGGTCCGCACATCAAATTCACCGTAATGGGTACATTCTGTCATAGTCGATTCCTTACGCTGTATCGGCACCGTACAGGAACTCAAGATGAAAAATCCAATCAGAGTCAATGCGGAAAGCAGCAAACGACCAATAGAAAATCTCATTTCTGTTCCTTTTCGGTTCCTTTATCTGTTTTTTATGTTATTTACGATCCCGCAATCCGGTCAAATAATCCCGGACTGCTCCCGTTAATGTACTCCAGTAATCTCTTTCCGAACATTTTTCAAATCTTCCGGAGGTCATTTCCCTGTCCGCAAGAACATCCTTCAGAGCCTGTTCCAAACCAGCAGCATCGCCTTCCGATACGGCCCGCGACAGGACGGCAATACGGAAGGCAAAAGCGATTGCCGTTTTCCAGCTCCGGTACAATTCCGATCCGGCGGGAAAGGTATCCAAAAGCGCTTCCGCCGCTTTTAGAGCCGCAGATACCTGACCATACTGTTCTGCTGAAAGGTTCTCTTCCGGCTTCTGCAACCGTTCCGCAAGCCATCCTGCCGGGACGGACTCGTGAAATTTGCCGTTCAGCCCCACGCCCAGGGAATGAACCGTGGAAAGAGGAAACGCTTGTGCTGCGGAACTCACCATTTTCAGATAATCGGGACCTGCCGTTTCCGAGGAAAATACCGGCTCCAGAATTTCTGTCAGCAATGACTGCGTGTCCTTCTCCGGATAACATTCCGCAGCGGGTGCCAGAGCAAAAAAAGGTTTCTGTACTCCATAATCCAGCATCCGTACCGTCCAGGAGGTCGTACAATATCCGGACAAACCGCGTTTCACTGCCTGACGGGCGGTAGCTGCCGCATTCTCCGCGCGGTGCGGCAGGGGACACCACAAACAATCTCCCCACGCGCTCACGGCACTGCATGGAACGGCATCCAATCCGAACTCATTCAGGATATCCAATGACCCGAACTCTTCATCCCGCACTCGGGAATAGTGCCAATCCCAAATCCGGAACTTCCTCAGTCGCTCAAGATTTGCACTCACTTCCTCCCTGTGCTGCAGGACCATGTCCGCCCAGATGTTCGGACGTATCCCTTTCTGCTGCAGAAGCCCCGCCAGTACGGAAAGATGATCCATTGCAAAACCTAAATGACCTTTTCCCGCAACAGCCTCCGCACAAACCGGACACTTCCCGAAACAGTATGCCTCGTCCCCGCCCAAATGAAAATCTTTTACATCTCCGAAGAGTTCCAGATATTCCTCTATCCAAGCAGACAGCAGTTCCCGGACTTCCGGTTTGGACACACAATAACAGTCCACTCTATCCGGCAATTCCCGCAAATGAGCAAATTTTTCACCACGGAGAACATATTCCGCATGTCCCATAGTCTGCAGCAGCGGTATGATTTCAAAGCCCAGAGACCGGGCGAAGGCAACATGTTCCTTCAGTTCGTCACGGGTAAACGCATCCGGATGAACGCAGTGCGGCATGCACTTCCACTGGACCTTGTCTTCAATTTCCCACAATATGGCATTATAACCCATATCCGCAAATTCTTTCAGAAGACCCCGGTAAAGGCTTTTCTTCCTCATCAGAAAATTAAAATCTAAATGCACGATCCTCTGCATCTTAAAGTTCTCCGTATTCGCCTTCCGCCTGGAAAGAATTTTTGCCCTCCGCACTCTCTACCCCTTCCACATAAAAATGCGTGCCGTCCAACTTACCCGATACAACCAGCGTTTCCCCAAATTTCATCGCACGGTTGAAATTAATCTGAATTTCACGGAAATGAACAATTTTCCCTGTTTTCCGCGAAAGCCAGTCTAAAACAAATTCACAATAGCAGGTATTGTTCAAATGATTATTCAAATCAATCCGCGATGCCCCGATTTCTATCGTAAAGGGATCTTCCGTCTGACCGTCCGGAATATGCAGCTTCGGAATCTGAGGAAAAAAATCGCTGCGGTCCGCATTGACCGGAAAATCCGTTCCCAACGATACGCCGGGCGGACGCGGACGGAAAGAAGGCAGTTCTAATGTCAGCCAGAAGCTGGACGCATAACCGAACGATACCCCGGTCTTTGCCGAGCGCAGAATAAACTGGCGCTTGGCAAACAGTTTGTCGGTCCCGTTCGGATAGGTTTCAAGACGCAGAATATCGTCAAAACGCGGTGAATCATCCAAATGAAGTTTTATGCGCGACAAAACCCAGATCAGGTTGTTCCGGCGTATCGCTGAAATACCGAATCCAAGCTGTTCCGCATGAATCGCAGCTATATGCTGAAAATAATCCAGCCAGATATGATGCCGCAACTTGCCGTCCGGACCGCACTCGCCCATCCGTATCGGCATATCTGAAATCAGAAAATTCTCCGCCATAGTATTCTCCTTCGAAAGGTCTTGTCTATCCCCTGAAAATCAATATACATCGGCATTGTAAACTTTCAAGAGCAAAAAAACTTTTTGAAATCCAAGATATCACACATTTATTCAAAAAAAGGAGGAAACGTCGC
>CALCCZ010000178.1 GCA_937900075.1 uncultured Lentisphaeria bacterium
CGCGTGGTACCTCTCCACGGTGCTGGAAACGGTCATCAATATCCTGTCGGGACAGTATGTGTTGTTGGTACTCAAAGTGGGGTATTTGACAAACACGACTTACGGGTATATCCGGTGGACACGGTATATCCGGGAACACCGGAAAGAAAAAAGCGGATTATTGTGTATATACTATAAGTGATTCCCGCGCCGGTCCCGACTGCAATAAGCGAATCCATATCCGGTGAAAACAGGAAGAGACGCCTGAATCCCTGAAGAAAGAAATGTCGGTTCACAACAAGAATCGGCAGCAACAAAAGAATTTGAATAGATATATAAAGGACAGGATGATGTGAAAAGAACTTTGCAGATTGCAATCCGGAAAAAGAATAATGTGTTACTGCAATCATGGGGAGCAGGAAAAGAAGAGAAATAAAGACTCGTTTTTTTAACGTTGCGACTTCCTGTTTGTCTTCATTTTGTTTGTCCTGAAACCAATGGTCGGAGTCATTCTGTAAAAAAATGGAAAAACCGATTTTCCGGACTGCCTTGAGTATGTCATCTACAGGGGTTATATTCTCATCCAAAATAACCGTCATACTCTTGGATAGAAGAAAGACCTCAGCAGATTTGACACCATTGATTTTACTTACGGCTTTTTTGACGGAGTCGGAACAAGCGGAACACATCATTCCGCCAACAAAAAAATCCAATTTCTGCATTATTGATCCGAATGGTCACAGTTCGGTTGTTTGGAAACCGGCATCGTTCAGAGATTCGATGATTTTCTTAATTTGAACTTGTTCCGGATCAAACTGCACGCACATTTTTCCGTTTTCCAAATCCACAGAGACATTTTGTACACCATTCAGCAGACTGACGATACGTTTAACACGAGCTTGACATCCGGAGCACATCATTCCGTTAACTTTAAACATTTTTTCCATTTTGAATAACCCTCTTCAGCATTGTGCGGAAGATCATATTGAACAAGAATCTTCCGGTTTATTGACCTTTGATTGCTTTTTCCAATTCCAGATATCTGGAATGTGTATATTGAATGAGTTTTTCTGATTCCTGTTTCAGGAATAATTCAGCGTTTTTCTTGCATTCCGGACAGGCAACAAAAGTCGTATTCTTACACGTTTTGCAGGATTGTTTTTTTATCGGTTCATTCTTTTTCTTCGGTGATTGTTTCTGTAATGTTGCAGAAGGCGAATTGAAACTGATGGAGCCGAACGGGCTTCCGTGATTTTTCTTTGCATTTCGTTTTTTTTCTTCCTGTTTTTTCCTTTGTTCCTCTTCGAGTTCTTTCTGACGTTTCTCCAAGGCTTCCGTACTTTGGCAGACAGGACAGGGAACGATATATTTTTCCTTGCATCTCGGACATGAAAGGATTTTGAAAGCATCCCGGAGCAATTTTACGCGTTCAGAGTCTGCGGCAGCCGCTTTCGGATTTTGCAGTAATATATTTGCAGCGAGAATTTTTTTTGTTTGCAAGGTGAGCAGGGGATCGTTTTCCAGCGGTCTGGCAAGAATTTCTTTTGCTTTGGCATCCATGTGTCCCGATGATATTTGCTTGAGAGAATTTTCGAGTTCTTTATATGCCGCGAGCAATTTTTTCTGCCGTATCGGACTCATTTCAGAAAAATTGGCGGAAGACTTGCCCGTCACGGTTTCCGGAGGCGTGCTTTCTTCAAACAATGCGGTGATTTCCCAATGTTGCGGAGGTCCGAATATGCGGCAGTAGATACTTTTTTCATCCATCTGGTCGGACAAAAGAATGACGTAGGCAGCGAAGAGAACCAGCACTAACAGAATGAGTTTTGTCAGCGCAATACAGAATCGTTTCAGAAAATCCGTATCCGGCATTTCTTGGGAATCGGAATCCTGTTGTGTATCCGGAGAGGAATTTTCCGAAGGTGCGGAAGCAGGAGTATTTGCGGAATCATGAGAGGAAATCTGGATTTCCACAATATCATTTTGAACGGGTCCTTTGTTAACTTCCGGGGGAGGTGGCACGGAGACGGAAGAAGATTGCGGGGCTGTTTGGTGGTTCTGTATAGATAAAGGTGATTGTTTCAGCGGAATTTTCAGGGGCGGGGTTGATTTTTTCGCGTCTTTGATTGGTATATCGAGTTCAATATTTTCGCATTGTTCTGATTTTTTTGAAGGGCAAACATCCTGTTCCGGAATCTGTATTTTTGTTTTTATTCTTATCTCTGCGGGCGCGGAGAACTCGTCAGAGATTTCACTCAGGCTATCTACAACAGAATGCCATGAACCGGGTCGTTTTTCCGGATCTTTTTCCATCAGCTTATCAATGAGATCAGAAAGTTTTCTGGGTAGCTCCGGCTTAATGGTGTAAAGAGGTCTAATCCGTTCTGAAACTTGTTTTTTACAAACTTCCGTGATTGTTGGACCATCGAAAGGAGCAAAGCCTGAGAAGAGTTGATACAGCGTTGCTCCGAAGGAATACATATCGGATTTGAAGGCATTCTTATTTTTTTGACCGCAAATAATTTCCGGCGCAGCGTATGCGGGGGTAGCGATGATTTCGTCATTACTTTCGACTTCTTCATCGGGGAAATCCTTTGCCAGACCCAAATCAGCCAATTTGCATTCACCGTTATCCGTCAGAATGATATTGGAGGGTTTTATATCGCGGTGAGCTATTTTTTTCGTATCCCAAGCGTATGCCAAAGCCTTGGCAACGCAAATGGAACACATGAATACGGTTTGATAATCCAGTGGACCATGTTCCGCAATGGTATCTTCAAGATTTTTCCCTTTGATGAGTTCCATGGCAAAAAAATAAATTTCATTGTCGGTTTTCCCCGCATCATAAGCCTGAACGATGTTCGGGTGATTCAGTGAGGCTGCCGCACGGGCTTCGCGGAAAAATGCTTCAATGAACGTTTCGTTACTTGCCTTTTCATCCGGGAGTATTTTTAATGCGATATCCCGGTTCAGGGACAACTGTTGTGCCTGATAGACTACGCCCATACCGCCATGTCCCAGTTCTTTTTCGATTTTAAAGCCGTTTATGATTGTACCATCGGCGATATGACGTCGGGCTGGAAGCAACGCTCCGCAGAGCGGACACAAAGCAATGCCGTCTTGCTGTGGCTGATCCAAGCGTTTTGCGACAACAACTTTATTACAATTCTGACAAAAAAGATGAAGCATAAGAAAACCTCAATACTGATTACAAGGGACCGTATAGTGATAAACTGTTTCGCGGGCCAATCTTTTTTTTCGAGAGAGAAAACATACATCACTACATTGTATACACATAATATAGTTCATATTTTGCAAAAAACAACAAAAAAATATCAGCCCCTACATTTAAGTAAGAGCAGATATAGTAAATGTTTGAAAATTGTAATTTATTAGAAGAAATTTATTTATATACTAAGGAAATATTAGCTAATAAAAAAGAATACATAGAAGCTATTGAAGAGATAAATGATATAATTTC
>CALCCZ010000179.1 GCA_937900075.1 uncultured Lentisphaeria bacterium
TCTACGATTAATCCTTCTACTTTGATAACTGATTCATTTTTTAACGACATAGCTTTTTCATAGCATTCATCAATAATGTCAGCTGGCGTATTTATCCATATTAACATTTGCCGACAAAGCAGTATCAAAGGGATGGTTACTGCAATCGAAATAGATGTATTAATCACAAATCCCGTGGCAATAGAATGTCGAACACCATAATCATCTTTTGCCCCGACCCGTTGTGAAGTTATCGTGGCGACACCACCAGTCAATCCCCAGAAAAAACCTAATATCAAATAAATTGGAGCTCCACATAATCCGACAGCAGCAAGAGACTTTTCCCCTAAAGTACGACCAACGATTACCATATCAATCATGCTGTAGAGCAATTGAAAAAAATTGCTGATAAGAACAGGAACAGCAAATTTGAGAACCTGCTTGAGAGGATGCCCGGTAGTTAAATCCAGTTTCATTTGAAAAATTCTTAAATCATAAAAACTCCAGGATATTTCTATCCCGGAGTTTATTATATCTCAATATAATGAGACAGCGTTAGTCAATAACGATTTCTTTGCCTGCTTCTGCAGACTTGTAAATGCCACAAAGCATCTTCTGAACGTTCAGACCTGCTTCGCCCGGCGCGCCCTGTTTCGTGCCTTTCGTACAAGCATCGACCCAGTTCTGAAGTTTTGTTTTGAAGAGATAAAGCCAATCGTCAGTACCAACGAAAGTGGGTTTCATATTTACCATCAAGTCATTCTGGTCAGTAAAGATTTCAACATTTTCCCAACTGCATCCGCCTTTGGTTCCCATTGCAGACCAATTGAAAATGTCATTTTCCGGGATATGCGCTGCAAAAGATGATTCAATCTGCAGAATAGCTCCGTTTTCAAAACGAATCTGACCAATTGCCAAATCTTCAACTGTATATGTTTCCCAATCCCAGTTTGACCATGCATTGCGAACTGTACTCGGTTTGTCGCCTAAATAGGTCCAAATATTTCCGGAAGCTGCAACCGGTTTCGGAGACCCCATGAATTCGTAGGCACATTCAAGAATATGTACTCCAATATCAATCATAGGACCACCACCCTGAAGTGCTTTCTGACCGAAAACACCCCAGTTCGGAATACCACGACGACGCAACGCCTGGCACTTTACAAACATGATGTCACCAAACTGTCCATTGTCACGCGCTTTAATCAAAGCGGTTGTACGCGGATTGTAACGTTGCTGGAATCCGACAGACAACTTTACGCCGCCTTTTTTTGCGGCATCAATCATGCGCTGACATTCTTCGGGAGTCATTGCCATCGGTTTTTCAACAAATGCATGACAACCTTTCAAGCACGCATCAACTACCGGCTGGCAGTGCACGCCATTCGGGGTGCAGACATCAACAGCATCCGGTTTGATTTTGTCCAACATTTCGTTCCAGTCTTCGAACAGAGCTTCTTTAGGCAGTCCCCAAGTCTCTTCCATAATCTTCAAACGATCTGGCTTGATATCAACGCCTGCAACAATTTCCACTTCCGGAATCTGTTTGTAGGCATTCAAGTGGGTCTGTGAAATTCCTCCGCATCCAATAATGGCTACTCTGAATTTCTTTCCTTCATACGCCTTCTGAGGCCCTTCAATTTTAGTCGAAACACTTTCCATGATTCACTATTTCTCCTGTGGTTATTAACGGCGATACAAAACTTTTGCATCGTTCTGCATATAACATATATCATCGACTTTAAAAAATCAAGAGCTTTCAAAACAGATATGCGATAACTTTTAATATTTTTGAGGATTGAGCCGAATGTTTCATAATATCTTTCTCACAGAAAATAAAAAAATGATGGTTATTTTCGAAAAGATGCTGGATATTTCTATATCTTGTTTGAAAAATGAATACGCAGGATTCATATTATACTTATGGATTTGATCAACTCTATTCTGCGAACAGATAAAGGAACATACTGTAAGTGAAAAATTATTTTAAGACTAATATACAAAACGATGAACGTCGGGTGGATTTGCATACCCACAGTACTGCTTCGGATGGTGCTGACACGCCATCCGAACTGGTTCAGAAAGCCGTTTCCTGCGGTTTATCTGCCATAGCTCTTTGTGATCACGACACGGTTTCAGGATTGGAGGAATTTCTGTTTGCTGCTGAAAAATATAACATAGAGGCTGTCCCCGGAATAGAGATATCAACTAAATTGTTCTCCAGAGAAATACATATCCTCGGTCTTTATGTCGATATGCACTGTGAACAACTCAAAAAAAGACTTTCTCACCTCCTAAATACGAGAAAACAGCGGAACCATGATATGATTGCTAAAATGCGCGCGAATGGAATTGATATTTCGGAAGAAGAAGTCGCACTGAATGCTCAGGGAGAAAGCATTGGACGTCCACATATTGCAAAAACACTGGTGCAAAAAGGATATGTTGACAGTATTCAAACTGCGTTTGAAAAATATTTAAAAAATGGAAGAAAATTCTATATCCCGAGAGAATTTTTATCTCCGGAAGAAACAATTGAATTGATCCATCAAAGTTCCGGTCTTGCTTTTTGGGCACATCCAATGCATTCCCAAAGAAGTGAACGATCCGTTCTGAGAAAATTTCTTTCATCACTCACCCCTATCGGGCTGGATGGTATCGAATGCCGATATTCCCTGTTTACAAAACAACAAGAGACTGTCGTAAGTGAATGTGCCGAAAAGTTTAATTTACTGATGTCCGGTGGCAGCGATTACCATGGTCTCAATCAACCATCTGTTCATTTAGGAACAGGGATGGGGAATCTCTTTGTTCCATACTCCTTTTTGGAAAAAATCAAGAGCAGAAAACAGATGATATAATCACTATCGGTCCTTTTTCGCTTTAACTCATCGAAAAAAGACCGATTAAGTGACAATAATTTTTTCATTCGCAAAAATTAGGTTACTCGGCTACATTTTCCACGCAGGCATTTATTTGTATGTTTGCAGGTTCACAGACTCCCATTTCTGTATAAAAACCAACGCCACCCGAAAGTAAAGAGGAATCTGTAGCCTGTAAAATATTGTTGTCGGGCAATTCCGCTGAAATAGTGGTTTTATCCGCACTTAAAACGAGATGGAACAACTGATCAGGAACGAAATCAAAATCAATTTCAGCCAGAATTGTTTCTTTCCCATACAGGTGTTTTATAAGAGCCGCCTTCCCCGAATAGAACATTAATGCATAAAAACGTTCAAGCCCTTGATATCGCAGTACAATCCCGCATCGATCCGCTGCGTGGATTTTAAAATCGGATGCAATAGTCTGCTTTGCCCATCGCCGATTTCCGGTAACAAAAAATCCTGCGCCTGAATTTTTTCCCATAGACATTCCCCAATGGGTATCCAAAGTGGAAATCCAGCCGATTTCCGGCAGTCTATCGTTGCAGGACAATGAAACATTGCCATTAAAATCAACTGATTGCAAAAGGACTTTACATTTATTGAGAAATTTCAGACCGATTTCACAAATGGTGTCATTCCCATTACAATCAGGGGTCACACAAATCTGAAATGGTTTGCCTGCAGAAATGTGACAAACGGGCATCTCAAGGTATTTATCCACTTCCGTCTGACCAATCGGAACACTCATAAACACGGGAACAACATCGCAATCCTCTATACCAATACCTTTCCATACGGCAGTCATACCCGGATAAAAGGACGGAGTTCCTTTTGCTTTGTAGGCCCCGACTGAATTCTTGGCAGGAATTAATGTCGGACGCATAATCTGCGCATTCTCAGAAAAAACTTCAGCAATCAGACCTTCGCCATTATTGAATAAATGAATCGCTTCCGTATTTTGAGCCATAAATCCCTGAATAGATCCAGGAAGAGAAAAATCAATGAATGCACGTTGTTTTACTGGTGGAAGATAAAGAATACGACGTCCAATTGATGCAATATAATACGCTTCAGAAACACAATCGGAACAGGATAGAGATCCATCTGCAGTTGGGATTAAAACACGGTCTGCGATCGGCGTACGGAAATCATAAGGTTTTTCCAAACTTTCAAGTCCGCATACAAGAGCCGAAACGGATCCGACATTCGCTGCATTGCAATCTGTATCCCAGCCAGCTGAAGTAACAATGGACATTGCTTTATAAAAATCATTCGGGGCGTATGACCATGCCATAACCATTACTGCATGATTGGGTATCATGTGACACCCTCCTCCATATTGGGAATAACCATACTTCTCACTTATTCTTTCAAATGTCTTCTGCCAATCGCCATCTTCTTTTACCCAGGAACGGACATCCCTGTGTACTTGAGCGATAAGCGAGTCCTCTGGAATTACGGAAACCCCAATGTCAAGCACATGAAACATATCAGAGGATACAAATGCTTCGGCAACCATGGCGGCAACAACTTTTGCTCCATTCACTGCCTCTCCATCGTGAGAAACGCGGGCAGCTTTTTCTGCCAATTCTGCAGCTAAAACCGGATTGCCGGGAGCAACCATGCCAAATGCATCAATAAAAATCTGTGCGCCGATCTGTTCGGAAACGACCTTCCCATTACGCTTCATAGAACCTGACTCTGGAGCACGAATCCCCTGTTTTAGTCGCAAAAAAGCAGTATGCTCGGTTGATCGGGACATTCCCCCCCACCAAAGAACAGTCTGAAATTCAATCAGATAATTCAGCCAATTATCTCCAAAAAAATCGGCAGGTGTTTTATCCAGCAAACCGGAATCCGTCAACGCATGGATAAAAGTCAAAGTACCGGAAATATCATCGTCCGTAACTATGATGGGTAAATTTAATTCCTCGGCAACATAATGGTCAATCATTCCAAAACGCTTTTCAATTCTATCTCTTGTCCATCCTTCAACAGGACGACCGAAATAAACTCCGATGACTTTACCCAAAATAGCGGAATAAACTTTTGTTTCATACTCCAATGTGTTGTAATTCATAATAAACTCCTATTCAAAGAAAAATTCTCAGGCCTGCAATAAGTCTGAATCTGAATTTCACATATCAGATTTTTGATAAATTAATCTTGTTTTTCTCAATGTCAAACATATTTTGACACGCATTACAGTTTTTTTGCACAAAATACTGATTTTCACAATTTTTAGGCGAAGAAAACTATCTCGTCAGATTATGGATCCAGTTGAAACTGTTGATTTTGACTACAGCAACAAAACACTTTGTAATTTGATCGGACAGCAGAATTGCAAAAACTATCCAAGGTTCAAAATGAAAATACAAAGCAATTACGGAAAGCGGAAGTATCCAGAATATCACCCAGAAAGTATCGTTCTTGAATACAAACGCAGTATCACCACCTGATTTTACCAAACCGAAAAGACTGGGGGCCTGATAGCAACGACCGAACACTGCCACAGAAAGTACTAACATAAACTGACACGTATACTGGTAAGCATCCGCTGAAAGGTTGTAACAGGACAAAAAAAGCGGATAAACAAAATACACAATTAACATACTGAGTACGCCATCTAAAGCAAAAATAACCTGCATCGTCCGCGCATACTGTTTCACTCGTTCATACTCACCGGCACCTATGGTTTTACCAACTACAATACCGGTTGCAGACGCAAGTCCCCATACCCCCATCATGATTAAATTGTCTAAAACGCCCGTAACGCTCGCTGCTGTGATTGCTCCAGCATTCAGATGTCCCAGTACCGTACGTTGCATCAAATGATTGAATGCCCACACTAATTGCCCCAGAAGAATCGGTGTTCCATAGCGGATTATATCGTTGAATATATCCTTGTTCCAACGTAGAAAATCATGAAATTTCAACAGAAGACGCTTGTCTACTTTCATCACGAAATAAAGTACAACACATAATTCAAGTATCCGGGATATCAAAGTCGCCAGGGCTGCACCGGCGACTGCCATCCGGGGGAATCCGCACATTCCGAAAATAAAAAGCATATTCAACAAGACATTGGAAATACAGGCAACGACAGCATTAATAAGGCCAATTCTGACAATTTCGACGGATCGCATTGCAACAACAAGAATTTGAGAAACGCAGAAAAATAAATAGGAAAAACCTGCAATTCGCAAGTACTTCGCCCCTTCATGAACAACCGCTTGTTCATGAGTCAGCAGTCTCATAATGCAATCGGGGAATAGCGTAGCTGCACATGTAAAAAATAATGTCAATCCAATAGAAAGACGCATACTGATCGATATCACATCTTTGATCCTATCCAGATCGTTTTTTCCCCAATACTGGGCACATAGAATCAAAGCGGTGCTTTCAATACCCGCTATCAGAGTCTGTATCAGCGTGTGAACCAATGTTCCCATATACAATCCGGAAATTGCGGCATCCCCGAAACGCCCGATCATAAGGTTGTCTGCTAAAACCACACCGAAAGTTATCAGATTTTGCAAAATAATAGGTACTGCAAGCACAATCAAATGACGATAAAAAGAAACATCTTTCACAAAAAACGTATTGCAGTTATATTCTCTTTCCATCTTGTCTCAACCCCGAATCTGGTAATTGTCATTTTTCAGGCGCTATGATCCGCAACTTTTTCCATGCCCCAAGTTTGTATCGGATAAAAAAAGTTGTTGCTGTAGCAAATATACAAAGAACAAACACTCCCCATGCATAAACAGGATTGATGTGAATATACCGCACACTCACAACAATAATAAATGCCGTAGAAATCGACAGGAACAAGTGAATTACCATACACCCCAAGGTGTCCCCTGCTCCGCGCAATGTACCCGTGGATATCAACGTAACTGCATCCATCATTAAATAAACGCTGGTAAGACGAAGCATCGGATGAGCAAATTCGCGAACATGAGTATAGTCGATTCCTGTGCTTTCCGATGTAAAAACACCAATTAACCATGATGTGCATGAAAAAAAGATAATTGCCATCATTCCGGAAAAAAGAAACGCCAACTTAAATCCAGAACGTGCTGTCCGTTCAGCCATACTTGGTAAATCCTGCCCCATTGCTTGTCCAACAAGTGTCAAAACTGCAACCTGAAGTCCCAGAAGCGGATGAAAGGAAACACAATCCCAGTTGAAACATATTGTTGTCGCAGCAGCCATATCATCGCCATAACTGTGAAACGCAGAAACAGTGAACATGAAACACAAAGTTCCGATTATATTTTCTATTCCCTGCGGACAACCATAACGGATAAGTTTGTACAACTTGTCTTTGTACAATTTCCATGGTTTTTCTGTGTGCCACTCCAGAGAGGATGTTTTTCTGAAAAATTGTATCGTTATGATAACCATTGTCATAAAGTTTCTTTGAATAATCCATGAAAGCTTCGCGTTTTGGATCGATATAGAGCTTGTCATTTACAATCCAACCCTTGTCAGAAGAGTTTTCTACAGCGTGCCAGATGTCTCCGTCACCAGAAACGATTGCAACACCTTTTTCTGCACATTTTGCAGCAGCATCCCAGTACTTGTC
>CALCCZ010000180.1 GCA_937900075.1 uncultured Lentisphaeria bacterium
AGTATGATAATAAGCAAGATAATAAGCAAGATGGAGGTAGAAATGTATTCCCCACCATACAACATTTCCGAAAACATGCTTTCACGGATATCTGAGATTTCTGAAAAAATCGGAAAAATCAGCGGAAAATACAGATACAGACTTATTATCAAATGCAGAAATTCCGCTTCATTCAGAGAAATGATTTCGGAAATTCTTTTTGCTTCGGGAACGGATAAATACAGCTGGGCGGAAGGATATGCTGCTTTTTCTGCCGCTGTAAGTAACCCCCCGATGTGGTCCGGGTGAACATGAGTGAGAAAAATGAACGATATATCTACTTCTGAAATGTTCATTTTAGACAAAAGATTTCGCGAAGCACCATAACCGGTGTCAATCATGATGATTCCATCTTTTTCCTCAAAGACAAATACGTTCACACTGGCAGGAATTTGGGAGGAGCTATTTTTTATAGGTGTTTTGTCCGAGGCATGATAAAATATCTTTCCGGGCATATTGGTTTTTGCATCCCACAAACAGTAAATGACAGTATCTTTATCTATTGTAGATGCAGAAACAATTCCATTGGGCGTGACAACTTGAGCCGAGACTGAAATTTGGACCAGAAAGAGGAATAAACTGCAAAGAAAAGGATACAGAAAACGCTTCATTTTTTCTTTCCTCCTTCAAATGACTCTGAAAGTTTTTTTAAAGTGTCACGTATCGGCAGATGTTGAGGACAAATCGTTTCACAAGCTCCGCATTTTATGCAATCTGAAGGCTTTCCGGAAGACGAGGCTCTGTAAAAAGCTTGTTCTGCTCCAGAGGATAGACCGAATTTCAGAGTATTGTTCCATGCTTTGATTAAGTTTGGTATTGAAAGTGCGATAGGACATTTTTCTTTGCAGTAAGAACAGCCGGTACAGGGAATTGTTTTGACTTGTTCCATAATTTTTGCTGCATCATGGAGTGCTTTTGTTTCCTGTTCGCTCAAATATTGAAAATTTGAAAACAATTTTGTATTCGTTTTGATTTGCCCGATATCGGACATGCCACTGAGAACAGTAACAACATGTTGCAATGAACCGGCAAAACGCAATGCCCATTCGGCAGGTGAATAATTAGATGATATTTCGTTGAGAAGATTGCGTGCGGCTTTAGGTAATTGTCCTGCCAGCAATCCTCCCTTTACCGGTTCCATAACAATGATATCAAGGTTATGTCTGCATGCAGTTTCATAATTCAAACGTGATTGGATTTTTGCATTGTCCCAATCAACGTAGTTGATTTGAAGCTGAACAAAATCCACGTCAGGGTAAGCTGTCAGTATCTTTTCCAAAACTTCTGCACTGTCATGGAAGGAAAAACCAATTTTTTTTACGTTCCCTGCGGCTTTTTGTTGACGGAGAAAATCCCAAAGACCAAATTTTTCGGACGTTTCAAAACCTTTCTGATCCATTGCATGGAGAAGATAGCGGTCAAAATATTCCAAATTTGTACGGGCGCACTGTTCATTGAAAATCCGTAAGGCATCCTTACCCTCCGTAATACAATACAAGGGAAGTTTTGTAGCAACACAAAAATCTTCGCGTCTGTGACGTTTGACTATGGTTTCACTGATAACTGATTCAGATTTGCCGTCATGATAGAAATACGCGGTATCGAACCAGCGGAAACCTTGTCCTATGTAGTAGTCAACCATACTGCAAATTTGTGGTATGTCCAATTGAGAATTAGTACAGGGAAGGCGCATCATACCAAAACCGAGTTTCAACATACACGAGAACTTTCTTACTTTGTGTTACTTTTGTACCGTTATTAACGAGGAAAGCAATTTCCGAACTGATTTCTTGTAAGATACTCCAAAGAATTGTGTTTTTCAAGTTTTTTTCTTGATTTTATTAAAACACCGTATTATATTTTGTTACAATGGAAGAACTGTATCTGCTTTACGTGCTCGAATTTTAATAAATATGCGTTGAGGCCTGTACAGTAAAAAAGATAAATAATACAATGAAAGGATTCAAACGATGAGTTCAAAAATGCCGAAAATCGGTATTAGACCGATTATTGACGGGCGCCGTAAAGGTATCCGCGAGTCTTTGGAAGAACAGACCATGAATATGGCAAAAGCCGCTGCGGAGTTGATTTCTTCGAATTTACGTTATCCAAATGGACAACCTGTCGAATGTGTAATTTCTAAGACAACAATAGGCGGAGTTGCAGAAGCTTCTGCTTGTGCTGAGTACTTTGCAAGCGAAAATGTCAAGGCAACGTTGAGTGTTACCCCGTGTTGGTGCTACGGTTCCGAAACAATGGATATGGATCCATTCACACAAAAAGCCGTTTGGGGGCTGAATGGCACCGAACGGCCCGGAGCCGTTTATCTTGCAGCAGTTCTTGCAGCTCATGCTCAGAAAGGTTTGCCTGCGTTCGGTATTTATGGTCGTGATGTCCAGGATGCAACAGATACCTTTATTCCCGAAGACGTCAAAGAAAAGATACTGCGTTTCGCGCGTGCTGCTGTTGCAGTAGCTTTAATGCGCGGAAAATCTTATCTTTCCATCGGTTCTGTGGCAATGGGTATTGCCGGTTCCATTGTTAATCCCGATTTCTTCGAAAAATACCTGAATATTCGTTGTGAATCTGTGGATATGTGTGAAATTATCCGCAGAGTGAATGAAAATATTTATGACCCGGAAGAGTATAAAGTTGCCCGTGAATGGGTCCGCAAAAATTGTAAACAGAGTCCCGTTGATTTCTGCAATGGTGAAAACCTGCGTTTTACAGCTGACAAATATGAGGAAGTCTGGGATTATGTGACAAAGATGTGCATTATTGCCCGTGATTTGATGCTCGGCAATAAAAAATTGATTGACCTCGGTTTTGCAGAGGAAGCCTGTGGTCACAATGCAATCGCCGGTGGTTTCCAAGGACAACGTCAATGGACTGACCACATGCCCAATGGCGACTTTATGGAAACGATACTGAACTCATCTTTCGACTGGAATGGTGTTCGTGAACCCATTACATTTGCAACGGAAAACGATTCTCTGAATGGCGTTGCAATGCTGTTCGGACATTTGCTTACAGGCAGAGCCCAAGGATTTTCCGATGTGCGTACTTTCTGGAGTCAGGCTGCAGTAAAACGGGTAACCGGTTATGATATGCCCGAACCCGGCTTGATTCACCTGATTAATTCAGGAGCAACCACTGCTGATGCTACCGGTCAGATGGATGATGAAAACGGAAAACCCATTATGAAACATTTCTGGGAAATCAGTGACGAAGAGGCACAAAAATGTTTGGATGCTGTGACTTGGGTACCGGCAAATCGTCAGTATTTTCGTGGTGGCGGCTATTCCAGCAAGTTTCTTACCAAAGGCGGGATGCCTATAACCATGAGCCGTTTGAATATCGTTGCAGGAATTGGACCGGTTCTTCAAATTGCTGAAGGTTATACTGCGGAATTACCACAGGATGTTTTTGAAAAACTCGATAAGCGGACGGATCCGGGTTGGCCGACCACTTGGTTTGTACCGCGTATTGATGGTAAGGAAGGATGCTTCAAGGATGTTTATTCCGTTATGGCTAACTGGGGCGCAAATCATGGCGCATTCTCGTACGGTCATATCGGTGCTGATTTGATTACTATGGCATCAATGCTTCGAATTCCTGTTTGCATGCACAATGTGCCGGAAGATAAGATATTCCGTCCGGCTGTTTGGAATGCATTCGGTATGGATAAAGAAGGTGCGGATTATCGTGCTTGTGCTGCGTATGGCCCACTTTATGGGAAAAAACTGTAAAAAGTGAAAAATTTTTGAATATTTTAGCAGAATGCATTTGATATTTCACTCATGCGAGTGTATATTAAGTGCATTCTGTGAGATGGCTACATAGCTCAGTCGGTAGAGCGATGGAATCATAATCCACAGGTCGCTGGTTCGAGCCCGGCTGTAGCCACCACTTTCCCCCCAATGTTTTCTCCAACACCTTTTTATATTGGTCTTTTCTATGTTATCAAATGTTATCGCTATTGATGGACCCGCTGCTTCAGGGAAAAGCACTGTCGCAAAAAGTATCGCACTTGCTACTGGCGCTGTTTATATCAGTACAGGATTGCTTTATCGTGCAATTGCATGGAAGGCACTTCGTTCAAACGTTAATCCTTCGGATGAAAATGCGCTTGCTTCCATGTTGAAATCAACCCGGATTGAATATGTCGAAAATGAGACCGGTATTGCGGAAATTTGCTGTGACGGAGTCTTTCCTGGAAAACTTTTGCGTACACCCGAAGTCGCTTCAACGGCATCTGTTGTTGCCGTCTATCCATCTGTCAGAAATTGGACTTTGGAAATTCAACGCAAAACTGCTGAGTCAAAGAGAATTGTTATGGAAGGACGGGATATCGGGACAGTAATTTTTCCGGATGCAAAATATAAATTTTTCCTGACCGCTTCTCCGATTGCTCGTGCAAAGAGAAGGTTAGCACAGGAAGGTGAGTTCTTATCTGGTGAGACGGTAGAACGAGTTGCCGCTGAAATAGCAGAACGTGATAAGAGGGACAGTGAACGTGCTATAGCTCCGCTGCGCTGTGCAAAAGACGCCATTCTGATTGATAATAGCGATTTGTCTCAAGAACAAACACTTGAGCAGATATTGAAATACATTAATGCTTAATTATCTTGGCTGAGGCTGTTTTTCCGCATAAGGCAGAAATTGTGGAGACTCTCTGGTTTTAGGTGTCTCATAAAGAAACGGGCTGTTTGGGCTCGTTTTTTTTATCTATGTACAGTTGTGGTGTGGTTTTATTTGTTTTTTGAGGAGCTGTTTCCTGCACCGCAAACCCAGGGGGTTACATCACGGAAAAAGGGTACAAAAATAAAATATATGACAACGATTTCCAATATGGAAAAACAGATACCATCTATTGGGTATATTGTCTTGGAAAGCGGTTCTGCCACATGTGACCAGATAAGATGAAAACCGAATATTTTCTGTATTTCAAAGACAAAAATTGTAAAAATCATTTCCAGACAACAGAAGAGGAACGTTTGTCGTCCTATTGTTGCGAGAAAATTGAGGCGATTCAAGAGAAAACCAATCAGTACAGACGTGAATACAATCGGCCATGCCAAAATACATTTTAATGCATAGGCACAGAAGATTCCTCCGGATTTGGGCAAAAATGGTTGATAAAAGGTTTCAAGTTGTGGAAACAGAATACAAAGAAAAGTCCAGATCGCGCAGACTGTAAGCACAACATACACAACAAAACATCGATTTTTATCTGTTTCCCCTGTGCGTACATCCTCCAAGAATGGAAAAAGAAATGCTCCAGCTGCGTAGAATGGCAAATATTCCAGAACAGAATCAAAACTCCAGGGAAGTTTCCATTCTGTTACACCGAACATGGAAATTTTCGCTATGTATGGATACAATATTCCGGATAGGGACCACAAGGGGAGTATAAGTGCTATCAGAAATGCAATCTGTTTGCCGGGCTTGGAAGTAAAATATGAAGTGAATCGGTAAAGAATATAAAAGAGTACAGCCTCGCAAAACAATGCTGGGAGGAACCACAATGTGGCAACGAGAGTGTGTCCTCGCATAGCTAAAAGTGTTGATGCGAAAAACCTTATGGGGGAAATGTACATTTCAGTGGGTAAAATCAAGTATGTAGCGACAGAAAAAAAGATGTAAGGTATTATTAACCTTCGGAAATATAGTTTAATATATTCTACAGGTCGGTCATTTATATGGTGTAACGCAAAAAAACCACTGCAGAAAAAGAATATTTCCACCGAATGATCGCGCATAAAAACACCAAGTTCGCCCGATTGCTTTGAATGGGAAAAAAATACCATCCAGATGGCAAGCAGTTTCATCACATCAGGCCAATTCAAACGTCCAACAGGAATAGTTGCCATGTTAGAACCTGAGATTTGCAAGGAGGATCCGTCCATCATATCTTTCCTTATTCAACAGTCTTAACTGGCTTGTTTTTCGCAAAAGGGGGGAATAGTTTTTTGCAGATTGAAACAATGACACAGTATGCAAAGAGCAGTTCTATAATACCGACAATAAACGAGTCCCAAACCGTTTCCGTGCGAAAAGACAGTCCCAATAATTTTGTAATTTTGAGAAAAATCAGATGAACGATAGAATTGCAACAGAGTAGAAACAGATAATACTGTCCGATTCTTGCCAGAATACAATCGCGGTTCAGCAAAAGTAAAAGTGAAATCACACACACAATAAAAGGAATCGAATTCACAAGCACATAGACACAATCCAATGGAAGAGAATGTGTTATATGTGGAGCACAAAAGGCTGCAATTGCCGGAGAGTGCAGGGCGCAAATAACGTATGTTATGCAGATGCACCCGAAAGATCCATACAAAATTTTTCTGACTGGCGATAAATCGGAAAAACGGAATGTTGACAACGAGGGAAAAAAGTACGATCCAACTGCATAATACGGTAATAGAAGCATTGCCAGATCAAAAGAAAAAGGCAAGCTCCAACCCCGTTTTCCGAAAATCTCAACTTCAGGAAATTTCAAACGCGCGTAGAAACCAACCATCGCGATCAAAAAAGACAACGCGAATATACATAACCAACGATATCGTGGCAAATTAAAAAAATGTAATGTAAACAGGTGTATGACATAATAAAGCACATTCAGGAAGAACAGCAAGTACAGAAAATGAGCGGGTGTCTGAAAAAGATGTTCATGAATACCTGATCCGGAGAAAAATACCGATTTCAAGGCACAAGAAACGTCCTGATTGTCAAAGAGTAAAGACAAGAACAAGGTAAGAATTGCAAAAGTAAGCGCAGGAAGGAACTGTCGGAAAAAAAGATTTTTGATCAGTTTCGAAAAAGACAAGGATAGTATTCTCTCTGCGAAAAAACCGCTGTAGAATACATACAAGGGTATTGCCAAACGAAGAATACCAAAGCAATAAGGCATGTTTCCGTTTGCAATATCTATATGAGTCCAGAAAACAATGAAAATTACAAAGAAATTCATTGCATCCAGCCAGGAATAGCGTTGATTTTGTTCAAACATACAACTTCACCCCGAAAAAAGAAATGCCACACATTAAGTCCTGTATAACATACAACCGGAATAAGGAAAATCAAACTGTTCTTTCAGACATTCCTTTTTTTTGAAATAGAAAGTCACAAACAAAAAAGTTTGCAGAGGGTGGGAATCCGCGAAAATGCAATCCACGATGAGTAGTATACAGAGTGCATTTTCACGGATTCAGCAAATTTTATTTCACGTAGATTTCCATCCATACCGTTTCATAGTCGGCAATGGTGTGCGGATCGTGATTGAAGATTTCCACGACATTCCATCCATCATGCAAAATGCCGTCCGGAACTTTTGCAATAACATAATTGGGGTTATCACGCTTCGGTAAAGTCGGAAGCGGGGTGTCTGCCGGCAGTATTTCGCATTTGACAGTATTAAGAAGGATATCCACATTTAAGGGGCAGGTGGTACCGTAAATGATATAAGCATCACGTCCTATATTATCTTTGCCTGCATTGATTTTTACACCGCCATTGCAACATTTGGGCCAAATCGCATACGGGAAAATACCAACACCGAATTTACCTTCGCCGGTGGGGTCATGTCTGGTGACAATATGTCGTCTGGAATGGGCATTGACCGCTTGAGCGTCTCCGGCTATAGCGAAGAAATCCGGCATCCACGGTCGTGCCTGGGCTCCCTTGAAAAAGTGATTGTAGACGTAAATAGTATCGGCCCCTTGCTGATAGAATCCTGCAGCAAAGCCGCAATCCGTTTCCATTGTGCAGGTTATGCCGTGGCTGAGGTGAGAGGAACTAATGCCGCAGTCGACGCACGGGGCAAGAATAACAGGCTTCGGAGCAAGAATACGCCACAACGCGACCTGTGTGTACTGTTCTGTGCTAAGATTGTTCGGACCGGGAATCAGTACATCTATGAGTTTTTCTTTGCACCACGTTGGAACATCCATGCCAATTCCCATGGCATCATCAACGAACAGCGGCACACGTGCTGCAATACGGATTTTGTGACCCCATTTCACTTCCGCTTCATCGGCAGCTTTTCGAGTATCGCGCATGAACTGTGTCAGTATGGGGGTATTGATTTCATCGAATCCAGGCTTGAAAATCGGAACAGAGCGGAGCCAATCCAGTTCGATGCCATCGGATTCGTAGTCCAGCAGATATTCACGAATCATGTTGATATGATAGTTGTAAACTTCTTTCTGACCGAAATCAAATGCATTATCGTGCCAATCGCCACGCCATGTATGGCGATACCAAGCACGGAGCAAATCTTTGCGTTCCTGCCACAAATCACAGTGCTGAGGCCGATGTTCCAATCCCAAAGGGGTGTGATGGACATCGTTCATTCTCATACTGTGCCACATTTCTACTCCTTTTTCGTGACAATACTGATAGCGGTACTGCATGTAGTTTGGTAAATTTTTCCGCATGAGCGTGATCCCTTTCAGCATAATTTTGTACGTGTTGGGATCATTTTTTTCATCTACCGGTTTTCCACGCAGAAGCAAAGTGTCGTCATCCGTGATTTCCATGTCTTTCCAGTAGGGGGTCCCTACTTTCGTGTCGTAGAAACTTCTTTGAAAATTCATGTTGTAGAGGATAGCTTCCACTCCGCCGTGCGAACAATAAAAGTCAACATCCTCACGAATACCTTCTTCATTCATTTTGTTTTCGGGGAGAAGCCAGAAATTCCATGCATCAGAATTGATGAATATTCCACTCATAGAGAAACTCCTTTCAGAATATAGATTTATTTTGTTGTACAGTCTGTTGTCTGTATTGACAAACGGACAGATTCAAACGATTTAAGAATTATACCTCACTGATGATGAAATTTCAAAGAGAAAATCAAAAAAATGCGGAAAATAGTTGTTTTTTTGAAGCAAAATCTTGAACATTCAAAATCCGGAATAGGCGAATACGGGGAACTTCCGTATTTATTTTTATATGACAAATTAGTTTCGAAAAGTTTTTGTCATTGATAAAAACCGGGGTGGATTTTCCAAAAAAACGTGCTATATTGGTTTGAAGTAACAAGAATCAACAGCCGTTATATGAACTTTTTTAACATACGGAGAATATGATGCCAGAAGAATCACTTTACAAAAATGCCGGCGTGGATATTGATTTAGCCACGGAATTGCTGAACCGTGTTAAACCGAAAATTGCAAGCGCCCGGCGTCCGGAGATGCTTGCTCCAATTGGCGGGTTCGGCGGACTGTTCCAAATGGATTTGACGAAATACAAAGAACCTGTTTTGGTGGCAAGTATTGATGGCGTGGGAACAAAATTGATGGTTGCCGATATGGTTGGAAAGTTTGATACCGTGGGACACGATATCGTGAATCACTGTATCAATGATATTGGCGTGCAAGGGGCTGAACCCATTTACTTTCTGGATTATATCGGTATTGGAAAACTGCGCAGTCCGCTGTATGAAGAGGTGCTGGGCGGTATTGCTGACGCATGCAAGGAGGCTAATTGTACACTGCTTGGCGGTGAGACTGCGGAAATGCCCGGCATGTATGGTAATGATTTCGATCTGGTCGGTATCATTACTGGCGTTGTTGAAAAATCCAAACTGATTGACGCAAGTAATGTGCAAGTGGGAGATGTATTGGTCGGTATCGCTTCCACCGGCGTACACTCCAACGGCTTTAGTTTGGTTCGCAAGGTTCTCAGCGATAATAGTTTGGACCTCAATGCTCATTTTGATGTTCTGGGCAACCAGTCTCTGGGTGAGACGCTGCTCACACCAACGCGTATTTATGTTCGTCAGGTGCTCGAGGTCATTCGCTCATGCAACGTACACGGCGTGGCGCATATCACAGGAGGCGGATTTGATGAGAACATACCCCGCATATTGCAACCCGGACAGGGATTTTCCATTCAGGAAGGAACATGGCAGATCCTGCCTATCTTCCGCCTATTGGAGCAATATGGACATATCCCTCATCGCGAAATGTTCAATATATTCAATATGGGTATCGGTATGGTTTTGGCTATGCCGCGCTCCGATGCAGAGCAAGCTATCGCTATCCTCGCCAAGTGGGGAGACAAGGCTTCCGTCATCGGTGAAGTCGTAACAGGAGACAACGAAATCCGCACTTTGTGATAATAATCGTCTATCAACCACAAAACAATCTATACAATTATGGCAAAAAGAGCATTAGTCAGTGTTAGTGACAAGACGGGTTTGCTTCCGTTTGTGCAAGGATTACAGACTTTAGGGTGGGAAATCATCGCCACCGGCGGCACTCAACGGCTGCTGGAGGAGGGTGGGGTACACACCATCGGTATCAGTGAGATTACCGGTTTTCCGGAGATTTGTGATGGACGTGTCAAAACGCTTCATCCCAAGGTGCATGGAGCACTCCTCGCACGGCGTGACATGCCGTCACATCTGCAGGCACTGCGTGAAAACCATATAGACTTCATCGATTTGGTGTGCGTCAACCTCTATCCCTTCCGCGAAACGATAGCCAATCCGGAAACAACAATGGCGGATGCAATAGAGAAAATTGATATCGGTGGACCATCCATGTTGCGTTCGGCTGCCAAGAACTTCAACGATGTAACTGTCGTGTGCGACCCAAGTGACTACGACACCATCCTTGCTGAGATACGTGCTGAGGGCAATACCACGCTCAACACACGCTTGCAACTCAGTGCCAAAGCCTATACACATACTGCTCAATACGACTGCTGTATAGCTACTTATATGCGTGAAAAAGCAGGACTGAACCCCAAACTCTTCTTGGAGTTTGACCTCAAACAGGGCTTGCGCTATGGCGAAAACCCACACCAACAGGCTATGTTCTATGCCGAACCAACCTCCAAGTCCTTCTCACTGGCTACTGCACAACAACTGCAAGGCAAGGAACTCAGTTACAACAACATCCAAGATGCCAATGCGGCTCTGTGTATAGCACGCGATTTCACCCAACCTTTCTGCTGCGCTCTCAAACACATGAACCCCTGCGGTGCGGCTGTGGCTGCTACCATCGAGGAGGCTTGGCAAAAAGCATACGAAGCAGATACAGTGAGCATCTATGGCGGCATTGTGGTGTGCAACCGTGAAATCACACGCACCATCGCTGAAGGCATGAAACCCATCTTCCTCGAGATAGTGATGGCACCGTCCTATACACCCGAAGCGATGGAGATATTGGCAACCAAAAAGAATCTGCGCGTACTATGCGTGGACATGACCCCTTCGAGTGAACCTGTTCATCAGTATGTTAGTGTCACCGGCGGACTGCTGGTTCAACATCTGGATACACAGATTGAAACCGTCTCATCGGATATGTGCGTCACCAAGACACAACCTTCGGCTGAACGGATGGCTGATTTGCAGTTCGGCTGGAATATCGTCAAACATGTCAAGTCCAACGCCATTGTGGTCGTTCGCAACGGACAGACACTGGGTGTCGGTGCCGGTCAGATGAATCGTGTCGGTTCGGCAGAGATTGCTCTTCGTCAGGCACAAGCTGCCGGACATACCACAGACCTCGTCTTGGCTTCCGACGGATTCCTGCCGTTTGATGATACAGTGGCTCTTGCAGCCCAATATGGTGTAACTGCCATCGTTCAACCCGGTGGCTCTATCCGAGATACCGATTGCATCACCAAGGCAGATGAATTGGGAATATGTATGCTGATGACCGGCGTACGTCACTTCAAACATTAAGCCCCCTTCTCCCATGACCAATCTTGCTATCTTTGCTTCCGGAAACGGTACCAATTACGAGGCTATTGTATCTGCCTGTGCCAATGGGCTATTGGACGCTCGCGTGGTGCTTTTGGTTACAGACAACCCCGATGCGTACGTGCTGGAACGCGCTAAAAAATACGGTACACCCTGTTTCTCCTTCCGTGCTAAAGACTATACATCCAAAGACGAATATGAGACTATTATTGCCCGATTGCTGGTTGAGAAGCATGTCGAATGGGTTTGTCTTGCCGGGTATATGCGTTTGATAGGTCCCACTTTGTTGGCTCATTATGCGGGTCGTATTATCAATATTCATCCGTCTTTGTTGCCTGCTTTTAAGGGGAAAAATGCAGTAGAGCAGGCACTCGCTTATGGAGTTAAGGTGCTGGGTGTGACCATTCACTATGTGGATGAGAGCCTTGACGGAGGCAAGATTATAGCGCAACGCGCCTACCCCTACGAGGGCTCTGACCCCGAGGAGGCACATCGTTTGGGACACGAGATAGAACACACCTTGTATGTAGAAACCATTCGTCAGTTGATTAACGCATGAAAACAGTACTTGTCATAGGTTCCGGAGGACGTGAACATGCCATCGTAGATGCCATAGCTCGCTCCTCTCAAGTGGGCACCATCTATTGTGCCCCGGGTAATGCCGGTATAGCACAGTTGGCACAAACAGTGGCTATTGCTGATACCGATTGTGTCGCCTTGCGCGATTTTGCACTTAGTCACCATGTTGATCTAACCATCGTCGGACCCGAAGCTGCACTGGCAGCCGGAGTGGTGGATATGTTTCGCGCTGCCGGACTGACTATTTTTGGTCATACAGCTGCGGCTACACGCATCGAGTCCAGCAAACAGTTTGCCAAACAACTCATGTCTGAGGCTGATGTCCCTACTGCCGCTTACCGTACATTCTCCGATTACCATCAAGCCCTCGCCTACGTGCAGGCAGGCACGTTCCCGACGGTGCTCAAGTACGACGGACTCGCTGCCGGCAAAGGCGTCGTGGTGGCGGACTCGCTCGAACAGGCAGATACCGCGCTTCGCTCTATGCTACTTGACGAAGTATATGGTGAGGGGCAGGTCGTGATTGAGCAGTTCCTTACAGGACCCGAGTTCTCGTTTATGTGCTTTGTCTCCGGTGAGAATGTGTATCCTATGCCTCTGGCACAAGATCATAAGCGTGCCTATGACGACGACTTAGGACCCAATACAGGAGGGATGGGGGCCTATACCCCACTGCCTTTTATTACCGATGAAGACAGAGATTTTGCGCTGCACCATATACTCCAACCGATAGCTAAGGTCATGGCACATCATGGATTACCTTTGTCCGGTGTGCTGTACGGCGGACTCATGAAAACACCGCAGGGAATCCAAGTCATTGAGTTCAACGCTCGCTTTGGAGACCCGGAAACCGAAGTGATTCTGCCCCTGCTCCGCTCGGATGCGTATGACCTCTTTTATGCCATTGCATCCGGCACAACACCCGAACCTCTTGTTTGGGATCAACAGGCAGTGATAGGTGTCGTTTTGGCATCCAAGGGATATCCGGGCACCTATACCAAAGGAGCAACCATCTGTGGTGTAGAGTCTTTCCCGGGCAAGGTTTACCACATGGGTACACGCCGCGAGGGGGAATGCCTTGTCACCAACGGCGGACGGGTCTTGATGTGCCTTCAGTCTGCCCACACACTCGCCGATGCCCGACAACAACTGTATGCCGCCCTGACGACTATCCAATGCGACAACCTCTTCTGTCGCCACGATATCGCCCACTCCGCACTGAAAAACTGATAAACTAACAACGATATGATTGACCGTTACTCCCGCGCTCCAATGCGCAAAATTTGGACAGAAGAAAACAAGTTCCGTGCTTACTTGCAAGTCGAACTCTTATCCGCTGAGGCGTGGTCTACGCTTGGGGTTGTTCCTCCACAAGAGCTTGCCCTCCTGCGTGAAAAAGCCACTTTCTCCGTGCCACGCATACACGAAATAGAGGAATCTACCCACCACGACGTGGTAGCATTCACGCGTACCGTGAGCGAATCGCTGGGCGAAGAGAAAAAATGGGTACATTATGGCCTCACATCCACCGATGTGGTGGATACTGCCAACGGCTATTTGCTGCGGCAAGCCAATGACATCCTGCGTCAGGACATAGTCTCTTTTATGGCAGTCTTGTCACGCCGTGCCAACGAGTTCCGCTACACACCTATCATAGGCCGCACACACGGGATGCACGCAGACATCTCCAGTTTTGGACTTAAATGGGCACTGTGGTACGAGATCATGTGCCGCAACTTGGAGCGTTTTGACTTCGCACGCAAGGGCGTTGAGGCGGGCAAACTATCCGGCGCTGTCGGCAACTATGCCAATATACCTCCACAGATTCAGGACTATGTCTGCTCCCACTTAGGCATCGAGTCTGCCGCCATCGCAACACAAGTGCTGCAACGTGACCGGCACGCCTACTATATGAGCACGCTCTCCGTCATAGCTTCTTCGCTCGAGCAAATGGCTTTGGAAATTCGCAATATGCAGCGACAAGAAGTGCATGAGGTGGAAGAAGCGTTCAGCAAAGGACAAAAAGGCTCTTCAGCCATGCCGCATAAGCGAAATCCGATTAGTAGCGAGAATATATGCGGTTGCGCACGCGTTATGCGCGGATATATGGTCACTGCCAACGAGAACGTGGCGCTGTGGCACGAACGGGATATCTCCCATTCCTCCACCGAACGTATCATCTTGCCGGACGCAACGATGTTACTCGACTATATGCTGGCGCGTTTTGAAGGCATATTGAACAATCTGGTCGTTTATCCCGAGAATATGCTTCGCAATATAGGCATTACCCATGGAGCTATCTTTGCACAACGCGTAATGAACGCACTCATCGCCAAAGGATTGGTACGCGAGGAGGCTTACGATAGAGTGCAACCTGTGGCTATGCAGACCTTGCAGCAGGGTGGCGAGATGATCGACCACCTCAAAGCATCACCCGCGATCACCGAGTACTTGACCGCACAGGAGATAGATGACTGCTTCACACTCGACTATTATATGAAGAATGTAGATTACATCTTCCAACAAATAGGTATCTGAACATAAAAACTAATTGATAGAACATACCTTGCATTATGAAAAAGATTGACGTCGTTTTAGGTTTGCAATGGGGCGACGAGGGCAAAGGCAAAATAGTGGATGTCCTCACCCCTAACTACAACGTAGTAGCTCGTTTCCAGGGCGGACCCAATGCCGGACACTCCATTTGTTTCGGTAATCAGAGTTTCGTCTTACACACGGTTCCATCGGGTATTTTCCGTGCCGGTACATGCAATATCATCGGCAACGGAGTAGTCATCGACCCTATCATTCTCATGCAGGAAATCCGCGCCATCGAAGCGCTCGGTGTCAACGTGCGTGAAGGCTTGCAGATTGCCAAACGGGCTAATCTCATCCTGCCTACACACCGACTGCTGGACGCCGCTTCCGAACAGAAAAAGGGAGAACATAAAGTAGGCACTACCGGCAAGGGTATAGGTCCTGCTTATACCGACAAGATCGCCCGAAACGGACTCCGCGTCGGAGATATACTTCGCCCGGATTTCTTGGAACGCTACCACACACTCCGTGCTGCCCACTTGGATATGTTAGGCATCCGGTCTGTCGATGATTCCGATTGGCTCAATGCCGTAGAACAACTGCGACAGTTCGCCATCGTGGACAACGAAATAGTCATCCATCGCCTGATGGAGGACGACCGGTCTATTCTTGCTGAAGGAGCACAAGGGTCATTGTTGGACATTGACTTTGGTACTTATCCTTTTGTCACCTCTTCATCCACTTTGTGTGCCGGTGCATGCGTGGGACTGGGTACTGCACCTTGCCATATAGGACAAGTGTTCGGTATCTTCAAGGCGTACTGTACACGTGTAGGTGCCGGACCGTTCCCTACGGAACTGTTCGATTCAACCGGCGAAACATTGCGCCGAGTAGGGCATGAGTTTGGAGCTACTACCGGACGACCACGCCGCTGCGGATGGCTTGACTTGGTGGCACTCAAATATACGGTCATGATGAACGGTGTCACATCACTCATCATGATGAAATGCGATGTGATGAACGAGTTTGATACCATCCGCGTCTGTGTCGGATACGAACTGAATGGACAGCCTATCGACTATTTCCCCTTTGAGGCTACCGACGATATTCGCCCTGTTTATCGGGATTTCCCGGGTTGGAAATGCGATTTGAGTGACTGCCATTCCTACGACCAACTACCGCAACAGTTGCGTGATTACATCACTTTCATCGAGACACAGACCCACACGCCTGTTTCCATCATCTCCATCGGTCCCGACCGCAACCAAACTATCTTTCGCAACTAATCCCCCTTCTCCATTCTGCATTCTGCATTTTGCATTTTGCATTTTGCATTTTGCATTCAGCATTCTGCATTCTCCATTCTGCATTCTGCATTTTGCATTTTGCATTCACCATTCTCCATTCACTAATCACTAATCACTAACAATGGAACCTCTCAAACACGAATGTGGCATAGCGATGATTTGTCTTCGCAAGCCCCTGGCTCATTTTCATGAGCAATACGGTTCTTGGACGTATGCCCTTGACCAAATGTACTTGCTGCTCGAGAAGCAGCGCAACCGTGGTCAGGAAGGAGCAGGCGTAGCCTGTGTCAAACTTCATGCCGAACCCGGTGAGGACTATATGTTCCGCGAACGGGCTGTAGGCTCAGGTGCCGTCACCGACATCTACGATGCCATCCACCACCAACTCGCACAGTTCACACACGAACAACGCACAGATGTGGCGTTTGCGGAACACTCCATACCCTTTGCCGGCGAACGATACATGGGACACCTGCGCTACTCTACACACGGACGAACCGGCATGTCTTATGTGCACCCTTTCTTGAGACGTAACAACTGGAGTGCACGAAACCTGTGTATCTGTGGCAATTTCGGACTGACCAACGTGGAGCAGGTCTTTGACGAACTCACCGAGATAGGTCAGCACCCGCGTGTCAATACCGATACCTATATTCTGCTTGAGCAATTGGGACACCGACTCGACCGTGAGAGCGAACGCGTGTACAACATAGCCAAACAGAAGGGACTTACCGGACGCGACATCACCTCTTTCATCGAACACCATATCGATGTCAGTCATGTTCTCGAACAGGCTACCCGCATCTGGGACGGCGGATATGTGCTCTGCGGCATGACAGGAAGTGGCGAATCGTTTGTTATGCGCGACCCTTGGGGAATACGAACGGCGTTCTACTATACCGATGACGAAAAAGTAGTCATCGCTTCCGAACGCCCCGCCATCCAACATGTGTTCTGCTTGGAAACGATGGTGATACACGAACTCCTACCGGGACAGGCACTCATTATCGGCCACGACGGCAACTATCGCTTGCAACAGATCTTGCCCGCCAAACCACAAACATCTGCTTGCGTGTTTGAGCGCATTTATTTCTCTCGAGGAACGGATGCTGATATCTATCAGGAACGCAAAAACTTAGGACACAACCTGCTGCAACCTGTGCTACACGCCATCGATGACGATATCGAACACACCGTTTTCTCGTATATCCCCAATACCGCTGTGGTGGCTTCCTATGGACTGAACGAAGCCTTTGACCGATATCTGGAAAACAAACATATCCAAGCCATCATGCAGTCCGAGCATAAACCTTCTGCGGAGGAACTGAGACGGATCTTAGGCAACCATATACGCCGCGAAAAAGTGGTGCTCAAGGATATCAAACTCCGCACTTTCATCACCGAAGGCAAGAGCCGCAACGGATTGGCTTCACATGTCTATGACATCACCTACGGCAGTATCACCCCCTATGTGGACAATCTCGTGGTCATCGACGACAGTATAGTACGGGGCACTACCCTGCGGGAAAGTATCATTCGTATCTTAGACCGCCTGCACCCGCACAAACTGGTGGTGGTTTCTTCGGCTCCACAGGTTCGCTATCCGGATTACTACGGTATCGATATGACATCGCTGGGAGAGTTCATCGCCTTCAGAACAGCTTTGGACCTGCTGCATCAGCAGGGTAGGGACGAACTGCTGGAAACAGTCTATCAGCGCTGTTTGGCGCAACGCAATGTGCCGGACGAACAACTGGTCAACCATGTCAAGGCTATTTATGAGCCATTCACCGAAGCGCAAATCACCGCACGAATGGCAGAACTGCTGTGTCCTCCCGATGTAAAGACGCCTGTGGAGATTGTGTTCCAAACCTTAGACGGCTTGCATGAGGCATGTCCGAACCACACGGGCGACTGGTACTTCTCGGGTAATTTCCCGACTCCGGGCGGACTTCGTCTGCTCAACGAAGCATATATAGACTTTTACGAAAACAGACCCTAACCCCAACCCTTTCCCTCATAGGGCAAGGGGGGGTGCACGATGCACGATGCACAATGCACGATGCATTCTCCACTCTCCATTCTGCATTCTGCATTTTGCATTTTGCATTTTGCACTCTCCATTCTCCATTCTCCATTCTGCATTCTGCATTTTGCATTTTGCATTCTCAACTCTCCATTCTCCATTTAAAAAACTTCACTCTCATGTCCGCATTAACTTACACTCAATTCTCTTTTCCGCACCAAACATCCGTCTATAACGGCAAAGTGCGTGATGTTTATTTTCTTGCCGATAACCGCCTTGTCATGGTGGCTACCGATCGTATCTCGGCTTTTGATGTCATCTTGCCCAAAGGCATTCCTTTCAAAGGGCAAATACTCAACCAAATAGCCGCCAAGTTCCTTGACGCAACGCAAGACATTGTCCCCAACTGGAAACTCGCTACCCCCGACCCAATGGTTACGGTTGGACTGTGCTGCAAGGGCTATCCTGTCGAAATGATTGTGCGCGGTTATCTCTGCGGTTCCGCATGGAGGGCTTATAAAGCCGGCGTGCGCGAAATATGCGGTGTACAACTGCCAGAGGGCATGCGGGAGAACCAACAGTTCCCAACTCCTATTATCACTCCTACCACCAAGGCCGAGATCGGTATGCACGACGAAGATATATCTCGCGAACAAATCATCGCGCGCGGACTCGTTCCTGCGGATGAATATGCTCAGCTGGAACAATATTCGTTGGCACTGTTCGCTCGTGGACAACAAATCGCTGCACAGCACGGACTCATTCTCGTCGATACCAAGTACGAGTTTGGTAAACACGACGGACAGATTCTACTGATGGACGAAGTGCATACACCCGATTCCAGTCGCTATTTTTATGCCGAGGGATACAAAGAGCGTTTTCTCAAGGGCGAACCGCAACGTCAGTTGTCTAAGGAGTTTGTGCGCGAATGGCTGATGGACAACGGCTTCCAAGGACGGACAGGACAAGTCGTTCCCGAGATGACTCCGGAGGTGGTACGCAGTATCACCGAACGGTATATTGAACTCTACGAAGCCATTACGGGCGAGAAGTTCACTGTCGCTTCGGAGTATCATCCGCAGTCGCCTACTCCGGCTCAACGTATCGAACAGAATGTGTTCACGTATCTGTCCACTTTGGAGGCACAGGACACCACTCAGCAACATGCCACTACTATTCTTGATGGCAAACTTTGCTCCGAGCATATCAAGTCTGCTTTGGCTATGCAAGTGAAGGAATTGCTATCCTCCGGCGCGCGCGTCCCCCATTTGGGAGTCATACAGGTTGGCAACAACCCTGCTTCCACCACCTATGTCAACAACAAACACAATGCCTGCCTCTCTGTGGGGTTCCGTTCTACGGTGCTTCGTCTTCCCGATACTATATCCGAGAACGAATTGCTCCAACAACTCGACGCGTGGAATCGAGATGACTCCATCGACGGCTATATTGTGCAACTGCCACTGCCTGACCATATTGATGAGCAGCGCATTATCTATGCCATAGACCCGCGCAAGGATGTAGATGGCTTCCACCCTGCTAATATCGGCAAACTCTCGCTGTCGCTTGACGGACTCGCACCAGCCACCCCTACGGGGATTCTGACGATGCTTCGTGAGTACAATATCCCCCTTGCCGGCAAACATTGTGTCATCATCGGACGAAGCAATATCGTAGGAAGACCCTTGGCGAATATACTCTCCGGACGTGGTGTCGATTGCACAGTCACCCTCTGCCACTCCCGCACGCAACACCTGCGTGAAATATGCCTAACGGCGGATATTATTGTTACGGCGATTGGTTCACCGACTTTCCTCAAGTCGGATATGGTTCCCGAGGGGGCTGTGGTTATTGATGTGGGCATCAATCGTGTTCCGGCTGACAACGAACGGGGCTATCGCTTAGTGGGCGATGTCGATTATGATGAGGTAGCACCTCGCTGCTCGTTTATCACTCCTGTCCCAGGGGGTGTAGGTCCTATGACCATCACTTCCCTCCTGCAAAACACCCTCAAAGCCTACCACCAACACAAATCCCTCTAATCTCTCCCCCCTTGTCGCGCTTTGCTGCGCTGCAGCGCTCTCTCCCTTGCCCTATGAGGGAA
>CALCCZ010000181.1 GCA_937900075.1 uncultured Lentisphaeria bacterium
ACTTGAGGAAGACAAAAGTGAAAGATCAAAATGAAAAACAAAATTTATAACGGGATTTTTGAGACCGGCGTCAATACAGGAGACTTCTGTTTTGAAAGATACTACTGCCGACCAAAAGACTTTTTTACCGTCCGGTTATTCACGAATCGCACTTCGTTTTCCGGACCCGTTCCGTTTTCTTGCCCGGATGCTCCATTCGGAATTTCTCCGGCATGGCGTTCAAACAGTCCCGGAAGCCGAAGCGGAATATATACTGAATATCCGGACAGACGTAATGCTGCCGCCGGAAACTTTCACCATTGAAAAAACTGCAGAAGGTCTTGAAATCTCAGGGCATGGGCTTTCAGAACTTGCAGCTGGTGCAGGTTCCTTTCTGCACGAATCCCGCTATCGTAACGGGAAACTTTTTCCTGCCGACAGGACAGGAACCATTTCTCTGCAAAAACCGTTCCGGTGTATTTATTTTGCCACGCATTTCTATAATTTTTACCATGTTGCACCGCTGAATGAAATACGGGACTACATTGCCAATCTTGCTCTGTGGGGGTTCAATACGCTTGCTTTGTGGTACGATCTGCATCATTTTCATGATATTGACTGTACGGAATCCATTACGTTCAGAAAACGTCTGCTGACAATTGCCGGTTATGCCCGTGAAGCAGGCATGAAAATATTCTGTCTGACCGTCTCCAACGAAGCATTTGCAAACTCGCCGGAATCTTTGCGGGCACGCAAAGAAAACGGACAGCGCGGAGGCTGGTACGATTCTCAAATCTGTCCATCCTGCCCCGGCGGATTGGATTATCTGAAAAAACAATTTGACGAAGTCTGCCGCAAATTCATTGTTCCGCTGAATCCGGAATATATCAGTTTCTGGCCGTATGACCAGGGCGGATGCGGTTGCGAAGAATGTCATCCCTGGGGTGGTAACGGTTTTTTGAAAACATACGAAGCACTGCGCAGTATTGCCAATCGTTATATTCCGCAAACCAAATGGAATCTTTCCTTCTGGTTCTGTCAGGAAGACGAATGGAATCTTGCTTTGGAAAAGATAACGGAAAATCCCCATTACTGCGATTATATCATGGAGGAAAATCCTGTTTTCAAAAGGAAACAGCAAATCGTTCCGCAAATCGGATTTCCGGAAATCAGCATGAACCATCTTCCCTGGGGCGGATATGGTGCTGCGCCACAGCCGGAACGTTTTCAAAAAGAATGGAATGCCCGAAAAGACATCGTTTGCGGCGGTTATGTATATTCGGAAGGTATCTTTGAGGACTTGAACAAAGTTATTTTTTCACAGTTCTACTGTTTTGACCGGCTGGCAAAAGACACGGTCAAAATTTATGCTGAATACGAGTTCGGAGAAACAGCAGCGGAAAATGTCTGCCGCCTGATTGATTCTCTTGAAAAAAATCATGAACTCCCGAAAAATCCGTATCCGTACAAGGATAAAACAGCGGAAGAAATGGATTCACTCCTGCAAACCGCCCTGCCCCTGCAAAATTTTCCGGATGCGGAAACAGCCTGCTCTCTGGCAGAACACATCCATTCGCATTTACCGGAAGAGATACGAAACAGCTGGCGCTGGCGTATCCTGAATATCCGGGCAAAACTCGACCGTGACTTCCGGCAGCATGGCGGACTGCCCTCACCGGAATGTGACAGTCTGTTTGCAGAACTCATGGAAATCTATCATGCGGAAAATGCGCTGGACTATTATCTCAAACCCGTAGTATCCAACCGCTTCCGGAAAACAACGGAATCCGCAAAAGCCAATATGCACTCAGAAGAAAGGAATAATTGAATATGAACAGCAACTGCCTGTCAAACGTCCTGAACAAAAACATTTCCTGGTTTCAACACTCCTCCATCATGGTTCCCCAAAACGGATTCTGGGGAGTTGCCGAACGCATTTATGTCTGCCGCGATAAAGAATTGCGCGAACGGGTATTCCGTTCTTTCAACTCTTTTACCGAGTACGGAGACTGGGATGTGATAGAATCACGCCGTGCAGATTGCAATTTTCAGGCATGCTATCTCTTTCTCCTTGCATCGGAATGCGGCTGCCCGGGTACGCGTGAAACAGCAGAAAATCTTTTGGATTATCTCTACAAACGGAGCGGTCTGCTGAATCGCGGCGAAAAGGATATGCGGCACAAGGGAATGAGAGGAGTTTGGAACTGGTCTCATACCAAATGGTGCTTATGTTTGTGGTTTGATGACAATTCTTGGGCTCTTGCCATTCCCCTCCTGATTGCAAAAAGATACCCCGACCTCGCAGAAAAATACGACTTGAAAAGCTGGGCGGAATCTCTGACAAACGAACTTGCCACGGGCTTTGAACGATGTTTCGCAGCCGCCGCCGAAAAACCGGATGAGGACCTCGCCGATCCTCAATGGATCTGGCTGGGACGCCCCCTTCTTCCGCACTGGGGATCCCTCTGCTGTTTTGCCCTTTCAGCAGCCGTCCGGGCGGGAATCGGTGACAGAAACCGGATAGAGTCTATCATAAAAAGCTATCATGATTATCTCCGGAATGCTCCTGCCGAACGTCTGAACGCCAGTGAACTGGCGTATGCCCTGATAGGCGCCACCGCTGCCAGTAAAACTTTTGAGGATCCGGAATATCTCACGCTTGCCTGTTCTTTTGCGGACAGACTTCTCGCAAAAGCGGATTGCGTCACAGGAAATATTCCCTCGGAACACTATGAAGCTCCCAAGGGAAAAAATCTTGTGGACACAATCTACACAGCCAACTGGGTTTTGCAGGGTTTTCAGAATCTCACGCGTCTCCTTCCGGACAATCCCGTCTATCGTGGCGAACTGGAACATCTGCTGAAACTTTTCGCTGAAATCCAGGACAATTCCCCGGAGCGTCAGTTCAACGGCTGCTGGCGCGGAATGTACGATATGGAAAAACATGTCTGGGGCGGAGGTGACAGCTACGAGGGCGGGGCCGGCAGTATTTACAGCGGCTGGACTAACGCTCCTACGGCAATTGTCTTTGCAAACGAACTGTTAGGCACGTCTTTGATAGACTGACCGACGGCATCCGCCATTTTTCATATCACGCAACATCCCGCCCAAAACAATCACGAATACCCCTCGTCTGTCAGTTTACCCGGCAGACCTATAAGACCTATAAGACCTATTTTTATCTGTGTTGCTAAACTCCGGAGTTTCCCCTATATCAATACGACCACTATCTCATCCCGCCCCGCACAATCGCGAATATGCCACGGTGTTTTCCACCCGTAGCCCCAAAGGGGCGGCACGATAATAGCCAGGGGTAAGACGCCGAAGGCGGCGCAGCCCCTGGTTTACGGTAACCCAAACCTCTTGAGCCCCAACGGGGCGACATGAACCATTCATGGGGGAAACCAGCCGTATGGCGGGTGCATCCCCATGCATAACGTTTGCAGAAGGTCAATAAACATGTGGTTCATTTTCTAAATGCGCTTAAACCAATATAAAAAGTCACTCACCAATTACCCGTATTTTTAAAAGTTATCGGATAACTGCAAAAAATGATTTGTTTTTTCCCGTTGCTGCGATATATTATAGGTAATGCATTTCATTGAACCATAAAACTAACAGAAAGGCTTAACGATGGTCAATTTCAAAGATCTCGGTCTTGTCAACACAAAAGATATGTTTGCCAAGGCGATGAAGGGGCAGTATGCCATTCCTGCATTCAATTTCAACAACATGGAACAGCTGCAGGCAATTATTCAGGCTTGTACGGAAAATGAATCCCCTGTGATTCTTCAGGTTTCCAAAGGCGCCCGCAACTATGCCAATCAGACACTGTTGCGCTACATGGCTCAGGGTGCTGTGGAATATTCCAAAGAAATCAGCAATGGCAAAGGTCCGGTTCCTATTTGTCTGCACCTGGATCATGGCGACAGCTTTGAACTCTGCAAATCCTGCATTGAGTTCGGTTTCTCTTCCGTTATGATTGATGGATCCGCCCTTCCTTATGATGAAAACGTCGCCCTGACCAAAAAAGTCTGCGAATTTGCTCATCAGCATGGAGTAACCGTAGAAGGCGAACTGGGTGTTCTGGCAGGTGTTGAAGATGAAGTCAGTGCCGCTGAATCCCATTACACGAAACCGGAAGAAGTCATTGATTTCGTGACCAAGACCGGTGTGGACTCCCTCGCCATTTCCATCGGCACCAGCCATGGCGCCTATAAATTCACGCCCGAACAGTGCACAGTCGATCCGAAAACCGGCAGATTGGTTCCGCCCCCGCTGGCATTCGATGTTTTGAAGGCTGTAGAAGAAAAATTGCCCGGATTCCCCATTGTTCTGCATGGTTCTTCCAGCGTTCCCCAGGACGAAGTGGATATCATCAACGCCAATGGCGGCGCCCTCAAAGCCGCTGTCGGTATTCCTGAAGAACAGCTCAGAGAAGCCGCAAAATCCGCAGTCTGCAAAATCAATATCGACTCCGATTCCCGTCTTGCCATGACTGCCGGTATCCGCAAAGTATTTGCCGACAAACCCGCTGAATTCGATCCCCGCAAGTATCTCGGACCTGCCCGTGACCGCATGAAAGCCATGTACACTCACAAAATCATCAATGTTCTCGGTTCTGCAGGTCATGCTTATGACAAGTAAGAGCCAGACTTCCTTTTAAAATTCCGAAAGCCGTCCCCGCCCAACCGCAGGACGGCTTTTTTTCTCTTTTTTCAATCGTTTCGTCCAGGAGAAATGCTTTATGTCCGGCAATAGTTTTGCATACAAGCAAATCACTTTCATGATTCTGGCTCTGGCTTCTTTTCTGTCCCTCTTTGCCGATGATCCGGCAGATTCCGATCCCTTTACGCCATCCACCTGTGCCGCGCTGCTCAATGAATACAATAAAAAAATCGCACAGTACGGACTTAAAATGGATGTCAGTCAGTATGAGAACAACGAACGCAAAAACCCCATGACTGTCCGCGAATTTAAAACCGATATGGACAATATCGTCCGGGAACTTTCTTTTGTGAATGCCGAGTTCGTGAAAGCCACCAACGTAAAGTATATTGCACTCCACGCCTTTTTTGCTCAAGCAATCAAATTGCCGCCCGGCTCGTATATCGCACTGCGGACAGGCAGAACCACATCCTTGCGCCACAGTCTTTATTGCCGGTACGATATGTTTCGGGATGCACAACTTTTCTGGACAAATCTGGAACCTGAAAACTTTTTTTTCAAGCCTTCATGGTACTACAACGGAACAGAGGAAATGACCTACACGGAACTCTTGGAAGCCCAGGACAACAGTTACAAAAACCGTATGCATTTCCCCATGAACTCCGTACATGCCCAGTATGAACTTCAAACAGACCGCGCAGTCATTTTTTCGATGCTGACCGACTCCCGGCGCGTGGAGGAAACAAAAAAACAGCTTGCCAGCTCTGAAAGCCTCCGGCAACGCAGTTTTCTGATCATTCGTTCCCTGCTGCCGGTCATGAATAAAGATTTCTGGGACAATCTTTATCACTTTACAAAAGAAGAATGGAACGAAATCGACAATTCATACGAGGACTACGAAAAATATACCGGCATCAAAGTGGATTACGCCGACAACGGTATATCTGAAAAATTCCGCATAAAAATGAACGCCCTGCTCTCTTTCCCCAAGGACGCATTCAAAACCCCCTGCATCAGCAAAATAAAAGTGGAATCGTCCAACAAAAAAGTACGTGCCGGAAACAATAAACTCATTCTCCAGACTGCGCTGGATGACCGCCGCGAAGTCGCAGAACATATCTTTATCCGATATGCAGACAGGAAAAAACTCCCCTTCAAAAAACTCTGCGAAGGGATGGACCCCGAAGAGGCAGCTCGCCTGTTCCGCAGAATGCTGCATAATCCCGAAAGAATCGGCAGTTTGATGGCAAAGGATAAAAAATTGGCGAAAGAAGTGAAAGGAATCATTTCGTTCATCGACCCGCTGATTCCGGCCGACACATGGAAACCGCTCCAGCGTCAGTATAAATTGAAACTTGCAGAATTGCGGCACGATGCAGAATTTGAATTCTTCAAAATCTCTTTCGAAAAAGCAAAACAATCCGCCAGTATTACCACCCCTAAAAAACCGGATACACGTTATGAAGTCGGTTCCAAACGTATGATCCGTGCCTGTTTTTCCGTATTGTCGGATGACTTTATCACCGGAACCGGTATCAAATGCGTGACATACGTATACAACCTGGGCTTTTCCGGAAAACCCATGGCTTCAGTGCGTATCACGGATACAATCTATGTAAATCAAAATAATGTCCTGGAAAACTGCTTCTACGAACTCTTCCTCGCATGGATTGAAAACAATGCAGAAAAACTGCCGGAAGGTTGGCCCACAGGGGACAGCGAATACGGAAAGAAAAGCAAGTCCGGTTCCGAAAATTTCTTTTCCATTCGCGCCCGCGAAAGTCGCGAACAGGATATGGCGGAAACGTTCTCGGAATTGATGACTCATCCCTGTATTGCGGAACACAAAGCTGAAAATTCAGAAATTCTGAAAAAGAAACTGGAATATATCAAAAACCTGCATCTCGGGAAAGGAATCCGTTCCTTCCAGAAATAAACGTAATCGAACGCCGGCATTTTCCATTTCCCTGACCGCTATACACTGACCAATTACGGATATCTGTGAAAAAGTTCAATTTTTTTTCAAAATCGATTTGCATTTTGAAAAATACGGTGTATTGTAATGGCATCCTCTTGAGCGCGTCCCTATCGTCTAGAGGCCTAGGACATCAGGTTTTCATCCTGGTAACCCGGGTTCGAATCCCGGTGGGGATGCCACTTTCCTCCCTCTTCCAGCTTGGTTTTGTATTTTCTTTGCCTTTTTCCAGCGTTTGGTAATTGATTAGTGGCTTTTTCTATAAATCACGGATATGTCTTGGCATTTTCCATACCACTATCCACTCGTTTTATTTCTGTTCCGGGAAAACAATGGATGTCACAAACGTTTCAGCCTGAAAAAACTGCTTTGCAGCCTGATTCACTTCCTGCAAAGTCAAATTTTCCAATTCTCCAATACGCTCCCATGCCTTGGCGGCTCCGATCCCGGTGAACTCTCTTTTTGCACAAAGAGGGAGTAATTTTTCCATATCCAGCATATCCTGCCGGATTGCGGTAATCATTCCCAATTTTTCCGCTTCGAACTCTTCCGGGGTAATGCCGTTTTCTATACGGTTCAAGCGTTCTTTTTCAAAAAGGCTGCAAACCTCATGGACGGATTTTTCTTCCGTACCCGCATAGAAATATACGGCACCGCAGTTCAAAAAAGCATCTATGGAAAGTCCGGTATAATAAGCGAGTCCGCGATCTTCCCGGATCGATTTGAACAATGGGGAAGCCATTCCGTTGCAGGCGTTTATTACGAGCTTAACCGCGGTTGAATATTCTTTGAGAACGGGTCCGGGAAATCCGTAGAAAACACAAGTCTGATTCTTGTCCACAAAGGTGGAAACAACTTTACCGCCTTTTTGGTAAACGGGTGCGGGCTGTATGGAAATGGGAGTTTGAGACCAGGGAATGACGCTGAGAATATCTGCGAGTATTTTTTCTGCATTTTCCGTCGGCATATTTGAGGAAATACCAGCCACAGTCCAGGTGGGAACAAAGATACGGCTGTGCAAATCCCGTAAATCCTGCAGAGTATAGGCATTGATTTTGGGAATATACTCTTCCAGCGGGATACCGCGCGGGTTGTCCTCCCCGAAAAGCGCTTCTCTCATTTTGCTGAGACCGACCTCTCTGGGATTTTTCATCTCCGATTCGATTACTTTTATCATTTCCGAACGTTCCTGTTCGAAATGTTCAGGCAGGAAGGCAGGTTCGGAGAGCAAACTTTTGAGAATATCCATCAGGATCGGGAGACGTGACTCGAGACAATCCGCTTCGAGCAAAATGTTATTGGATTCGGCGGAAATTGAAAAATCGAGAGCATTTTCGTCCAGAAGTGCCAGGAGTTCTTCTTCTTTCCATTTTTTTGTGGCGCGTTCCCAGACATTTACCATCAGATTGTCAAGACAGACCTGTTCCGATGTCAGAGTAGAAGCATCGCACGGAAAGACGAAAGCAAAACGTATGACCGGTGAATTCAAATCTTTCAAAGCAAAAATACGCTGTCCGCCGGGCAGAGTCCGGACAATCGGCAGATCCGGTTTGTGCATGGTTATGCCGGTAATTTTTCGGGGTTTTCTGAAAGAAGCCGGAAATTGCCGGACGACATTTTCGTTATTGAAATCAAAAAGCATCCGGGCAGCACTCTGCACATCATCCGGGGAAACTTTCATCATGAGTTCGCGTCTTTCATCCAAAACCGACAAAGGTTCCCGGTTTTGAAAGACCTTGGAAAGCAGTTCTGCAATTTTGGAATTTTTCCGGAAAATATCCCAATCATCGCGTTCGGCACAGATTGCGATACGGTCGATTTCCGCCTGACTGACGGGTTCTTCTTTGAGTTTACGAAAGACTTCGTGAATGGCATTATCCAGAAGTTCAGCATTTTCCGGTTTTGCAAAAACCATATAGGATTTTTCCTTGAGGTCCTTGACGGAGAACCCCGTATAAGCGTATGAGAGCGCGATATCATCATTGGTACGCAGCGCAAGCTCGAAACGGGAACTTGCACTGTTGACAGCAATGATATTCAGGACGGACATGGCATACCGCTGTTCTTTCGTTATGGTTCCCACGAGAGGATATGTATAAGCGCACCGGAGGATGGCGTCATTGAACACCGTATCCTTCACGGTTTTGTATCCGCGCGGCAGTTCTGAAGGCAGGACAGGCTCGTCAATACGTCCCATCTGCCAGGTTCCGGCGATGGACTGGATGTAGTCGGCGATTTCTTCCGCATCCACATCTCCGACCACGATAAAAGCGGTTCTGACGGGTGAATAGCGCAGATGATAATATTCCGACATCTGTTCGCGACTGACCATAGCAATTTTTTCTTCGTAGCCGATAATGGGAACGCGAATCGGATGATACTGGAAAACGGACTCTAAAACCGTATTGAACAGGGCATTCACCGGATTATCACGGCACATGGCACATTCACGCAGAATGGCACCCCGCTCGTGAACAAAACGTTCTTCCGGGAAAAGCGGCATTGCAACCATACTGAACAGCATCCGCAGTGCCTCTTTTGCCGCAGGCGCTGGGACGTCAATATAGTAGCGGGTAACACCATGACCGGTAGAGGCGTTCAAACTTCCGCCCGCCGCATTGACTTTATCGGTGATTTCCGTAAATCCCGGAAACCATTCCGTTCCGGAAAAAACCATGTGTTCCAGAAAATGGGAAAGACCACATCCCAGAAATTGACCTTCATGCATGCTGCCGGTCCGTACAACCGTCATGGCGCGGACGTTTCCGCATCCGTGTCTGGGGAAGACGTAAATTTCCAAACCGTTGGGAAGTGTGCGGAAAAGAGTATTTTCTTCGAAGAGGATTTTACCGGAGTTCATCATGGTTGATATTCCTTTTTCGTAATGATGACAGAAATAAGACAGACAGGGTCCGTACAAGGTTCATTTGCGTTTTGCAACCAGCATGGCTTGAAGGGTTTCCGGAAGATTTTCGCAGGCATCGAAATCTTCGATCCGGTCACTCGGACTGGCTGCCAGGAGTTGTGCACCGATCAGGGAGAAGACAGTATTTCCGATATCGCGTCCGTTCAGAAAATGCCAGTACCGGAACACATCCGGAGCAAGAAATGCAAAACGTTCCACGGCAAATTCGAGCATTCCGGCAGTTAATTCTCCGCCTGTGATATGGCGCGGACCGACATTCTGTTTTTTTATTTTTTCGACTGTATATGCAACGCCTTCGATAACGAACCGGTATGCCTGAACCGGATAGGTACTATCATGTTCAACGATCTGGCGAATCGCGCTCAATTCTCTCTCGCTGACCGCATCTTGCTTGCTCATAATTCCGCTCCTGAAATCTTCTCTGCTGATTGTTCCGTACTCCCGGGAAAAAGAAACGTTTTGTAATCGGGCAGTAGGGTTAGTGATTAGTGATTAATGGATTTGTTTGCAGTCTTTGCATAAGAACTACAAGCATTTTCCCGATTTCATTGCAAAGTGAAATCGCCGACGATATATCTTCTGACCGCAAATATTTCAAGCGGACTGCTATTTCCATTTGAGTTTCTAATTCTGCAAGAGACCCCTTGGCAATAGACAGGAAATTGACAAATTCGGGAGTCGACTTTCGCGCCTGTCCTTCCGCAATGTTGGACGGGATGGAAACAGCGGCTCTGCGAATTTGATTCGTCAAAGCATATAACTCCTCATGCGGAAATTTTCGCGACACACGATAAATTTCCGTACAAAGTTCCATGGCTTTTTGCCAAACTATCATTTCTTTATACGATTGAATCATGTCTGTTTCTTTCCATCCACTATTCACTATTCACTATCCACTATCCACTGCTTTTCCCGAAAGTTTCGTAAAATATAGCACATTTTCTTGAAAATTTCACTATTAGAATGTATATTTTACGTGTATTTTTCTAACAAACCTCAAAATTTACATAGGAGTTTGACTGAATCATGAAAGTCATCGTCGCTTATTCGGGCGGATTGGATACATCCGTCATCGTCAAATGGGTCAAAAATACTTATAATGCCGAAGTCGTCTGCTATTGCGCAGATGTCGGTCAGGCGGAAGAAACTGCCGGTTTAGAGGAAAAAGCGGTCCGTACCGGTGCCTCCAAGTGCTATGTGGAAGATCTGACTGAAGAATTTGCACGTGATTTCATCTTCCCGATGATGCAGGCAAATGCAATTTACGAAGGGAATTATCTGCTCGGTACCTCCATCGCCAGACCCTTGATCGCAAAACGTTTGGTCGATATCTGCAAACAAGAAAAAGCCGATGCCATCTGCCACGGCGCTACCGGAAAAGGCAATGACCAGGTCCGTTTCGAAATGAATGCCTACGCATTGGATCCGAATACCAAAATCATCGCCGCCTGGCGTGACCCGAACTGGAAGTTCCGTTCCCGTTCCGAAATGATTGAATATGCCCATGCAAACAACATTCCGGTGAGCAGTACCTTGAAGAAACCCTATTCCATGGACCGCAATCTGCTTCATATTTCTTTCGAAGGCGGCATTCTGGAAGACCCCTGGCAGGAATGCCCGGAGGAAATCCACGTGATGTCCCAGCCCCTGTCTCAGGCAGCCAATGAACCGGAAGACGTGATTATCGAGTTCGAAAAAGGTATTCCTGTCAAAGTGAACGGTGAAGCACTCTCCCCTGCGAATATCATGCGTAAACTGAATGAAATCGGTGCCAAACATGCTGTCGGACGCGTCGATATCGTGGAAAACCGTTTCGTAGGCATGAAGAGCCGCGGCGTTTATGAAACACCTGCCGGCACGATTCTTCACTATGCTCATCGCGGATTGGAACAGATCACCATGGACCGTGAAGTCATGTTCCTGCGCGATTCTTTCATTCCAACATACGCCAAACTGATCTACAACGGATTCTGGTACGCTCCGGAACGCGAAATGCTGCAGGCTGCTATTACGGACAGCCAGAAATTCGTTACCGGTGAAGTCCGCGTAAAACTCTTCAAGGGCGCCTGCCACGTTACCGGTCGCCGTTCTCCGTACAGCCTGTACGATGTGAACCTGTCCACCTTCGAACAGGATGATGTTTACAATCAGCAGGATGCCAGCGGATTCATCCGTCTGAACTCCCTGCGTCTCCGTACACTTGCCAAAAGTGCCCAGCACAGATATTGATGGAAGGAAATACACTATGAGAAAAGTACTGATTCCTACAAAATTGGATAAAATCGTTGCCAAGATCCTTGGCGAACATAATTTTGAAGTCGTTCAAAACGCCGATGTCACAGTCGCTGACCTCGCGGCCGCCAACCCGGATGCGGAAGCCATGATCGTCCGCAGCGAAAAAGTACCCGCTGAAATTCTGGATATGCTGCCGGAACTCCGTCTGGTCGTCCGCGCCGGTGCCGGTTTCGATAATATCGATACCAAATATGCACGCCGTAAAAATATCGATGTCATGAACACACCGGGTGCCAACTCCAACGCCGTCGCAGAAGAAGTTGTCGCTCTGATCCTCGCTGCCTATCGTCATTTGGTAGCCGGCGACAATACCACGCGCGCCGGACTTTGGGAAAAGAAGTCTTATATGGGTCGCGAACTCACCGGAAAAACTGTCGGTATTCTCGGTTTAGGCAATATCGGACGTCTGCTGGCAAAGCGTCTCAGCGGTTTTGAATGCCGCATTTTGGCGTTTGACCCCATCGTTTCCAAAGATTTTGCCGCCCAGTTAGGCGTGGAACTCTGCACCGTGGAAGAAATTTTTGCCCAGTCCGACATTATCTCCCTGCATATTCCGGAAAACGATAAAACGCGCGGTATGATTAATGAAAAACTGCTGTCTTTGGCAAAAAAAGGCGCCATGCTGATCAACTGCGCCCGCGCCGGTATCGTCGATGAAGAAGCAATCCGCAAAATGAAAGCGGAAAAAGAACTCATTTTCTGCAATGACGTGTATCCGAAAGATGCAGCCGGCGACAAGTCTGTCAAGGACATCGCCGATATTATGCTGCCGCATCTGGGCGCCAATACGAAAGAAGCGAATTTCAACGCAGCGAAACGCGCTGCCGAACAAATGGTCGATTATTTCGAAAAAGGCATTACCTCCTGCGTCGTCAACAAGGGCGTACCCGATGGTCTGGATGCCAATTATCAGAAACTTGCCGTCTTGCTCGCCAGTTTGGGAAAAGCCTGCCTGAACGGCAGTAAACTGTCCAAAATTGAAATGAGTTTCTACGGCAAACTGAATCCGTTCTCCAAATGGATGCTGGCTCCTGTCGTCGCCGGATTGTGTCCGGAATTCGATGCTTTCCGCGGCGCGGATGAAGCGGGCAAATACCTTGCGGAACGTGGCATTACCATGACTTTCCGTGAAGTTGACAACAGCAAAAACTACGGTGAATCCATCACGATTGATTTTATCAACGGCGAAGACCGGACCTCGATCCGCGGCACAATCGCAGAATCCAATCTGATGATTTCCCGCATTGACAACTACGAGGGCCTTTATCTGAAACCCGCAGGATACGATTTGTTCGTGGAATATGTCGATCTGCCCGGTATCATCGGAAAAATCGCCGGCATGCTCGGAACTGTCGGTATCAATATCAACGATATCCGCGCTCCGCAGGAACTCAACGGAAAACACGCTTTGGCTATTCTCAAAACCAATATGCCTGTTCCCGCCGAGTTAGTCAAAAAGATCGCAGCCGAAGTAAATGCATCCAGAGCCTTTACTTTCGAATACTGAAGCATTCATCACCGCCGGTGCCTGTTGCAGTATCGGCGGTTTTTTTCCCTTCTATGTGCAATCATTTTCAATGCGGTTCACCCGTCCGTTGTGTCATCGCATTCGGCGGAAATATCGGAAATCCGGATGAGACATTCCGTCTCGCCTGGAATGATTTGCAATCAGCCGGACTTGTCATTGATAAAATTTCCACGGTCATCACGACAAAACCCCTCGGATGCCCGGATGGTACCCCCGATTTCAGAAACGGCGTCCTGATTGCGCAATGGAGCCATTCTCCCAAACAGCTGCTGCACCTGTGCCAGTCTCTGGAAGTTAAATACGGACGCCCCCAAAATCACCCCAGGAACGTCTCCCGTACTCTGGATTTGGACATCATCCTTTTCGGAACATTGCATTCCGATGACCCGGAACTGATTTTACCGCACCCGCGGGCAAAAGAACGCGATTTTGTGTGTATCCCGCTCGCGGAAACAGCACCCGACCTCCTTGCATTGCTCTGAGACCGGAAATTGCCCCGGAACAACGTTTGCAAAGAACAAAACGGGAAAAGTGAAAAAAACACTGGCCGATTTCCCTGCCACAAAGTTTTTTTCGTAAAAACTGACCGATAACTTGATTTTTTGCAGATTATGATATACATTATCTCTCGGAGGCAGTATTATGGAAAGAAAATATATTACACCAAGCGTTTACTCTTTTGAAAATCTGATCAACGACAATTTTCTGTATGTTGACAAGACGGAATATCTCTGGAAACTTGTCCAGCCGAACAATGCCATGTATTTTCTTTCCCGTCCGCGGCGTTTTGGAAAGTCGCTGACAATTTCCACACTGGAAGCGATCTTTCAGGGGAAAAAGGAACTTTTCAGGGGACTTGCTATCTACGACAAACCGTACGATTGGAAGCAATATCCTGTGATACATTTGGATATGTCTCAAGGAGCGGCCTCTAAAGCCGATGGATTACAGGACAATCTCAATGACCTGCTGGAACGAGTTGCACATGAGCATAATATGGAATTGCATGGCAGTAATCTGAATATCCGTTTTGTCAATCTGATTACCGATCTCGCGGCAGGAGACAGCAAAGCTGTCATACTTATAGATGAGTATGACAAGCCGATTCTGGACAACATTACAAATCCGGAACTGCCGGGGATATTCGGGGTTCTGAAAAGTTTTTATTCCGCAATAAAATCCTGCAATGCCAATGAGCGTTTCGTCTTTATCACCGGCGTAAGCAAATTCTGTCATGTTTCGTTATTCTCCGATTTGAATAATCTGCTGGATATCTCCATGAATGCACACTATGCCACAATGTTAGGTTATACGCAGACGGAATTTGAACAGAATTTCGCTGAATGGATCGATTACACTGCGGAAAAACAGGATTTATCCCGTGATGAATATCTTGCGCAAATCAAGTCCTGGTATGACGGATATCGGTTTGAAGAAACTGCTGAACGGGTGTATAATCCCGTTTCACTCGCCCATTTCTTTATCAATGACGGAAAATTTCGCAATTACTGGTTTGAAACCGGCACACCCACTTTTCTGATGGAACTTGTGCAAAATGGGAATTTTAACTTTACCAGTATCCTTTCTGAATCTATTTCGGGCCCCACCTTTGATGCATTTGAACTGGATGATATTGATCTTGTGACCTTGCTCTATCAAACCGGCTATCTTACAATTAGGGAAATAGAATACAAGTTCGGACAAACCTATTTCCGACTTGATTTCCCGAATCGCGAGGTGAGTGAGTCTTTTAATCGCCGGATTTTGAATGCCTATTCCAAACGGCCACAACGTGAGGTAGTCAATTTTTGCCTCGCACTCACCGAGGCGGTTATTGCCGGAAATCTGCCGAATTTTCAGAAATCTCTGGAAGTGTTCTTTGCCGGCATCCCCTACGATGTTCACCGCAAGAGCGAGGCGAATTTCCAGAACATCTTCTTTGCCATCTTCAAACTGCTCGGATTTAATATTCATGCGGAATCCCGGACCAGTGACGGGCGTATTGATGCCGTAATCGAGACGGATAAATTTATCTATCTTTTTGAGTTTAAACTGGATAAAGATGATTCTGCCTTGTCTCAAATCAAGGAGAAAGAATACTTCAAGCCCTATTTGCTCTCACCGAAGAAAATTACTCTGGTCGGTGCGAGCTTCAGCACGGAAACGGGCAAGATTTCCGACTGGCAGCAGGAAGAGGTTTTTGGCTGATTATTCCGGTAGCCAAACTGATTTTACTTTTTCGTATTATCCAGCAAAATGGCGGGGATTTCCTGATTGCTGGAAGAAGGGGTTGCCACTGCCGTGTTTTTTCCTGTACGGTAAACGCGGTTCAGTTCCTGCAGGACGGCTTGTGTAATTTCGATATTCGGGGCATTGTAAAGAACTAACGGCAAATCGTTCAGAGTGGCGCCGGACTTGTCAAGAATCAGCGTCCAACCTTCGACTGCGGCTTTATTAGCGATAACCTGTTTGATTTCCTTGAGTACGTCGCTCTTCTGCCGGTCAAAGTTGTCTTTCAGCTGTTTCTGACGGGATTTATTATATTCGGCGAGTTCCACTTCGCGGCGTTTAAGTTCCTCGCCTTTTTCGAGGGCGCGCATTTTCCTGTTTTCGCGTTCCGCTTCGCTGAGGGAAACATTCAGATATTCGTCGCGTAAGGTTTCAAAATCTTTTTTGCAGGCGAGATATTCCTTATGTAGTTTTTCTGCATATTCGCGGTAAACGGCGAGTTGTTTATTGAGTTGATCTTCAATAAATTTTGTTTTTTCGTATCCGGAAAAGACTTTCTGCATATCAATGACTGCGATTTTATCCTCGGCAGTCAGGCAGTAAGTCCAGATGAAAGAACAAAACAGAGTCAGAAAGATTCGGAATGTATTTTTCATAGAGAACGTTTTTTCCTTGTTATTATCCGTGAACAGTAAAGAAGATGCAGGAACGCGGAGCGAGTTCCGTTTCGACGACGCCGTTGCAAATTTTGACCGGCTGATCGTTCCAGAAATTCACAGCGGTATTTGCGGAAATGTTTAATTTTTTGAGGTTGATTTTCCGAACGGCGGGAGCATCGTCCCAGTTGACCATGAGGACGCGGTATCCGGAGGAAATTTTCTGGAGCCAGTATTTGGGGAGGGCTTCGCTGAAGAGATCGAGAGGAACAGCCGCGTCACCGGATTCCGCAGAGACGGTTCGTCTTGCGAGGTCGAGTCCGGATTCATTCAGTCGTGAAACTTTATCGGAGAGGTTGATTGCGCCGCCTGCGCAAATCGCGATAGAGAGAAGTACTTCTGCCTGTGGACGGAACATATCGACGAGTTTCCAGGTACCCGGAGCGAAATTCGGGTCTTTCTGATCGGGTTCGACGAATACAAGGCAGCAGAGCATCTGAGTGAGCATAGGGTCATCGGAGGTATCGAATGCGCGGCAGAGTGAGAAATCGGGGTCATTGACCCAAAGTTTTTTGTTTGCCCAGAATCGCATCGCAACGGAGGGGGTATTGCCTTTGATACTGTCCCATCGTGCATGGATATCGCCGCCGACGCGTGCTGCATCGACGTTTTTCTGTCCGCCGCAGAAGAGGTAATTGCAGCCGAGGATCTGGGCGCGTCCGGCAGTTGCTTTTCTGGCGATACCGATGGTCAGGTCCATCAGGTTTCCGCGACCGATTTTCTTATCGGTGAATTGTCTTGCCGAGCGTGTAGCGCCGAGGAAATCGAGTTTAAAATACTCGTATCCATCGTTGGCGAAGCCATCAAAGAGGTCATGGATGAATTTTTGTACGCGCGGGACGGTCGGGTCGAGGATGAAAGCATTTCTTTTCATGCAGTTAAAGCACAAGGTCGGCTGTCCGTTTTCCGCTTTCGCAAGCATATCGGGTTCCATTTGAGCAATCCAAGCGTGCGGTTCGACGATGGTGGGGGCGATCCAGAGGCCCGGTTTGAATCCCAATCGTTTGATTTTTCCTGCGAGCCACTTCATGCCATGCGGGAAATAGCTGTTGGCTTTCCATTCGCCGTAAGCATACTGCCAGCCGTCGTCGATGATGATTTTTTTCACATGTTTGGACAAAACGGGGTCGTGGGCGATAAAATCAGCGTTTTCGAGGACTTCGTCTTCCGTGATGGTCCAGCGGTAATAGTCCCATGAGTTCCAGCCTGGAGCGACGATATCGGTAAAATCTTTTTTCTCCGGGGTGTTTTCGTCTCCGTAAGCATACAGAGATTGGAATCCGTTGCCGACGCGGAAAGTCAGCGGTTTCAAGCGGATATTTTTATTGGTGATGTGTTTGATGATAAAACCAGCCTGAAGGTCAGCGGCTTTCCCCTTGGCAGCGGTACCGCGGAATGTTTCAATATGCTCGCCTTCGAGCGGGAATGACAAAGCCAGCTGGATTTTTTTATGTGTCATCAGCATCATAGTGGCAGCATCGAAATTTTCATTTTGCGCATTTTTCCCGGTGAGGGGAAGCAGCAGGCATCCGCCCATACCGGTACCTTGCGTGGCGATATGTTCTGCCGAGATATCTGTTTTATCGAAATACCAGACTTCTAAATCCTCGCAGGGATTTTTCAATTTGCCGTTCAAAGTCAAAATCAGTTTGCTTCCGGCATCGATTTCCGCTTTCAGTGTCCATACGCCGGAAATGCCGTCGGCTTCGGCGGTCATGGAATTTTTTGTACTTTTCCGGACTTCCCATTTTCCGAACGGGACTTTTTTTCCGTTCATGTAGAGAGCTGGTGATAAATTATTCAGGAGGAAGACACCGTTTTCAAAGGAATATGTACCGGTGGAGGCTGCATAGACGAAACGGCTGCCGCCGCGTTCAAGAACAAGTTCTTTCATTTGTCACCTTGGAGTTAATGCTGGGTTGATATTTTCCGGAATGTGCAAAGGCGCGTTGATTCCGTAGAAATGATTGATGTTTTTTGGAAAAAACACCATTATTTGTTGAAATATACACCATGAGAGTGTAATTTTACAGTAAAAACAATGAAAAAAACAAGGAAAAACTGAATATGGAACAGAAGTTGTATTTGCAAGCAGCAGAAATTCTCAAAAAATCCGATAATATTCTTCTTTTTACGGGTGCTGGCATATCTGTAGAGAGCGGAATTCCTCCATTTCGCGGACCCGGCGGTTTGTGGGAGGCATACAATCCGTCTTTTATCGAGATAGATCATTTTCTGCGTTATCCTGTGCAATCCTGGGCCAAGATTCGTGAAATCTTTTATGATAACTGGGGGCAGGCGCAGCCGAATGCCGGACATTATGCGTTGGCAGAACTCCAGAAATCCGGGAAGGCTCCGCTGCTTGTTACGCAAAATATTGACTGTCTGCATCAGCGTGCGGGTTCAACCGGGGTAACGGAATTTCACGGGACTTTGGAATATCTGGTATGCATGCGCTGCAAAAATCGTTTGAAAGCAGTGCCGGAGTTTACGAGTCAGAAGTTGCCATCCTGTCCCAAGTGCAGAGGACTATTGAAGCCGGATGTCGTTTTCTTCGGGGAAGGTATTCCGGAGAAGGCATCGGATGATTCCTTTGAAGCCACGGAGCATTGTCAGGCGATTATTGTAGTAGGTACCTCCGGCGAGGTCCAGCCGGCGTGTCTTATTCCGCACTACGCCAAGCGGAGAGGGGCAAAAGTCATTGAAGTGAATTTGACACCTTCCACGTTTACGGATTCCATTACGGATGTCTATCTGGAAGGAAAGGCCGGTGAAATTCTGCCTGAATTGGTTCATCTGGCATTGCAATGAGTTTGCGGAGAAAAATTACCAATCTTCCCGTGGAAGCCTGTGCCGGGGCAATTCGGGAAAAAATGACTTCCAATCCTGTCCTTTTTCTGTCAGCGGAACCGGGCGCAGGGAAAAGTACAATTGTACCTTTAGAGCTGCTTGATGCTCCATTCCGGAACGGGAAGAAAATTATCATGTTGGAGCCACGGCGGGTCGCCGCACGGGCAGTTGCCGCGAGAATGGCATATCTTCTGGGCGAGCCGACAGGGGAAACCGTCGGATACCGGACAGGTTTGGAAAGCAAATGCGGGAAAAATACGGTCATAGAAATTGTTACGGAGGCGATTCTGACGCGGATGCTGCAATCCGACCCGGAATTGCCGGATGTGTCCGTTGTTATTTTTGATGAATTTCATGAACGGAGCATTCATGCGGATCTGGGCTTGACTCTTGCTTTAGATGTCTGCGAAACTTTGCGGACGGATCTGCGGATCCTTGTCATGTCCGCCACGCTGGATTTGCCGACCTTGCAAAGAATCATTCCGAATGCCGGGCGACTGCATATTCCCGGTAAAGTTTTTCCGGTGCAGACCATTTATACCGATACGGCAGCGGAACAGACTTTGGAACGGCGTATGGCATTGACGATAAGCAATGCTCTGGAATCCTTTCCGGGTGATTTGCTTGCATTTTTACCGGGTGTGCGTGAAATTCATCTTACGGCAGAACATCTTTCCGGATTGACCGATGCCGAGGTGTTGCCGTTGTATGGCGATTTGTCCGCAGCTGAACAGGACAAGGTTTTTTCTCCGAAGAAAAATGCCGGAATCCGGCGTGTCGTTCTTGCTACCTCTATTGCCGAAACCAGTTTAACTGTGGAGGGAGTCCGTATCGTTGTGGACAGCGGCTGGACCCGTTTGCCACAATTTTCCCCGGCTACCGGCATGAATCGTCTGGAAACGGTACGGATTTCTCTGGCGGGCGCGGAACAGCGGCGCGGTCGTGCGGGCAGGACGGAGGAGGGTGTTTGTATTCGTCTTTGGCGGCCATTTGAGGAGAAATCTTTTTTGCCGTACCGGACACCGGAAATCCTGGAAACCGACCTATGCGAACTCATGCTGGAATTGTTGAATTGGGGTATTACCCCGGATACGGTATCGCAACTGCATTTTCCTGATTTGCCGCCGGAAAGTCATTTGCTTCAGGCGTTTGATTTTCTGAAAAAAATCGGTGCGGTTCAGAATGACAACCGGATTTCCGAATATGGTAAACGCCTTCTTGCCATTCCGGTTCATCCCCGCATTGGACATTGTATTCAGAAAGCAAGCCAGTTGGGAAATCCGGATGACGCATTGACTTTTGCCGCAATTTTATCGGAACCTCATTTTCTTGACCATGATTCTGTCGACCTGACATTGCGTTTTTCCGCATTATCCAATCCCCGGGGATATCGCGTGGATCCCGCTGCTTTGAAACGTATCCGGATGACTCGCGAGCGTTTGTGCGCCCGGACGAAATCCTGCAAAATTACTCACACGGAAGACCCGGTTCCCCTCGGAATTACCGCTGCGTTTGCTTATCCGGATCGTTTTGCCGTCAAGAAGAAACAATCGGACAATGAGTTTATTCTGGCAAACGGTGTTACTGCTGAAGTGGACCGGAATGATGTCTTGAGTCATGCTTCTTTTCTGGCGGTGATTGAAACCACGACAATCAACGGCAGAACGAAGATCCGTCTTGCTGCTGCGGTTGAACCAAGTGAAATTGACCGGTATTTATCCGAATTGGTGTCGATCCGTCAGGAGTTGATTTGGGATTCTGAAGATAAAAGTGTCCGTGCCCGTGAATTGAAAGCTATCGGTGCAGTTATTCTTTCTTCGAAAGTCAGAACGGATATTCCCCAGGAGAGACTTCTGCCGGTATTTCTTGATGGCATCCGGAAGACCGGTTTTCATGCGTTGGAACTCTCGAAAAACGAACTCGCTTTCTGTCAGCGGGTGACATTTCTGAACCGGAACGGTTATTCTGAATACCCGGATTTCAGCGAAGAAGGGCTGATGAATACGCTGGATACCTGGCTTGCTCCGTATGTTTCCGGCTTCAAACGTATAGACGATTTACGCAAACTCAATTTCGGGTCCATTCTCGCCGGATGCATACCGGTTAAAGCCCATTATGCCATGAACGAACTGGCTCCGGAAAAGATTGAAGTCCCCAGCGGCAGCAATATCCGTATCAATTATGCGGATCCGCATCAGCCGAAAGCCGCTGTCCGGTTGCAGGAACTGTTCGGGATGAAGTCGACCCCGAAACTCGCTGGCGGAAAAGTACCTTTGCTGATGGATATTCTTTCCCCTGCCATGCGGACCGTTCAAATTACTGCCGATTTGGAGTCATTCTGGAAAGATTCCTATTTTTTAGTAAGAAAGGACATGCGCGGAAGATATCCCAAGCATGATTGGCCCGAAGATCCGGCGAATGCCGTTGCCCATCGTTCTGTCCGCGCGCCGAAAAAGCCGTGAGCGTTTTTTCCTCTGAACACGATTTTTCCCTTGCCAGATTGCAAAAATGACGTTTTGTCAGAAGACCCGTTGTTTGTCCTCAGAACTCCTTGCGCAGGAAGGAAATAAAATACTGCTTTGCGGTGTCGTATAGTCGTTCCCTGTGGATTACTTCAACGGAAAGAGTTCTGCCCAGCTGCAAAGTCGTAGGTTCATCGAAGCTGATTTTCAACCGGTAGAGTGGCAGAACGGACGTATATTCGCCGGCTTTGTGTTCATCAATGTACACGGGAATAGGTCCGCCGAACTGCTGAAGGAGCGGAGAGTTTCGCAATTTTGCGGGAACGGAGTCAATTTCCTCAATTCGTCCGTAAGAGTCCTTGAGGGAGTCACGGACCGATATCCGGACTTTATCCCCAAGTTTGATCTTGGGAATATCCCGTTCGGAAGCGTATGCGTATGCCATTTTTTCGGTGGAGACGATTTCCGCAATCAGAAGTCCTTTCGGGAGATACATTCCGGTGGAAATACGGCTTGGCGTTTTCGGCAGATAAATCCCGCCACCCGGGAGATTGACATCTTCCGCAAGATAATTTTTTCTACGCAACAGTTCAACATAATGTTCTTTACTTGTACGCAGTTTCTGACGGCTGATTTGTGTGGATCCCAAGGTGTTTTTGTCCGATTGCTGCAAATCGAAAAGTCCTGCCAGATATTCGTAGTCGGCGCGCGCCTTGTTCATTTGATAGTCTAACGCAGCGGAGTCAAGACGGAAAACAGGCGTTCCTTCCTTGACGAAGACGGGATGTTCCGGTAAAAGCGGAGTCGTATCGTTCAGATATCCGGACTCACCGATGGAAATCTGCAGGAAAGAGACGGGTACAATTTCACCGGACAGAGAAATATTCCATGAGAGGGGCATGAAAAGAACAATTGAAACGACGGCTGCGAGAATGATAAACAGCAGGAGTCTTGCTTTATTGGCAGATTTTTTGGAAAGTGCGCGAATCATCTTGATTTCTTTGTACATCGGGTAGATGAAAATACTGTACAATTCCAGGAAGAGCAAGACAACGGCGACTGCCTTGACGAACTGGTTGTAAATAATCAGGATGATGGAGGTATAAAGGAATATCCGGTAAATGAAAGTACATACACCGAAGAAGAAGAGAAAGAGACCATGTTCTTCTTTCGGGGAAGACCCCAGACGCAGGAAATGCCAGCGCCACCACTGTTTGAAATATTCAGAGGAGCGCGTCATCAGATTTTCAATGTTCATGACATCGCAGAGAATATAGTAGCCGTCATAGCGGATGCACGGATTTCCGTTTACGAACAGGGTACTGATTGTACTGACTGCAAAAATATAGAACATCGTGGAACGCCATGTGCCCGGTGGCGAGTGGACCCAGATGAGTGCTGCAATGCCACCGACAATCAGTTCAATGATAATTCCGGACGCATCAATGAGCAGTCGTTGCATTCGCGGCAGCCGCCAGCTGTCTGTGGTGTCGGTATATAATCGGGGATAGAACACCATGAATCCGACCCCGATACCCCTTACACGACAGTTGAAATGGATGGCGGAAATAGAGTGCGCAGCTTCATGAACAACTTTCATGACCAGAATTGCAAGAAAATATTTGGCAAGACCAGCCCAGGAAAGGGAGTCAACGAAAATCGCGGCTACTTCGCCCATGTGACGCATCAGCATGATATACCCGGCAATGGCGGGAATCAGTAAAGTTATGACAAATGCTTTCGATGCCAGCCAGGATACCGCGGGCCGGATTTTTTTGAACAACCGTTCCGGACGGACAGGCGGGAGACGGAAGAACATGTATGCGGCAGTGAATCGCAGGAAGAGAGTATCTTCCTTCATTTTGATGTACTGGTCGTATTTTTTCTCCATCTGACCGTATTCCGGGGCGATAAGACTGCTCTGATGCAGGAACGCCAGAAGCTGGAGGAGTTCATCCTTTGTGACTTGGAGACCGCAATTGTTCAGCTTTTCCAGAAAAGCAGTAACGGTATAGTTTCTGTCGATTCTTGAAATGATGTCTAGAGAACGGGGCGTGATTTTATAATACGCGTCTGCACCCGGATCAAACAGCATGGCAAAATCGCCATGAATACCGGGTCGTATGAGTTCGATATCCTGACGCAGTGTGCCGGTCTGCATTTCCGGCTTCTGCATTCCGGGCGGTACTCCAGGCGGTCCCTGCTGTCCTTGCTGTCCCTGCTGTCCCTGCTGTTCGCCCGGTTGATTTTCCTGCGGTTTATTTTTCTCTCCGGAACCGGCTTTTCCCGGTGGTGGAGGAGTCGGAGGGGGCGGTCCACCCAGATCCAGATTGATTGTCTGGGTATGTCCGTTTGGCAGCGGAACCGTTTGCGTTTGTCCGGTCGGAAGGGAAATCCATTGTGTTTGCCCAGTTGGTGGCGGCATGGAAGAACCGCCGGGCAGGGAGATACTTTGTGTTTCCGCAGAAGCCCGAATGGATCGTTCATTCCCGGACAATGAAATCGTCTGACCGATCGGAATTCCCGCTTTTGAATCACCGGAAATGGAAATATTCTGGGCTTCCCCCGCAAGATTGACGGTTTGCGTCTGGCCATTCGGCAGAGTGACCGTTTGCGTCTGTCCGGTCGAATTGCTTACCCATTTTGTCTGACCGTCGGGCATTGTGACAAGTTTCATTCTGCCTTCGGCGATATTGACGTCCTGCGAAGCGGAGGAATCAGATGGCAGAATAACGGATTTCTTTTTACCGAACATCTTACAGACCCCGGAGATAGAGAATTACGCTCTTGAACAGGAAATATCCGATTGTCACGCGTTCGCCTTCAATTCGGGCAATACCGCGCATTCCGTATTTCAGGTCTCTGACATCGGCTTCCGCGAGTTCCGCCAGCATATTGTAACAGTACGTTCTTTGTTCGGTTAATTCCGGCGCAGGGCTGATTTCCCGGACCTTAGCGTAAATGGGGGTATCCGGCGAGGTATGCAGAAACAAAACGATGCTGTCCGGCTTTTTGAGCAGAATAGAGGAATCACGTTCATTGACCGGAACTTTTACATCAAGACCACGTTTGCCGTTCGGACGCATATCGCTGAGTATATCAAAAAGTTTGTCGCCGGTCCTGACGGCTTTCCCAATGAGATTTTCGGCACGGGGTTCCGCAAGCTGCAGGATACCATCTATAGGAGCGGTCAACTGGATTTGGTTTTTGTACCATTTCGCTTCTTCCACGGCAACCTGTGCGGATTTCAGTTTCGCTTTCAGCAATTTTACTTCTCCGCGGCTTTCCGTTTTATCGAAATCTCTTAATTTCAGATCCAGTTCCGCCTGAATTTCAGATACAGCCGCCTCGGCGGCTTTCAGACGGTAGTCCAGCTGCTCTTCATCGTAAACGGCGATAATGTCACCTTTGCGTACAAAATCACCGTTCTTCCAAAGGGTAACGCCATCTGCACGGCAGCATTTTGCAATGGGGCCGTCAAACGGAGCATAGACGGTTTTGATTTCCGGGGCAATCAATTCAAATTCCGTAGTGACACGTTCGGGTACTTTCGGCTGATACTTTTCAATATAGGGAAACGGTGGCAACATGAGGAACGTGATAACCAGAATAACGAGGAGCCAGAACACCAATTTGAAACTGAATTTACTCCGTCGGGCAAATGCACGGAGCGCGGAGCCGCCAATGCGTTGGCAATAAAGAGCCTCGGCATATCCGGCAGCGAGCAGTTTTGCAGCTGTCATGGCGTAGGAGGGAACTTTATCCGTGAACTCCAGGAGCCAAATCAGCTGGAAGTCCGGTTTCTTCAGAAACGGCGGTGCTTTCAACGGAACCAGCAGAATGGTGGTTTGATCGGGACAAAGCTCGCGGACAACGCTGCCGTCGCCATATTCGTCCGCCTTGGAAGCGTTGATTTCCACAATTTCCGTAATATCTCCGGCAAGTTCAAGCAAATCACGCTGCAGTACCGCAAGACGCGTATGCGTATTCAATGCGGTTTGCGCATACTGACTGATAATATCGGAACGCCGATCCTGTTTCCATAAGAGTGTGGAACTCGAAAATCCCACCACCGGCCGCGCATTGTTGACCGCCATAACTGCTGCAGTTTGAAAGTCTTTTGCATTGAAAAGATCATGACCAATACGCATAATGACGCCGAACGCCTTGAGGCGGGCTGCCATTTCCTGTAATTGTTGTTCAGCGGTAGGGGGCATAGTCGAATTCTCCTGTCATGCCCGCAGTGATGGCACTGTCGGAATTGTCTATCAGAGCATGAATTTCAATCGTTTCACTGCGATGATCTGCTTTCGGGGCGATTTCTATAATCTTCCCTTTGAATTTTTTATCCAATTGCGTACATTTTACCTCAATTTCTGTTCCTAATGGCAATTTATTCAGCAGTACGACCGGAATAAACATTACCGCACGCAACTGGTTGTCATCAATGATATGTATCAGCGGCTGACCGGCGCGCAGAGTTTCGAAGGAACGGGTCACGATTTCAAGTATGCGACCGGAGAACGGAGCTTTAACCAGACAGTAGGAAAGCTGGTTCTGTGCTTCTTTCAGATTCGCTTTGATGGCAAGAAGTCGCGCCGCAGATGTTTCCACATCCAGTTGGGCTTTTTTGTAGTCGATTTCATTCAAAAGTTCTTTTTTCAGCATCTCTTCCTGCACCTTCAGCGTTTGCTTGGCAAACTCATGGGTCGCTTCCGCTTCTTTTTCCAGTGCCTGAACCCGTTCCATCTCAATGCGGAATCGTACATCGTCCAACTGTATCAGAATTTCCCCGCTCTGAACACGCTGACCGGGCTGCAATTGGTTTTCCAGAACAACACCGTCAATACGGGATGCCAAAATCGCTTCGCGGAACGGATAGAACACAACTTTGACCGGTTCATTTTCGCCGATATCATGCAATTCCGCAACTTCTTCCGCCATTATGTTGGTACAAAACGGCAGCAGAATCGCCGCCAGAATAATCATCTTTTTCAACATGCGCATTTCCTTTCCTGTCCAGTGCCTGGTCAAATATTTATATCCTATATATTGTAACATTTTTTTGCGGAAAGTCAAGCTGATTTGACAAAACATTTCAAACGTCTTGAGTGAACAATGAAATCGCTTCGTGGATAGTGGATAGGTGCATGGGCATGGGAAACTCCGGAGTTTTCCGGCTCACCGACTCAAAGAAAAATAGGACTTATAGGTCTTATAGGTCTTATTTATCTGCCGGACAATCTTGCGGATTGCCGAATATCCCTCGGCATTTTCCATTCCCCAATCCTCTGACCGATGCCCCTAATTCAAGTTTTCTTAAAAAATTTTTCTCATCTTTTACTTGTAATTTCGCATACAGGGTGATACATTATTTTTGATGTTTCAGATGCGCCCAAAATCGCGTAGGAACATTGGCTAATTGACAACCGTTATATTTCAGCAAATGAGACCAAAACCGACCAAGTAAAAATTTCGTTTGCTTCCTGAAATGATGAAATGTATCCGGTGAGATTGTGTCTACACATCTTGCCGGACGCTTCTTTGCGTTCAGGAAGTAGGTTCTTGGTCGGACCGTGGTCTCATGCTTGGGAGCGTCCGGTTTTTTTATTTGAACGCTACCAAGCAGGCTGGATTCGCAGCCCTTGGTTCTTTTTTTTTTACAGCTGCGATTTCCCGTGGAGGGGATATTGCGGCTGTTTTTGTTTTTAAATAAATGAAATGGAGCATAAAATGAATGATTTTACCATAAACGCGAATAGTAATGTAAGTGATTTTTCAATCGGAGTAAATACTCCGTCTCCGGCTGTTGCTCCGATACCGCAGCCGGAACAGCCCAAACAGCCGAGCATTTATGGCGAAGTTCCGCAAATTCCTACTATGGATGCGGTACAAGGCATCAAATTTGACTTCAATCATGGTATCCGTATTCTTTTTCCCCGCAACGGTAAAGAATATCATGTGACCTTTACGGATATTGATACGGGGATCATCCTTTACAGTGCCGATACCGTGCCGGGGGCGTTTGTTACCAGTGTTAAGAAATTTTATATCAAGTTCCGGCTGATTATCCACGAAAAAGGCGGCAAGGAGCCGATTTTTACCTATGATATGGATTTGAAAGATAAGGAAGTGATGGTTCAACTGCCCGTAGGAACGCTGGGAGACAGTATCGGCTGGTTCAGCTATGTGGAACGGTTCCAGCAGAAACACGGCTGCAAACTCATCTGCGTAATGACTCCATGGATCGCCGAAATCGTGAAAAAACAATATCCCGATATCACCTTTATCGATTCCGCAGAGACCAAAAATTACAAACCTTACGCCTGCTACTATATGGGGCTGTTCTTCCGGGGCGATGTGGATAACCAGCCCATCGACTTCCGCTATATCGGTTTGCACCGGACGGCGGGATATATTCTGGGGGTTGACCCTGCCGACATTCCGCCGCGAGTGGACTTGAGTGCCAAACGCAAGATCAAAGAAAAATATGTGTGTATTGCGGCGCAAAGTTCCAGTCAGGCAAAATATTGGAACAATCCCTTTGGCTGGATGACGGTGGTGCAATTTCTGAAAGACAACGGCTACCGGGTGCTGTGCATCGACAAAGAAAAAGTCCACGGGACAGGCTTGAACTGGAACTTTATTCCCTACGGCGCAGAAGATTTTACCGGAGATTTACCATTACAGGAACGCATTGATCTCATCAAAGATGCGGAGTTCTTTATCGGCTTGAGCAGTGGTTTAAGCTGGCTTGCCTGGTGCTGCAAAGTGCCGGTAGTGATGATTTCAGGTTTCACCCATCCGACCAATGAATTTGAAACACCCTATCGAGTGATCAACTATCATACCTGCCACAGCTGCTGGAACGATATGAGATTAGACTTTGACCACTTTGATTTCCTCTGGTGTCCCCGGCACAAAGGAACAGACAGACACTTTGAGTGTACAAAACTGATTTCGGCTGAACAGGTTATTACCACGATCAAAAAGATCCCGACATTCAAGGGCAACGAAGAAAAATAAAAAATATTTTGATATACTGGAGAATAGACAATGAAACAGCAAATTATTGCAAATGGTGGTGTGCAGTACGTTCCGCAGATAGCGGCAGTGCAGTATGTGTACTTGGATTTTGACGGTGAATTGACTTCTTACAACGGGGAAATTCTGACCGTTGATGGTGTTGAGGTTCTGGATTCTTCTTTGACAGAGGAACGCATTGCCAATATCGTTGCGGAACTCAATGCCAAATATACTGACCATAATGTCATTTTTGTCACCGAAAAGCCGACTGTTGCCGAATACTCCACTATCTTTGTCGGCAAAACCGAAGCCTTTTCTCCCTACGGAAACTTTGCCGGACTTGCTGAAACCATCGACGAAGGCAATGAAATAAAGAATGACAACGCCTTTGTAATGCTGGATTCCACCTCAAGCAATGAAGCAATCATCTCCACCATCAGTCATGAAACCGACCACTTGTTAGGAACCCTCGACCACGGCGGAAGCGGACTTGCCGCCTATGCCGATCACTATTACTACAACAATACCTATACCGGCGTATTAAGCAGAGACTTGAGTATTTGGCACAATTCGGTGAATTACGAGTCCACATATTGGGGGACTTCCAAATATTATTACTATGACAAAGCCACCAATGTGACCATTGTTTCCGGCGGGTCGATGTGGGTTTGCAGTGGCGGCACAGCAACAGACATTACTGTCAACTCCGGCGGGACGATGGGGGTTGAGAGCGGTGGCACAGCAACAGACATTACTGTCAACTACGGCGGGCGGATGTATGTTTCCAGTGGCGGCACAGTGACTAACCTTATCATGAATGGTGGCACGATTTACAACTCCGGAGGCAGTATGACCCTCGGCGATTATGTCACGTTTACCTCGAATTCAACAAGTCAAGACGGTGGCGCGATTTACAACATTAGAGGTAGTATGAGCCTCGGCGATTATGTCACGTTTACCGCGAATTCAGCAGTGGGCGGCGGCGCGATTCGCAACGGAGGCAGTATGAGCCTCGGCAACAATGCTGTCTTTATCGGGAATTCAGCAATGTGGGGCGGCGCGATTCACAACGGAGGCAGTATGAGCCTCGGCAACAATGCTGTCTTTATCGGGAATATGGTGATCGCGAGAGTGGAAGGTGGATACACGTACGGCGGCGCGATTTGCAACGGAGGCAGTATGAGCCTCGGCAACAATGCTGTCTTTGCAGGAAATATGCTGATCGCAAGCGGGGGCTATAATGTATATGATACTATATACGGCGTCGCGATTGAAAACCACGGCAGTATGACCCTCGGTAGTAGTGCTGTTTTTTCGGGGAATATGGCGATCGCAAGCGGGGAAACTTGTGAAAGCGCAGGAGGCGTCGCGATTGACAACGAAGGCATTATGACCCTCGGTAGTAGTGCTGTCTTTTCGAGGAATATGGCGATGGCGATCGCGCGCGGGGGAGGGGGGGCATACGCATACGGCGGCGCGATTCGCAACTTCGACAGTATGAGCCTCGGTAACAATGCTGTCTTTTCGGGAAATATGGCGATCGCAAGCGGGGGAACGGCATATGCGTCCGGTGGTGCGATTGACAACGTCGGCAGTGGCAGTATGACCCTCGGCGATGGTGCTGTCTTTTCGGGGAATATGGCGATCGCAAGCGGGGGAACGGCATATGCGTCCGGTGGTGCGATTAACAACTACGTCGGCATTATGACCCTCGGTAGTAGTGCTGTCTTTTCGAGGAATATGGCGATCGCAAGCGGGGGAACAGCATACGCATATGGCGGTTCG
>CALCCZ010000182.1 GCA_937900075.1 uncultured Lentisphaeria bacterium
TGTTTGGCGGAAATCTGGAAAAGACGTCAGAAGAGGACTTTGCTTTGGTATTAAATCCCCGAATGCTCGCGTGCAACCGGAACGGTGTTGTGGGAAAGCGTATTTACGGGGAACGGATGTTTGATATCCGTAAGAGTCCCTGCCGGGATAATCCGGAACATGGCTGGATCGGTGTTTTCAGCCGGGTTTGGGATCCCATTTGCAGAACATTGCCCATATCGGCGCTTGGTTTGCCGGAAAAAACGGATGTATCATCGCTGCGTGATATTTGGACAAACCGGGCATTGAAGATTCAAAATGGTGCCATTGTATTTGAATTGCAGCCATTTGAATGTTACTTCCTTGAGTACTGAGGAATTTGAACGGAACCCTCCCCGAAATTGAACACAGAGGGGAGGGCTTGTGTGTGTAAAAACGGACGGACCAAGCGGGTCTGGAACGTACGCTGAAATGCACGCTGAAAAACGCATGCAGAAACGGTGTCGTTTTCAGATAGACTGCCTTTTAGATAGACTCGAACACAAATTCCAAATCAAAGGCAATGTTTTCGCCCGGATGCAGGATTTGAGCTTTTCCGTTCCTGATGTCATTCATTCTGCCATTGAGCATGGTATTTGTCGGTTCGACACCGAGAACGTAACGGTTTTTCTGAAAAAGTTTCCATTGAACGATGCGTGGCAGAGTGGCGGTAAAATACCGGAGGGAAGCAGCGATTCCGAGTGATTTGTTTTCCATTCTGAAGCATGCATAGCCATCTTCGCCTTCCGGGAGATTGTGGAAGAAGCACTCTTCCGGCGGATTTTGTGGATCGGGTTCCGGCATTACGTTCCAATTTGCCAAGTCTTTCGCTGCATCCTCATTTCTTGGTATTACATCGTGTTCCGGGAGAATGAATTTCAAATCCGGGGATACGAATGGAAAACCGAAATTGCAATGGTACACGATTTGAATGTAGTCATCCTCGGACCCGCAATTTGAAACGATATCGCGGACATGAATTTTATTTTCCCCGTAAGCTGTGGAAATGGTTCGTTGGAGGCGGAGATTTTCGAAGAACATGGCGGCCTCGCGAAGTTTTCCATGGACTTCGATGCCGTAACGGGAACCTTCTTCATTCCATCCCCGTACAACAGCAACATCTTCGGCGGGCAGGTTGTCAATTCTTCCATGGAGTCCGAAATCCTGATCCGGATTGCCGGCGGTACGAAGTCCGCATGTTGTCATGAGACCGCCTTGCCATGTCCGCAGCCATCCCAGACCTACGGGGTCATATTCCATACGGGAACGGTTGCCGCCCGGAGTACGGAATACAAGAGGGATGCCGCGAAAAGAAGCTTCTACAATATCCATGCCACGGTCGGGGGAAACCGTAAAACGCAGACCACTTCCATTATCCACATCAATGACGCGGTTTCCACGTCCGGCCCCGGACGTGAGTTCTGCTTCGCGCGCCCATGCAAGTTGATCGAAATCGGACAAATACGGCATCAAGGATTCTTTTTGAGCAGCCATGAAAAATCTCCTGTTAAGAATTAGAGTAAACTGCAGTCGCTTTCAGAATTGTGACCGGTGAGTTATCGGGAAGAGCATTTATGGTGTAATCTCCGGTTGCTGCCGGTATCAGACAGGATTGGCCAGGCTTGATTTGCAGGCATCCATCGGCGTATGTGATGACAGCGCTTGCATCGGCAGCCGTGAGAATATGGAAATTGCTGCTTATGCCATCCGAGGATGTGGAATCCTGAACGGATTTTGAGACCGTTATTTTAGCAAGATTGAAGGGACAATCCTGAATCTGTTCTGTGAAAAGATGATACTGGTCACCCGCCGGATACGGTATGGTTGCATCCTGATCGAAATCGAAATCGATGCAGCTTAGTGCCTGTTGAACGTGAAGTGTTCTGGATTTACCATTAGCATCTACCCGGTTCCAATCCCAGACACGGAAAGTGGTATCGCTGTTATTTTGTACTTCGTAGAGGAGGATGCCGCCGCCGATTGCATGAATCCGACCGGATTTTATATAGAAAACTTCGCCGGGTGCGACCTGAAATTTTTTCAGGGATGCCTGTAAATCATCGTGATGTTCGATCATTGTCCGGAACGTATCTTTTTCAAGGTGTTGATTCAGCCCGGCATACAGGATTGCATTCTCTTGGACCCGCAAAATGTACCACATTTCCGATTTTTCTTCGGAGCCGTCCTGTTTTTCTTTACAGAATGATTTGTCCGGGTGAACTTGAATAGACAGGCATGCGGCAGTATCAATGAGTTTTATCAGCAGTGGGAAACGCATTTCCGGAATGAAATGGGAGCCGATGATATCTTTTCCCGCAGATTCCATGAGTTCGTGCAAAGTTTTTCCTGCAAGTGGACCATTTTTAACGACTGACTGAGCATTGGCGCGATCGACAATTTCCCAAGCCTCGCCAACGGGCATATCCGAGGCTGGCAGGGAACGTTTGAACACAGATTTCAGCGTAGAACCGCCCCAAGGGGCAAATTTGTAATATGGTTCAAAAACCAAAGGATAATTGATCTTGTCTTTCAATGTATGACCATGTTGGCGGGGTTAAAACACTTTCAGCTTAATATAGCGGGCGAAGAAATATATTTCCACCTGAAAAAATATTTTTTTTGATATTTCACGCATAAAGGCATGTTATTCAGCAGAAAAACAGTCAAGTTCATTCAGCCAGCGTGAAATGTTGCTGTAAGAACGTTCCATTGCAACACGTTCGTTATAAACATTTGCATGCTCAACTGCAAGAATACCGCGATAACCGGCCTTGATGGCTGATTTCACAACTGTTTCCACCGGAAGAATGCCGCAACCGGCAGGAGCGGAAGACAATTTGCGCCCTCTTACATCCGTGAGCATATCGGGGGCAAACAAGTGATTGATTGCAAAATCCTTGATATGAATATGGCGGATTTTTGGCATCAAAGAATCTGCGATACACAGCAGCGGTTTCGTATCTGCGGCAAAGTTTCCGGTATCGAAACAGCATCCCAGGCCCGGTACATTGTCCAGATAGTTTTGCAAGCCGGCTAAGGAATTGAAAGACTTTCCGGGGTCGGCGAAATCCTCCAGAACAGTTGAAATGTTGTTTTCTGCCAGAGAAATCTGGAACGCGCGCATATCCGCAAAGGCTTTGTTGCGCAGAGGTTTCGGGTCCGAGTTTGGAATCGGCATGACGCGGACCGCATTGTTTTGAACCGCTTTTTCCACAACGTTCTGAATCAATTCAGAATTATCTTTTGCCGGATCGAAAAACACGTACATGAGGGAAAGTTTCAGACCGGCATCCTTCATAGCGGTGCAAAAGTCGCTTGTGAGGGATCTGAAATCACAGTCTAAACAGGTATATCCGATGGAACGGACGATTTGCATGGCTTCTGCAGTAGTGATAGACAATTGCCGTGCCATCTGGTTCATTTGAAAATCAAATTGTGCAAGTTGCAGATTCATTTTTATCCTCTTCATATTTTGATGGTTAAAAGTGCCAAATCATTCCCAGTTCGTTTACCCCGCGTCCATCAATATTCCAGTAGGAAGTAGGATTGGCCAGACGGGATGCTTTTTCAAATTGGAACGTTTCACCGGTATTCTGATAATGAATACAAAGGCCGAGCGAGTAGGCGCCTTGTGGCATATCATCCGTAATCGGCAGTTCACCGGACAGTTGTAACGAACTCATCTGATTTTTGCTGATATCAGCGGGGAAGTCGTAAACCTGACCGTTTCCGTGGCAGAGGACAAAAAACATAATACAGTTTTCCCTTGCATCGGATTCCTTATTGAGCGTAAGCCCGACATGGAATGTTTTACCGGTAACGAGGATATTGTCGAAATCCGCATTTAATGCAGTGAACGGGCGATTTTCTGTTTGATTGTCATTGAAAACGGGAATGGTCGGGTAATGGACGGATACGTGCTCTTCACAGAACGAGGGAGATATATTTGCAGTTTCCGGAACTGCAATGCAGATTTTTGCCAAAGTATTCATTCCGTGTCCCAGTCGTTCATACCAGGGGGTATTTGAGGCAAGACGGACAGCATATTCAGGACGGTATCGCAACCGGGTATCGGGTATCCAGAGATAAAGAGACCACTCGCCGGGCTTGATATCATCGGGTAACCGCATGGAGCCGGAAATCCTATGAATAATGGGGGTATACAAACTGTCACCCGGTTGATAAGGCTGGAGTTTCTGACCATTGAATCCTGTGGGGATTTCCAGATATTCGCCACGCTCGTTCATGAGAACAAAATAGAAAGAATGCGGGTTGATCATCGTTGCGAAACCGCGGTTGATGATACGGATTTGAGCCGTGAACATGGAGCCGGGCAGGGTATTTTCCGTGAAGGATGCATCGATTGCTTCCAGACGGTATCCCAAATGGTCCCGGATAAATTCGAATCCGGTGCGGTACTCAACTCCATTAAAATAGTCGGGTGAACAATGGTATCCCCGAGATGTCATTTGCTCAAGTGTGAGTGGCGTATCCTTCCAGAAATCAATGGAGCCGCGTGAGCCGACAGGGTCCCGGGGATCCCCGTTGAGTTTGGAAAAACCATGTACATAACTGAATGATGTCTGATGATGAAGCCGGAATCGTTCTATAACACGTTCCGCAGATGCATACGCAGCGTCACAGGTGTGGTTCCAGAACAATTCGCCTTCCACAGGCATATAGGGAGCATCATGCGTGATGAAATCAAACTCCGGGTTGCCCGGAGCACCTTTCAGCGGATGATTGATGAATGTGCCACCGCAAGCGGGATCGGCAAGCAGTCCGTCATTGAAAAAACCGACTTTAGCCGGAAGATCTTGCGAGAATGCGTTGTTTTCATTGATTTCCGTTGCGCCGCCCCACTCGCGGAAGACCTGATAACGTTTCTTTGGATAACGCATCATAGTGAAACGGTCCGGCGGAAGGATATTGATGGTGTCGCGGATAATTTCCGCACAGGCCGCGATATCATGGTCGATATTGCGGATACAGGAATGAAATTCTCCCCAGAGTCCCATCCAGCCGCATTGGATTACGTAAATGACATCCCAGTTCCGTTCCAATACAGGCTGCAGTTGGCTGATATGCTGTTTCAGACGACTCATATCAGGACAAAGGCGGTACGCATCGAATTCGTAAGCAAAACGCAGGATGAATTTTACACCGGCTTTTCTTGCTATGGCGAATTCACTTTCGAGAGCATCCAGCTTGCATTGGGCAATCTGTTTGTTCCAGTATTGCGTCAGATAGCAATATGCTTGAGAAAGTTTTACTCCATCTTCCGGAAATTTATCGAAATTCCAGTTTCTGCCCCAGGGACAAAGATCATCCGGGGAATGGGCAATAACCATTTCGTAGCGCAGTCCGCGTTCGGGATTTCCCAAGGCATTGCGTCCGTTTTCGTCCGTCGGGCGAATTCCGCGAAAGGTGACTGTTTTCATTGATTCATTCATTATGCAGTATTCCTTTATATGTTCTTGCGTGTGACAACAGGTGAACTATAGCACGATTTCAGAAAAAAATCCACAGCGAAATGATAGTTCCTGAGAATATTTCTGGTTATGTTTAATATCTTGTGCAAAATCATTTCTGGATTATTGCTGTTTCGTTCCCTTTCACTCATTATATGGGTAGAGAGATTAGTGGATAGTGGATAGTGGATAGTGGATAGGGATAGGGATAGGGATAGTGGCATGGAACATTCCGAATGTTGTTCGCGATTGTGCTGGGCGGGATGGAAGAATGACCTCAGACGAACGTTATGCACGGAGATGCGCCGCAAAGCGGCTTCCTCCGTGAGTGGTTCGTGCCGCCCC
>CALCCZ010000183.1 GCA_937900075.1 uncultured Lentisphaeria bacterium
TCATCCGTGCGCCGACGGAATCCGAGATCAGTATCGCATTATCGCGGGTCAGACCGGTGAAGCGCTCTCCACGTCTGGAAACGATAACGCAGTCACCTAGAATCAGATCGTACTCTATCGGAGCCGCGACGTATGCCCGTACATTCATCGGAAGCCCCTGATTGCGCCCGTCTTCGTTGCAGATGAGCAACGCAATCTGCCGAGCGAAGTCGCACGGTACGGTTTCGATGGAGCCGTCCACCAACCCTTGCAGCCAGTGAAGCGTATCGTCATGGTTGAACGGCTCCATGCGGATGGGTCTGTCTCCGTCGGCGGGAATGATAAGTGCAAATCCAGCCATTTTTGAAAAACCTCCTTGATTTTGGGGGATTTCCGTGGTAGAATAGAAACCGTGGGAAATGCCCCCATAGTTTTCTCATGTTTTCTCCTGAATCAGCCTGAACGGGTCACGTCCGTTCGGGCTGATTCCTTTTTATCGGCGTTTCCCGTTCTTCTGGGAAGTAAACCGCAAGCTCGATTGCCGGAACGCCAAGGAAGGAGAGAATGGTGTACGCTTCGGAAAGCGTGAAATCATCCTTCCGACACATGCGCCGGGAAACGTATGCAGGGGAGCGGCGCAGAAGCCGCTGAAGATCGTCCTGATCCACGCCGCGCTCCATCATGAGGCCTCTCAGCTTCGGGTACTCAGGCTTAATCAGCTGCATTACCCTTCCTCCGTTCGATGGTCAGCGCCGCGATACCGGAGAATGCCATAATTCCCAGACCGGCGCTGAACCACGTCCCCAGCTCAGCGGCTCCCATTGCACCTCCGATAAGTTCAGCGGTGCAAACGGTGGAGACCAGTGCGTAGATCGCTGTCTTGATGTCACGTTTCATATTTTCTTACCCCTCTCTGCGCAGTCGCGCAATTCTGCAATGCTTTTCAAAGACTACGCGGCATATAAATTCAAGAGAGGTAAAGACACCGTATTTCGGATTATAAATCAGATCAATTTCCGGATAGCGTGTCCGCCTTTTCTTCTTTCCGATTCGCACCATTGTTCGCGCTGCTATTGCAGACAGCAGAGGCAGCGGATACCGCTTCTGATGCTTCTTACTCACTTTTCACTCATCTCCTTAGTTCATACCGGCAATTGTGGTTCCTCAAAGGCTCTCCACTGGCTATCTGGTTCTCGAATAGTCCATGTATTAGGCTGTGATTTAAGTGCACATATATGATCGCCACAGGCAAGTGGGCAATCACAGCATTCCCTTGTCTCCGCGCATATATTTTGGATGACATGCAAAGCATTAAGAACTTCGTCGTGCGTATACCTACTCATGGATCATGCCTCCTTCAAATTCCATGTGTCACCACGCATCCTTTACGTTGTATTCGTTGAACTCGCGGGAAATAATCTTTCGGGCGCCGGGGGCAAATGTTCTCCACCATTTGGCGGTGATAGCGCTTGCCGCCCGTCTCTGCATCAGCGGCATTGCCCGCCGCTTTTTCCATTTGTGTTTGTTGCTCATTGGTGTTTCCTCCTGATAATTAATATTTGGAACGCGGTTGATGTTCGGTCAAAATTCCGCGAATCCTACTTGTTTGCCGGTTCCTCACCGTACAGCTCCCCGATGGTGCATCCCAGTGCCTCCGCAATCGCGGGAATATCGTCTGAGCGGGGATTGGTCGCGCCACTCTCCCAGAGTGAAACAGCCGTCTGGCTGACTTTAAGTTTTTGGGAGAAATCTTTCTGTGTGATATGAGCTTTCAAACGCAGCTCCTTGATTTTGAGCATCCAATCACTCCTTTTAGCTTAACTAATAATTATATTAGCACAGCTAAACCGCCTTGTCAATAGGTTTCCGAAAATATTTTAGTTTTACTAATATTATCTTTACTTATAATAATTGCGGTGATATACTTTATAAGGGGTGAAAATACAATAATGGAGAAATTGAAAGTTCTGAGAATAGAAAAAGGATTGAGCCAAAAGGATTTATCAGAAAGGCTAAATGTATCGCAAGGCGCACTTTCATCTTGGGAGAGTGGACGCTATGAGCCGGATATTGCCACTGTGATAAAGATTGCAGATATTTTCAATATTTCTATTGACGAATTAGTTGGAAGAGTAGAGGGAATTAACTTCGCATCCAAAGCTATCCCAATAGAAAAAGCCCCCGCCCTCCCGGAAGAGGAGCAGGAGCTTGTCGAAATTTTCGAGCAGTTGGACGCGGAAGGAAAAGCAATGGTAAAGGCGGCAGCTTACGGAGAGCTGCGCCGTATGCGCGCGCTGCCGGATGCCGGAGCGAGTGTAGGATAATACGGTTTAAGGGAAAGGGGTAGGCGTATGACCTCAGCCGAGTATGACCGCAGATTTGAAGAATCAAAGGGATTCTTTCAGTTTATATTGCCTTCGGCAGTTGCGCTTCCTGTAATTGGCTCTCTGTGTTGGCGATTCATGCAAAAGGATATTCATAACTTTTGGCATGTATTCGTATGCGTACTTCTTGCTATTCCCGCGTTCATTCTTCTAATCAACTTACTTAAATTCATTACAGCGTTCCTTCATCTGCTGACATGTACTATAATGCTCAAGTTTGTAGACGACCCAGATCATACGGTGCCAATACTTGATTACTCCATATGGGTTAATCGACGCTGGCCTTTCAGGATATGTCTGATACTGGCGATGTCCTATTTGTCATCCTTTCCGGAAGCATTATTCCGTGGTGTGTTCTTTTTTCTATCGCAGTCCGTCTTGCTCATTGCGACGAGCTATGTTCTGCAAGTCTATCGTCATGCTTCCCGGTACGGGAACCGTGTCCCGGAAATCAATTCCCGCAAGCTGAGAAGGAGGTACGAATGGTATGCCGAATGAGAATGTGCCAAAATACAGAGTTGTAGTAAAAGGACCTGTTCCGGAAATCCCTGTCGTGCAAAAGTCAGAACCCATTAATCCTATCGTTGAGCCAATTGTTAAACCAATTCAGGATTATGAGCCGCCTCGCTCAAGGCGTTGTTACAGTATCATGTACGAGGAAGAACACAAGAAAGTTAAGTCCCTGCGCTTCTTTATGATTGCTTTTCTGCTGTTGAGCGTGTTTCTGTTCCTCGGATGGTTCTATGCGGAGGATTACATGCCGGACTACGATGAGCTGCTTAACGCTTATAATCAGGTTGTCGCCGAACGCGATGAACTTCAAAAGACCTGCGAGATGCTCTCGGAAATAGCTTATGGAAAGTAAACGTACCAATACCGCCGCATGGGTAGAATCACGGCAGCGCTGGCAGATCAACGTCCGAAAAGACGGTCAGCGCAGAACTTTTGTATCTGCTACGCCCGGACGTAAGGGACAGCGGGAAGCAAACGCAAAAGCCGACGCATGGCTTGAAGGTCAGCGCATGGACGGCTCCGCAAAGGTGTCCGTCGTTTACCCTCTCTGGATCGACAGCCTGAAGGACGTAACCTCCCGCGACCACTGGAAGCAGTACGAATCCATCGGCCGCAACGACATTCTCCCGCTGATCGGCACGGTGAAGCTCTCCGCCCTCACGCAGTCGCACCTTGAATCAGTCACCAAGGCGGCGTATAAGCGGGGACTTGCCCACAAGACGCTGACGAATATCAACGGTTGTATGCGGGCGTTCGTCTCATGGGCGCGGCAGGAAAAGTATACTACTTTGGTAGTGGATAAGATAAGGATTCCGCGTGACGCGCCGCGCACGGAACACGATATCCTAAAACCGGACGATCTCGCGGTACTGTTCAGCGTCAGCACGACGCTTGACCATGGACGCACGGTGCAGGACGATACAATTCACGCATACCGTTTCTCCGTCGTTACCGGTCTGCGTCCGTCTGAGCTGGTAGGCTTGCAGTGGGGAGACATTGCCGGGGACGTGCTTCAGGTAAAGAGAAGCATCACGGTTCACGGGGAAGTCCGGAACGGGAAGACGGAGAATGCCCTCCGTGCCTTCGTCCTGACCCCGCTTGCAAAGAAGATACTCTCCGATCAGCGTGAATTACAGGATGCAAAGCAAAATCCCAGCCCGTACATTTTCGCCTTTCCCGGAACCGAGTCATTGAAGGAGCAGACGTATTATAAGCGCTGGTGCCATTACCGCGACACTAACGGTCTGACGGCAGGTGTAACGCCGTATGAACTCCGGCACACTTTTGTGAGCATCGCCCACAATCTACCCGCCGGTGCGCTTCGCGGACTTGTAGGGCATTCGGAGTCAATGGATAGTTTGGGAACCTACGACCATAGCAAAGCAGCGGAAGACCATCTCGCCGCCGACATGATATCCGACCTGTTCACGGAAATTCTGGGCAGATAAGGTACACCGCTGGGTACACCGTTTCATTTATACGGTTAAATAAATTGATTATCGAAAGTGATATAAAACGTACTGACAGATAAGTAATTTGTACGGAAGAATACGGCATAAATTATGATGAATATCAATGGGAAAGATTCAAATCCCTTCTTCTCCGCCAATGGAAAGAGCCTTGAAACATTATAGTTTCAAGGCTCTTTTGCTGTTTAATTATATCATTTGCGTTGCTAATGTATCAATGCCGGGATATGGAAAAACACAAGGTACACCGAAAAGTACACCGTTTCATTTTAAGGTACACCGCACAGCTTATTCCCAAGGGTTCTTTCCGTTTTCCTCTGCCTCCTTGTCCTCCTTGCGTTTCTCGTCGATGATGGACTTAATGCGGTTGCCAATCTCCGTGTCGTAAGGGTTTTTGTCCCCACTGGTGTTCCACGCAACAGCCATCTGCCAAAGTGCGGCAAGGGTCTCGTTGTCGTATTCCGGATGCTGAGCAGCGTAGGCTTCAACAGCGGCGGAGACTTCCGGCTGCTTAAAGTTTCCGTTTCCGTCCGCGTCGTAGTCTGGCAGCATGTCCGCGAACCGAACGTAGTCTTCCGGGACGAAACCTTCAACACTGTCGGCTACGGTGGACAAGGCGCGATACTTGGATTCGCTGAGAACCTTTGCCATGATCTTCATCTGCTCATCCGGATCGGATACCGCTTCTATTGTCTGCATGGCTTTATCAATGGAGGACAGTTTGACTTCCACATAATCCTCACCGGTTGCCGCCTTGTACGTCTCCTCCGTGGCAACCTTTTTTGCGTAGGTCTTGACCTGATTTATTTTGCTGACGGCAAGAACGTAATCAGCATCAGTTTCGTACTTTGCGAGAAGGTCCCCGACTTCCTTGTCGTAGATGTCATTATACCGTCCCTGATACGCCACATACTGGTTCGATGTCAGCTCTATGTCTCTGGTTTCGTCTTTGCCGGTAAGAGGGTCATAGCCTCCGGTTTTAACTGTGATAACCGGGTCTAAGCTTTGCGGGAAGAATGACGTGTTCTTGACTATCTTTGCCGCAATTTCAAGCTGGTTCTGTGTCGGCATTGCCAGATGATGCTTGACGTTGTACGTCGTCGTATCAATTGAGTCAAGAACCCCGGCGCGTGTCCATCTGGAAGTGTCGCTTTCCGGCTCGTCCTTTGTCAGACGGTTGTAGGCAGTATAGAAATCTGCGGCAAGGGAGAGCCACTTGTAATCTATCTGTGCCTGCATGTCTTCCGGATTTTCGTTCTTGACAATTTCGGCTTTGTCCTTGTCGTCATACAGCCTGTTGGTGATGTCAGTAGAATAAAAGCTGTCCTTGACGAACGTATTCTTAACGCCAAGTGTCCAGTCCCGGTTTTCGGAACCGATGGGGAACAGTGCCTTCTGATACTTCCAGAATCCACCGAGAAACTGCTCCATGGCGTAGTCGATCTTTTGCGGGGACATGGACAGGACTTTGCCCATATTTACAGCGACCCAAGATGTTCTGCGGTTGTACTGGTTCGGAGGAGAGAGTTTTTGAAGCTGAGTGGAAACAATGGGTCTTCCAAGGAAGTCCTTGTTTGCGCGGATATTGGAGAACACCCCGAATACTCCGAGGTTCCCGGTGCTGTCAATGAGCTGCTCAAAGAATGCGTCGCCGCCGCCTTCCGGAATTGCCATAATACCGCTTGCCAAGTCGGACGCGAGAGGCGGAAGAAAGTTATCCGCTGCGTATTCGCCGAACTCGTAGTAGGCATTTTCGTTTCCAGAAGCCAGCTCCATCGCCCTCTCGAATGCGGACGACATTACTCCAAGTTCGTGAGGTTTTGGAAGGGCGATATACTTCCCGTTTCCAAGCGGTATATTCCAGTAACTGTTTTTTGTGAACGTGGAAAGGCGTTTATAGTTTTCCTTTGCTTCGTCATCCCTTCTGTTGTAATAGTGAATGAGCGCTGCAATCAACGCGCTGGAAAGCGTCCAGAAACCCACTCGACCGGCAATGGCTTTGGCTTTATCACCCTTGCGAACGTCTTCTGCCGAAACCCAGCGCGTGAACTTGTCGAATCCCTGCATATTGGCACCAAAGAAAGGAACGACTTTTGCGATTTCTCTTGACACTATGCCTCCGCGAGAGAAATTTACCGTGATTTCGTTCGACTCGTAGAAAGCATATTCCGGGGAGTATCCTTTGTTCCTCAGGGCTTTGTATGTGGCATAACGAGGTCCCTGTTCAGCCATGTCAGACAGAAAATCGAGCCACTGAATCGGGTGGATGTACTCTTTAGCCCACGAAAGGGGATTTTTGGTTGTTGCGTGTCCGAGGACTTCCCGGCGAGCCTGCCTTGCAAAATCGCGGTTCTGGGCGTGAAAATTCGTCCCCCCGCCGCCCATGGCAAGCCATTCCTGATACATGCTGGCAGTTTTGGATATGTCTTTTGCCGCCGCGACCGCATTGCACCATTCCAGTCTGATTCCATCAAGCAAGGTATAGGCGTTGTGCGTCGGATTATAGATAAGTGCCGTACCCAAATCTCTCCATATGTTAGATGTCAAAGTCCAGATAATATTGTGACCGGTGATGTTTCCGGTCATAAATCGTGTGGCTCGTCCGATAGTCCGCGTAATGGCATTGACCTTCGCGGGTCCCATCTGAACGAGGGAATCAAACAGAAGCTCGTCGTTTACCTGATAATACTCCGGCTTTCCGCCACGCAGCACTGTGATAACGTTCCCTTTTGGGTCTGCATTACTGAACTTCTGAACGGTGTCCGGCAGGATTTCATCAATGATCTCCTGAATCTCATCTATCGAATCTGCCGCAATGCCTTCTTCTTCAAGCCTTTGCCCCAGTTTCTCCTTGCGTCCTTCTATGGATATTGCGGTTCTCTGCATGACGTTGCGGATTCTCTCAACGAACCCGCCAAGCCCTTCACCTTGCACGGCAAGGTCAACGACGGACTTCCTTGTCTGGTTCTGAATGGAGGCTTTTATCATGTCGGACATGCGGATGAAGATATTGTCCAGAGGATGCTGGAGGTCGTAGCCGGAACCCTTTGCCTTTCGCATGGTGGAATCCTGCGCGTTTCCGCGACGGAAAGAAGCCACGCCTGAACGCTGGAATTTGCGGTTGAAAGGAACGTAGAAGTCCCATCTGTCTTCCAGCTTATCCAGAGTGTCTTGTGATATGAGGTCAGTATCAACGCCCCACGTCTGCATGAAGGTGTGCCAGAAGGAATGCAGGCGTTCGGCAGTCTCTTTGAATTTCGGATGCTCCGCTTCAAGCTTTGCCTGACGGCGGTTCATCCATTCTTCTGTATTCTGTGCATCGTCGGCAAATACGCGCAGTCCTTCCCGCAAGCGTTCCGGACCGTGCCGGACTACAAGGTACTCGCCGAACGCCATGTATTCAGCGCGGTCGTTGAGATTGACCCCCGCAAGAACAGTGCGTAAACCGGGAGAGACTACTTTGCCGTGAATGTCGCGCAAATCTCCAGTGATAATGTTGTATGCGCGAGCGTCAGAGTTTGCAGCGTTGGTAGCGAGAATATACGGGGTGCGGTTTCCTCCTGCATTGGAAAGGCGCTTGATTCCGTGGTTGGAATCGAATGCAAGCTGATAGAACTTGTCGTAACCGTCAGCCCCCTTCTCCCTCAGTGTACGGAAGTCCGGGACTTCATCTTCCACCAGCTTAATAGACGGCTGTGCCGATTCCGCCGCCGCCGCGTAATAAGCCGCAACCGCGTCCGCGACCTTATCCGCGGATTTTCGTGTGTCTTCGTCGATGAGGGCATTGTAATCCTCCCAAGTATGCGGCCAGCCATTGATTGCGCTGTCCTTATCCCGAAAGTATTCCCGCAGAAACTCCGCGAATCCTTCACGGGCAAGCTGGGTCTGACCCTGATTCTTGTATGCCTCTACCGTCTCCTGAGACAGATGGTTGATAAGTTCAGCGCGGGTATCTCCGGAAGCGCCGTCAATGAAATCAAAGGAGTAGTCAATATGGTGCCCGATTTCGTGCGCCATCGTCGGAAGGTTGTCTGCCTCTTTCAGTCGGACGGAATCGAACTGCGGATGATATTCGCCCCTTGCATTGCGGCTCTGGACGTGTCCTTTGGTGATGGGAAGTCCAAATTCCTTTGCCGCCATCTCGACAATCTCATTTGGCGAATAGATCTTCCCCGTCGGCGAAACCGTAGCCGCCGGTTTCCATCTGTCAGCGAGCGATGTCTCCCCGGCAAGGTCGGCAGACGGGGCTGCTTGCTGTCCGGTTGCACCGTCAAGATATCCTTGCAAGCCGCCTCTGAGCTGGATAAGCTGGTCAATGACTGCGTTTCCTTTTTCGCCTGTCGGGATGAAGTACCGTTTCCGGCTGCCTTCCTGTTCGGTGATGATGCTGTTCCCGACTTTGGAGAGAAGATAGTAAATGGATCCGCCGGTAAGCTCCATGCGCCACTCTCCGGCGACGCGGGAACGCTTGATGTTCGTTCCTCCGGGGAACATGGCAGTCTTGCCGGACAGAACCGCCTTCTGAATGTCAGCAGGGGAGGTAGTCGTAGTGGTCACTTCGTCGCCCTTGCCGAATTTGCGGAGAATGTCGTTTGCGTCGCCTTTGGAGTAGA
>CALCCZ010000184.1 GCA_937900075.1 uncultured Lentisphaeria bacterium
CTCGATGCTGCCGATGATGCTGTACCATTTGCCGCCGGTACGGTAATAGGCGGCTGCCGTTTCCTGTCCCCCGGCGATGCCGCGTGCGAGCATCGCTGTCTGAAGAGGATCTTCAGAGTCCGGTTTTTTGATGGTTACAATATTGTCTATGATGGTTTGATCGGTGACAAGCGTATCGTTAAGCGCATCATACCACTGATTGTTGTTCTGGTAATATGCCTTCCCGTCGCAGGAACCGACAATACTGCTGCGGACGACATAAGTTTCCCGGTATGTACCGGCATTGATTTTTTCCAGCATGGGAATGGAAGTGATTTCCTTTTTAGTATCAGCGGAATACCATTTTGCGCCGACCTGATAGTAAAGACTGCCATCGACTAAGGAAATGTTCACATTGCTGCGGAAGATGTTTTCCGCTATATTGGACTGCGAAACTTCACTGGTGACTTCTTTGCCAGTGATAACATCATACCAGACGCCGTTCGCCTGATAATAGTTGCGTGCGGATCCGTCAATATAAACATCAAAGCCGACTTCTTTTGTGACCGTCGGTCCTCTGCCGAGAACAACGGCAGCGCGGTATGAATTGGTGAAAGTGATATCTCCGCGCATGGAGAACTCACCGCCGGAGACCATGATTTCGCCGTAATTGCTGTTACCGTTGAGGAAAGAAGAATCTTCTATGACAAGAGCAGCGTCCTCACCGGTGGAGTAGATCATGCTGTCAGCACCGTTGCTTGTGTTGGACATATTGGTAAATTCAGCATTGGAAATGGAAACGGCACCTTCCTTGTTGTAGATGAAAGAGGCAGCGCCGACATTGCTGCCGCTGCCGTTTTTACCACTGTCCCGCGACATAATGAATCCCGTGACGGTAATGTCATCGAGGACGAGTCCGCCGGTGTTGTAGATGAAGCGGTTGTATTTATCGGCGCCGCGGATATCCATGCCGGTGAAACTGAGCAGGGTCTTTTGTGTGGAGGTATTGTTGAACATCATGACATCGGCGGAACGAGTGATCGTGAGTCTGCCGTAGTCAGTGGTGTCTTCGATTTCATTTCCGGCCTCATCATATTTCGGCTGAACATTGATGGAGAGGTCGCCATCAATATAGATTGCTTTGGCAATAGCATCGACCGTAATGGTTTTCGTGAGGGTGAGTGTTGTCACATCGGGAGCAAAGGAGATGTAGAAAACACGTTTGGGGTTAAGGTTTTCGTTGACAATCGTGATAGCATCCACCAGGGAATTGACCATGTAAGCACCGCCGGTTTTTTCGGAGACCCACTGGTTGTAATCCTGAATAAGAAGGGTCTTGTCGGTTGCCGTGTCGCCGCCGGTAGTGACAACGATATAGAGGGAGTTTTCCTGAATTGTGAGGGTGGTTTCGGGGGAAGTGTCGATATTGCCTAAAGCATCGGTAAGCGTGATAGCATAGTTCGGGTTATCCGCTGCAGTTGAGAGAACAGACGGATACGTCATAGTCAGTTTGTAGGTGTTGTTGAGTGTTTCCTCACCGAACTCTTCAATTTCATTCCCGCGTTCGTCTGTAACGGAATAATGGAACTTCAGTACATCACCCTTGAGGACGGATCCCTGCCGCATTTCGTAGGCGAAGTCGGGTGTATCACCGACAACGGATTCCAGACGGGAGGGAGTGACCTTGATGGCTTTTTTCGTGATGATGAACTTTGCTCCGTCAGTGACTTCGCCGGTAAGAGAACTGAAATAAGTGTTTCTTTCATCAGCGGAGAGTACCACACCGCTTGCTTTGACACTCTTGATCGTTACGGTACTGTCGATATCGTATTCGCCGGCAAAGTAATAACCGGCTCCGCTGATTTGTGCGTTTCTCAATGTATCCGAAGAAATTGTGTAGTCAATGGAGAAGATACCGTAATTATAGGTGAATGTGAGATCTGCGTTCTCGCGGTAAGTACCGTACTCGAATGACATGGTATCGACGCTGATCGTCAGATCAATTTTATCCGGATTTCTGATTTCATTGTATGCACCGGCATACATGGTATCGGCAGTTGTACGGTCATTTCCCATCTGGTCGGTATTCAGAATGGCAAGGTGACGGCTGACAGCAGCGGTATCTTCAGCGTTAGTTGTGGTATTTATCCAGGTGTTGCCCTTATCCGTGGAATAGTAATAAACATTCGTTGCATCGTTGTTGTGGGCGACAATGGCATTTGTCTGAGTTATCGTTTCATTTGCCAGTGCAATGACACCGGATCCGCCTTTTTCCGTATGCGTGACCGTATAATATTTTCCTTCGATGGCAGTACCGGCAGTGACATCCTTTTCCACAAACTGTGATGCGAGTTTATAATAGGTTTTTCCTTCTGCAAAATGTGTTTCGGTGGTACGTTCGAAGGTGTAGTAGGAGCCGGAAATTTCAGAGCCTGCGGTAACGTTTGCTTTGACGAACATTCCGTTGTTCTTTGTAAAGTAAGTTACGCCTTCCTCGAAGATACCGGAAGTAACTTCGGTGGAAACGTAGTAATCGCTTGCCTGTGTGCTTTCGCCGGCTCGCGTGAACACAATGTCCCAGTTGTTTTCATCGTTGGTTCTGCGGTAGTAAGTTTTTCCTTCCTGGAAGGTCAAATCGGACGTGGGTTTGTAGAACGCAAGCTGATAGTAGGTGTTATCCAGGAGTTTGTAGGCGTCTCCATCACCATAGCCTTTGGACGATTTGACATAGTTTCCGCTGGCATCCTTTGTAAAGTAGTAATACACATAGGATGCAGACCAGTAGTCGGTGGATTTCATGTAGGCGGCATCGCGGTCATGGATATAGTATGTTTCACCGGAAATATCATCGCCGGCTTCCACTTCCGCCACCGTGTACTGATAGGATTTGACTCCGGTATTTTCATCGGTTACGACTTCGCGGATCAGATATTCCACACCTGCCTGAGCGACTTTATCGCCACTGACATAATATTCGGAAATCGCATAAGCCGCACCTGCCTTGATCGTTGTACCGTTGCCAGGGGCATTGCCGGTAAAGTAGAGTTCATTGTAGCCTTGAGTATAGTATGCCTTGAAGTTGGCTCCGGAGATGTTGTAAACGACATCGTTCAGGAGCAGTTCCAGTTGCGGTTTGTACTCGTAATAGACCATTTTGTCGATTTCGGCACCGGCAGTGACATCGGCTTCAACGAATACATTTTCGTACTGGTAGTAGTCCGTTCCTTCCTGAAATTCCTTGTCGGAGGTGACAGTGTAGGGAGCACGGTAAACATAATAACGGGGAATGGTTTCACCGGTGGTGACATCGACGGGATTGACACGCATCATGCGGACACCATCGTAGAAATCCGTAGTCTGTGTACTTTCCTTATTGCGCCATTCGCGGAACTGGTAATAGGTTTTGCCTTCTTGGAATTCAGTGTCCTGCGTGCGGATATAATCCGTAACGTAGTATGTATTTGCCGTGACGGCAGCACCTGTCGTGGTGGTGACGAGCTTGTAATCATCACCGTCCTTAGTGTAATACAGAGTGCCTTCCACAAATTTTGTATCAGTGGTCAGGCGGAAAGCTGTCTGATCCGCTTCAAAATAACCGAGCGTTTCGCCTTCTTCAATGGTGGCGATTTTGTACATTCCGTCCACGAGGGTATAATAAGTGACGGAATTGCGTGCCAGAGGTTCGGTGGCTTCCTCATAGCCTGCAAGAGTATAATATTCCCCGGATATGGTATCGCCGGCAGTGACTTCCGCCTTGGTATAGACGCCATCTGTCAAGGTATAGTAAGAGACTCCGTTCTGGAATTTTGTATCGGCAGTTTTCGTGTAAATGGTTGAGTATTCCATAACGTTAGTGCCGAAGAGATTGAGAGCCGTTGCATCTTTTTTGTTGCCCTGATAACGCCGTGTACCTGTCGGAGAACTGTCAACAGAGAAATCAATGCTGGCTTTTCCGTAGATGTTGTTGTAGATGTAGAGGTTATTGAGGCCCGTATTGATATCGTAAGTTGTGGCTCCGACGAGAATGGAGTTTAAGAGGAAAAGTTTTGCGCTGTTGTTGCCGAAAGTCAGACCGTATGCACCATTTGTGATAATCGTGGAGTTGGCGATAACCAGAATATCATTGTTCTGCAGACGGATTGTTGATGCGGCAGAAGCGGTTTCGGTCATATTGCCGATGAACGTGGAATCCTCAATATAGTACTTGCCGTTGTCCGTACCTAAATACAGTGCGCCGCCTTCTTTGCTTGATGTGTTATAGGCGAAAGTGCTTTTTTCAATGCGGACGGTTCCAGCGGTATCTGCGGAAATCGCACCGCCGGTATTGAGTGCCGTATTTTCCCGGAAAGTGGAACTGGAGATGAGTACATTCGCTGTATTTGTGACGATGCGGAGTGCGCCGCCATTGCCCCAGCTGGTATTTTTTTCGAAGATAGAGTTGCTGATGACGACTTTACTGCCGCTGATATAAATGGCGGCACTGTTCTGGTCGCCGATCGTGTTCGATTCCCGTTTTGTGATGTT
>CALCCZ010000185.1 GCA_937900075.1 uncultured Lentisphaeria bacterium
ACGTTCTGATTAATTGTCTTTCGTTTCTTTTCCGCCCATCACGATACATAAATAGGTCAGATTATTTTTCGTGGCAGTAGTGATAACGGATGGACATAAAATCCGGCACCTGTTCATGCATGGCGCGCACTTTGCTCAGAAAGTTGCGGAAACTTTTGCCCTGTTCCTCCGGCAGTTTCTGTCCGCGGAACCAGACGGAGCCGTCCTCTCTGAAGTCACAGTCTTTCCAGGCAATTGTGCCGATTTCCGTCGGAAAGAACATTCTCTGAAAGTTCATATTGTAGAATAATGCTTCCACCCCGCCGCGTGAGGTGTAGAAATCCACGTCGTATTTAACGTATTGAACCGTGGGACTGAATTTTTTGCAGTTCCAGAAATTTTGCGAATCGGAATTGATGAAGATACCAGCCATAATTTGAACTCCTGTATTGAAATTATTTTCCATTTCCGTAAATTTACACCATAAGTGGAGGATTGCAACTCCTGTTGAGCTTTTTTCCCGGGGAAAGTAATCGGCCCGTGGATAGTGGATAGTAGATAGCAAACCGCCGGATGTTATTCGTGATTGCTTGGGCGTTATGTGTGAAAAGAAAATTTTATATTTTTTGCCAGTCCGGCTTGAAAAAAGTAATACTTTGTATTATATTGTACCATAACCTCAATATCAGAAAGGCTCACATTATGAAACAGACTGTAATTTCATTTAAGGCAGATGAAGAAATGAATCGTGCCTTAGAACAGATCCCCAATAAATCGGAATTTATCCGTGCCGCGATTCTGGCGGCATTGGATGAGACGTGTCCGTTTTGCGGTGGAACGGGTATTTTGAATCCTCATCAGAGGAAACACTGGGCGAGTTTTCTGAAAACGCATCATTTGGAGCATTGTGAAGAGTGCAATGGCTACGAAATCAAGTGCGATGCAGCGGAATCGCAATCGGAGTGCGTGGGGGGAGCAGACGGGCAGGAGGTTTGTCATGATGAATGCAAGTAAACTTGTTTTGATAGTGTGCAGTATTATTGGTGCAGTTCTGTTTGCGGGCTGCGGCAGAAATGCCGGGCCTTCAACCGAACAGGAAATTCTTTGCACGACGTATCCCATTTGGCTGATGACGAATGATTTGGCATCTGGAGCAAAACATTTGCCTGCAATCCGGCTTTTAGTGCCCGCAAATACCGGTTGTCCCCATGATTATGCGCTTTCGCCGAATGAACTTTTACAGTTCTCGGGTGTACGCAAGCTCTATGTTTTCTGGAACGGCGGCGGTCTGGATTCTCATATTATGAAGTCTATCCGTTCGGTGAAGCCGGATTTGCAATCCTTCAATTTGACGGGAGTAGACCAATCGGACACAAAAACGGACCCGCACTGTTTTTCCGCGCCGGGTACATGTCGCAGGATGGTAGAGAAACTGGTTGCTGCTTTGAAGGAGGCAGATCCAGAGGACAGTGCAATTTTCGAACGGAACGCAGAAGTGTATTACAAGACATTGGAAGGTTTGTCGGAACGCTGCAGAAAGAGTGGGGCAACGGGTGAGGTTTTGCTGATGCACGATACCTGTGCCGGTTTGGTCCGGGAGTTTGGACTTTCGGTTGCGGGAACAGTTCTGGAAGATGAAGCGGAAGAGCTGACACCATTGGGGATACAGAAGAATATTAATATCCTGAAAGGTTCGAAAAAGAAAGTTCTGATTACGGAACCGCAGACACCGGAAAATATTGCGAAACTTCTGCAAGCGGAAACGGGAGTACAGGTCATCCGTCTGGATCCTGCGATTTCGGGCAGTATGGATGTTTCCGGTTGCTGGTTTCTGGAAAACTTGAAAGCAAATGTAGAGAAACTGGAATCGGTATATTCCGGAGAAGAGAGTGAGAAAAAGTGAGTGCATACGCCGTAGAGATGGAGCAAGTCTCGGTCCGGCTGGGCAATCTGGACGTTCTCAAGAACGTAACAGCGTCAATACCTATCGGGACATCCACAGCGATAATCGGTCCGAATGGCGCGGGAAAAACCAGTTTGGCGCTGGCAATCCTGGGGCAGGAGCCTTATACGGGCAGAATTACATTTCCGCCCGTGAATGACCGGAAAAAGGTTCGTTTTGGATTTGTTCCGCAGAAATTGCAGTTTGACCGTGAAATGCCGATGACGGTTATGGATTTTCTGCTTGCCGGTTTGCAACGGCTGCCGCTGTTTTTCGGGTATTCCCGGAAGAAAATACAACAGGTGGAAGCGATTCTGAATGAAGTGGAATGTGACAGACTTGCCGGACATCTGCTTGGAACCCTGTCCGGCGGAGAATTGCAGCGGGTTCTGCTGGCATCTTCGCTGTTGCGGGATCCGGAAATTCTGATATTGGACGAACCGACAGCGGGAGTGGATTTCAAGGGTGGTCAGGTTTGCTGTGAATTGCTACAGAGGATTCGGATGAAACGCGGATTCACTCAGATTATGGTCAGTCATGATCTGGCTACGGTTGCGGCACATGCGCAGTATGTGATTTGTCTGAAAGGCGAAATCATCGCTCAGGGAAAGCCGCGGGAAGTGCTGACCCATGATGTACTCAGTCAAACTTTCGGACTTCATTTAGGCATTCCGGATCCGAGTTTTCTTGCCGGAAACGTACAGATATGCGATGCGTCCTGTCCGCATCACAGGGAACATGCCAAAGACCATGTTACGAATTGTTCCTGTCATCATCATCATCACGAAGAAGGAGACGGAAAATTATGATTGACATCATTAATTCGGAATTATCGGAACTGATGTTCGTTCTGTTTCCGTTTTCGTGTATGCAGGCTGCATTCATGCAGCGGGCCATGCTGGCATTGCTGTTGATTGCGCCGCTCTCGGCAATATCCGGCATTCAGGTTGTCAATGCGCGTATGGCGTTCTTTTCCGATGCTATTGGTCATTCCGCATTTGCGGGTGCGGCGATTGGATTGCTCTGTGCATTACCCATTGAATTTTCAATGCCGGTTACAGCGGTTGTCGTGGGATTGCTGGTGATGCTGTTGAAACGTGGCAGTCGTCTTTCCTCGGATACGATTATCGGTGTGGTATTCTCTGCCGTGGCGGCGTTCGGACTTGCCATTGTTGCCCGCGACCGTTCAATGAGTTCGAATGTCCGGATGTTTCTGTTCGGTGATATTCTGACGATTGACGGGCTCCAGATTCTGATTCTGGGAGTGCTGCTGGTACTGTTTATCGTATTTCAGTGTATTGCGTTCAACCGGCTGCTGCTGATCGGTATCAATCCGATGCTTGCGGCAGTTCACAGGATCCGTGTAGAATTTTACCGGTATTTTTTTGCTGCACTTCTTGCTCTGGTTGTGATTTATTCCGTACGCACAGCGGGTGTTGTGTTAGTTACGGCTTTGCTGGTAGTTCCGGCTGCAGCAGCAAGAAATTTTGCCCGGAACACACGTCAGATGTTCTGGTTTTCCCTCCTTGCGGGGTACCTGTCCTGTATTACCGGATTAATCGCATCGGCTCAGCCGGAAATCAATATTCCCGCCGGGGCCGCAATTGTCCTTTGTTCCGTCATTTTATTTGCAGTCAGTGAAATCGTATCGTTGTTCAGACCGAAGCGTGCGGAGGACAGCGGAGTTTGAACGGATATCTGACTGTTTCCTCGCTCAAATAAAAATAGGACCTATAAGACCTATAGGACTTATAGGTTTGCAGGGTAAAACGCCGGATGTTATTCGTGCTTGTGCGGAGCGAGATGGGGGTAGGTGACCGGAACTCAAACGTTATGCACGGGGATGCGCTGCAAGGCGGCTTCCTTCGCGAGTGGTTCATGTCGCCCCGTTGGGGCTGTTTTTGTTGAAATTCCGATATCCATCGTGTTTACTCAAACAGTTGTAATTGTATCCTTTGAAACTTGGTCTTCGCTTGCAAATCGTCAGACACTGTCTGGCGATTTAACGGAATGCTTTCCCCTTGCAGAAAGTGGATTGAGAGAGTCGGATTCGTGTTTGTGCTGGGCGGGATTGAGGAAAATGTAAAAAAAGTCACTGACTGATTGCAAAAAAGGGTAAAAACTTTCGTAAAAAACACAAAAAAAACTTGAAAAAGAGAGTCCCGTTCGATATATTATTATATTAGAAAAATAAGAATATATCTCGTATAAGATTTGAAATCACTTGGGAGAACTACATGTCAGAAAATGAACTTGAAACGCCAGTCGCAGTTGAGACTGCGGCATCTGTGCCCGCGGATCAGTCCGAATATACAGCGGATAAAATCACCGTGTTGGAAGGATTGGAAGCTGTTCGGAAGCGTCCCAGTATGTATATTGGCGACACCAGTGTCCGCGGTTTGCATCACCTTGTGTACGAGACGGTGGACAACAGTATAGATGAGGCGCTTGCCGGGTATGCGTCATTAGTGGAAGTGACGATTCATCCGGATAACAGCATAACCGTCCGCGACAACGGACGCGGAATACCGATTGATATGCATAAAGACCTTGGGATTCCGGCAGTGGAAGTAGTAATGACCGTACTGCATGCGGGCGGGAAATTCGACCACAATTCTTACAAAGTATCCGGCGGACTGCATGGAGTAGGTGTTTCCTGCGTCAATGCCTTGTCCGCCTGGATGGAAGTAGAAGTTCACCGGGACCATAAGGCTTACGATATCCGCTTTGAAAAAGGTGTGACGGTTCGTAAATTGCGTGAGTTAGGGCAGGTGGAAGATCGTGGTACGACCGTGACATTCCTGCCGGACGGAACGATATTCCAGGAAACGACGGTTTATGTCTGGGATACGCTTGCTTCCCGGTTGCGTGAACTGGCATTTCTGAATCGCGGAGTCCGGATATCGCTGACTGATGAGCGTGGTGCGGAGAAACGTTCGGAAGTGTTCTTCTACGAGGGTGGTATCAGTGAGTTCGTAAAGATGCTGAACGAGCATAAAAAAGCGATTAATGAAGACGTGATTTATATGCATAAAGAGAAAGAAGGTATCGATGTGGAAGTGGCGATGCAGTACAATGACCAGTTCCAGACGAATGTCTTCAGTTATGCAAACAACATCAATACGCATGAAGGCGGAACCCACATGACGGGTTTTCAGACGGCACTGACGCGTACCTTGAATAACTATGCTCACTCCAGCAATTTGATTCCGCAGGAAAAGTCAATGACCTCCCAGGATACTTTGGAAGGTCTGACGGCTATTGTCAGTGTGAAGGTTCCGGATCCGCAGTTTGAAGGTCAGACAAAAACAAAGTTGGGCAACAGTTCCGTACGCGGTATTGTGGATTCTGTAGTGAACAGTACATTATCCACGTATTTGGAGGAAAATCCGGGTAATGCCAAAAGTATTGTGGAAAAGGCGATTATTGCCGCCCAGGCCCGGGAAGCTGCAAGAAAAGCCCGTGAACAAGTCCAGCGCAAAGGTGCCTTGGAAGGCTTTTCTCTGCCGGGCAAATTAGCAGATTGCGAGTCCAAAAATGCTTCGGAATGTGAATTGTACATTGTTGAGGGTCAGTCAGCCGGCGGTTCTGCGAAGCAGGGAAGAAACTCCAAATTCCAGGCGATTCTGCCGATTCGCGGTAAGTTGCTGAATGTGGAGAAGGCGAGTGTGAACCAGATTTTGGACAACAAGGAAATCCAGAGTCTGATTTCCGCGATTGGATGCGGTTTCGGTACGACACATGACGAAGATGGAAATACGGTTGAAATTTTCTATGAGGACAAATTGCGTTATCACAGAATCGTAATCATGACCGATGCTGACGTAGATGGTTCTCATATCGCAACGCTGCTCCTGACGTTCTTCTTCCGGAATATGAAGAAACTCATAGAAAAGGGCTATGTTTATTTAGCCAAACCGCCTCTGTATAAAGTGACGAAACGGCATAATGAACGTTACATTGACAGCGATGAACAGCTGGACCATTATTTGGTGGATCTCGGATGCGAAGATGTTCTGGTCAAGAACATAAAAGAAGACAGACTTCTTCAGACGGATGAAATTCTGAAAATTACCCGATTTGTATCGCAAGCGGAACAGATTACCCAGGGACTTCACCGGCATGGTGTTGATCCGGATTACTATCTTACGTTGGAAAAAGACGGCAAGTTCCCGATCGAGTTGATTTCCATTCATGAAAATGATGGTACTCTGACTGAAAAGCTGGTTTATACCCGCGAGGAAGAGGAAGAAGTCATTATTGAGGCGGAAAAACGTTTGACTCCCATGACCCCGGATGAGTCCGGAATGCAGCCGGAAAATGAAAATGCTCCTGCGGTCCGTCATTTGCATACTGCGATTAACATTGTTCAGCTGTATGAGGCGGCAGCCTGCAGCGAACAGGCAGCTGAGGTTCGTGCAGCCGGGTATGACCCCAAGACCATTTTCTCCGGTACAGAACCATTGTTTGAAATTATCAAAAAAGACAATGATTCAGCTGTAGCACAGGAAGAAGGACCGGAGGCGGAAGAACAGACAAGTGTTGCTGAAGGAGCTTCGGATACGGAAGAACAGGAAACCGAAGTTGCCGTTACCCAAGACAGCGAAAATACCATAACATCCATGAAAGCACTTTTTGAGCTGATCAAGGAACATGGCCGCAGCGGTTTGAAAATTCAGCGTTACAAAGGTTTGGGTGAAATGAATCCGGAACAGTTGTGGGAAACCACAATGGATCCGCAGAAGCGTAAAATGATTCGGGTTTCCATGGAAGATGCTGCCCAGGCGGAATATATGTTCTCTCTGCTGATGGGTGATGATGTGGAACCCCGTCGGGAATACATAGAGAAGCACGCTGCGGGCGTGAAAGATCTTGATATATGATTTTTCGTTGCAAGAGACAGTAAAAAACAAAAAAACAGGACAATTAACAATGGCGGAAAAGACAGACAAAAAGGCTACGGCAGCAGCTCCGGCGGCTGCACAGGATGCGCGCGGAAAGAATTTGGCAATTGCTATCGGTCAGATAGAAAAGACCTTTGGAAAAGGGTCGATTATGCGTCTGGGCGACAGTCGTGTGGTGGATGTTCCTTCCATCAGTACGGGGGCGCTTTCTCTGGATATTGCTTTAGGAATCATGGGATTGCCGCGTGGCAGAATTATTGAGATATTCGGGCCGGAATCCTCCGGTAAAACGACCTTGTGTATGCATGTGATAGCGAATGCGCAGAAAGCGGGCGGAACTGCGGCTTTCATTGATGCGGAACATGCGGTGGATCCGATGTATGCCCAGAAAATCGGAGTTAATATTGATGATTTGCTGATTGCGCAGCCGGATTGCGGGGAAAATGCCCTGAACATAGCGGAAACGCTTGTCCGCAGCAATGCGGTTGATGTGTTGGTGATTGACTCTGTCGCAGCCTTGGTTCCCAAGAGTGAAATTGAAGGTAATATCGGCGATTCTTTCATGGGGTTGCAGGCGCGTATGATGTCTCAGGCATTGAGAAAATTGACTCCTGCGATCAGCAACAGCAAGACTTGCTGTATTTTCACAAACCAGTTGCGTGAGAAAATCGGAGTAATGTTCGGCAATCCGGAAACGACACCCGGCGGCAATGCCATGAAATACTATTGTTCCGTGCGTTTGGATATCCGCCGGACGCAGGCGTTGAAAAACAGCAGCGGAGAGGCTACCGGCAATCGTGTTCGTGTGAAAGTGGTAAAGAACAAACTGGCTGCGCCGTTTAAAGTGGCTGAATTTGATATTAACTTCAATGAAGGAATTTCCCGTGCCGGGTCCATTCTGGATGTAGCTTGTGATTTCGGAATTATTGAAAAACGCGGTTCCTGGTTCTCCTTTGGAGAAGAACAGCTGGGACAGGGCAGGGATGCCACCAAGGAATTGATCCGTCAGGATGCAGATTTGCAGAAACGGCTGTATGAAAAGATAAAACAGATTCTGGCGGAACGGAAAGGTTCCGGCAGTGATGTGGATTCAGTTGCAGAGGAATCTGCAGACGAACAGGAAATTCCGCCTGAAGAATAAAAAGGTGATTTTCCATGACCTTGCGTATTCATAAGCTGCTTGGAGTTCTTTCTGCCGGAATGGCAGTAGTCTGCTGTGCTGCGCAGATGCCGGACAGTGTGGAGGGGCCGCACCGTAAAAAAATATCTGTGGGTACACCGCCTCCCGGCGAGCAGTTTATCAATACATCGGATGAACAGGATATTGACCTGTACGACAGTCCGGGCATGTATGTGGAGCCGGTTGGCGGCAATAATTTTCTGCAGAAGCGGAGAAATGCGGATGACGCGCTGCGTCGTGGAGATTTTGATTCTGCTGCGAGTTTTTATGCCGAATGCCGCAGAGAAGTGCCGGTAGATTCCCCTGCCTATTACAGCGAGGTGAAAACTGCATACGAAGGGGAAATCATGGCCCGGATTTCCGGAGCCCGCCGGGAAATGGCGGAAGACATTCTGGAAGAATATAAACAGTTTGTGAAGCGAAATGGAACGACCGGTGATTTTTCGGACGAGCACTATATGATCAAGCTGTTTGAGGCGGAAATCGCTCTTTTGGGAAATTCGGCCGAGTCCATTCGTAAAGCAAAAGAGATATTGCTACAGCTGAAATCGAAACGTCCCGGCAGTGCCCCTGTCGGTGATGTGCAGGTATTGCAACCGCTGGCTTTGGCGTATCTGCTGCTGCGGGAGTATGATGCTGCAGCGGAAACCGTCCGGCAAATGATTCCGGGTCTTGGAACCGGGGATGTTCTGTCGGAATCTCCGAAGGGAGTATTGACGCCCCGTGAAACGAAAGTGTTAGGTTTGTATCTGTTTGCATTGGCAGCGGGCGGGAAGTCCGGTTCCGCTTCCAATATGCTGAAAACTCTCAATTTCAATCTGGAAGATGAATATGCTCTCCAGATGAAGCGTTTGCTCAGTATTTTTGTGCGTTTGAAAAAAGGGGAAAAGATTCCTGAGGATGATATTTCCGATGTTGTTCTGCGTACTCCGGATTCGATGCCTTCCGATTCGATTCTGTATTCCATTGCTCTCAATATTGCGGATATGCTACGGTTGCAGAACTTTGACCTCTCTCTGGATTATTACAGGCTGGCTGCAAAATACGCAAAGACAGTTTTCGATTTGGATACCGCCGTTTCCGAGTTCATACGGACCCTGAAATTTTCCGGTCAGCCCGATGCTGCACGGGCCTTGGTTGTCCGGGATGAGAATTTTTCCGTTTTCTGCCGTCCCAACGTCCCGATTGAATTGAAACAGGAAATCGCGGATTTGCTGTTTCATTATGATGAAGAATCCAAACCGGATGAACCGGAACGTTTGGCTGCAGTCAAACTGTACGGGCAGATTTTTGCGGAGTTGAAGCGGAAAAAGGAAAATGTTTCCGCCGGTGAACTATTTGCGAAACGTTTTCAGGAACGCCTGAAACGAGAGGATGCTCTTACCGCGGAGGCGTTGCGTGCGGTGTATTTTGAGGGACGCGAACAGTCTTTCGAGGCGATGTGGTACCGGGCAGAATTATTGAGACGGACTGGTGATTTTCCGGGCGCATCTGCTTTGTATGAAAAAATCGGTCAGTCCAATGACCAGAAACTTTTTCTGCCTTCCATTCATATCGTAATAGATTTGTACAGGAAGGGACGGGACAAATCGGAAGATAAGAACAAGGCGAATGAAGCTATCGCCCGCGTTTGTACGGTTTTTCTGAATAAGCATCCCTTTGCCGAGATTCCTTTTGTTCTTTTGGAACGTGCTGACGCTTTTTCCGGGCTTGGACAAATGGAACTTGCATGCCGGGATTACGGCAATTATGCTGCGCTGGAGAATATTACAGCTCCGGAAAAATTTGATGCTTTGCGCAAGGCGGGAGTTCTGAGTTTCCGGAACGGAAAAATTCAGAAGGCAAACGAATATTTTTCCAGTATATTCAAAAATTGCGAAACGGAGAAACCGGCCGCTTTCGCCGGGTATTGGCTGATGGTGGGAAATCTGCTTACGGGCAAGCGGGCCGAAGCGGAAAAAGTGGCTGAGCAGTTGCAGCAGAAGTATCCGGAATCGGAATACACGGCGAAATCGCTGTTGAAATTGGCGACGGAATACAGTTCCGATCCGGATAAATCCATTCTCTGGCTGGATAAATTGGAAGAAAGGCAAAAAGAAAACAGTGAATCCGGTCGATTCTACCGTACAGAAGAGGCGAGTGCTTTGTATTTGCGGGCTTTTTCCGAGTATCAGAGGGGAAGTAGTGGTTATGCGACGGCAGCCGAAATTTTAGACAAACTGATTGCGGAGTATGCAGATTCGGAGTTCATCTTCGCAGCGCATTATTTGCGGGGCGAGATTCTGAAAAAACAATTTTTATTCGATAAGGCAATTGAAGAATACGGAAAAGCGCGTGAAGTGAACTCGAAAGGGGAAGCATGTCCGAAACAGCTTCACTGGGTCTCTCTCGGGGCGGAAGCCGATTGCCGGTTTGCGAAAGCGGGCAGCAGTTCCGATCCCGGAGAATACAATATCCCCTGCCAGACGTATAAATCCATGTTGGATTCCGGGGATAGTTTCCCTGCGGAATATAAAATAATGACTTTGTACAAAATTGCGCGCTGCCATGAATGTGCTTTGAAATATGATGAGGCTACCGCCGGATACATGGAACTCATGAATATGACGATAACCACGCAGTCCGATCTTCTCTGGCTGGAGAAAGGCATAGAAAACATGATTCATCTTCTGAAAAATCAGGGTGCCGTGCTGAGTATGGATATCATGGAATCTCTGGACAAAGCCATTTGTTCTGCCGAGCAGACAAACGCAGACAAGAACAACTTGAAGCAGTTGAGAAAGCAATTTAATAAATTGAAAAAAAGAAAATTGAAAAACAATCAGGAGAACTTGAAAAATGATTAATACACATACCATTTGGTTCTTTTTCAGTCAGGGTGGTCCCTTTATGTGGCTCATTCTGGTGTTTTGCGGAGTTCCCGCTTTGGCTATCTTTTGTTACAAGTGGTGGCAGTTCCGCAGATTTGAAATGAGAAAGGATGAAGTGGAAAATCTGGGAGTCGCATACCGGCGTTTCCTCAGCAACAGAAACAAACAGGATGAAGTGTTCCGTGTTTGCGATGATGTCAATACTCCGGTTGCCCGTATTATCCGCGATGCCATTTCCGCATGTCCGCAGGCGAATCCGTCAAAAAAGGGTGTCAGTACCGAGGACAGTATCTATGCGATTCGCCAGTCTATGGAAAAGCAGATTTTGAATGAAGTTCCCTTGCTCGAACAGTTCCTCAGTTCTCTGGCAACCATTGCCTATATCGCGCCTTTGCTCGGTTTGGCCGGTACAATCTGGGGATTGTATGATGCCCTGCTTGTGGAAAGCGGACGATTGGTCATTGATAAACTTGTTTCCGGCATACGTACTGCCTTGCTCTGCACGGGAACCGGTTTAGTTGTCGCAATTCCCTGCCATGTGGCTTATAACTATCTTCTGTCACGGGCTTCCCATTTCTGTAATGAAATGGAGAAGGCAGCAGCCTGGATATTGGAACAGCATTTACAGCCGGATGCTGCTGCAAGCAAAAAAACGCCCCTTGACATGGACGAAAAATCCTGAGGAAAACTTGTGATGGATAATCGAAGTACTTTGATACATGTCCGACCGCATTTGAAGATATTCAAGGGAATGCCCTCTTTTTTCCCTTATCTGAGTTTGTTTTTTATTCTGCTCCTGATTTTCGTGGCTTCCACTACTTCCGTCAATGTACCCGGTCAAAGTGTAATCTTGAATGACAGTGTCAGACTTCCTTCATCGGATGTTGTTTCCAGCGCGGATGTCAACCTGAGGTACATTATGACGATTTCCAGAAAGAATGACGGCGTTCTTCAGTTTTTTTTCCAAGACCAGTCCTGGGAGTATAATTCCGGTGACCCCCATGCCGATGAAACACTCCGCGAGAAAATCAAAAATACTTTTTCCGGTATTGCCGATACGCAGAAAGGACAGCATAAAACAATTGCAGTTCGCACGGATAAGAATATCTCTGTTCAGGTCTTATTGACTCTTCTCAATGCTGCGAAAGAAAAGGATTTGAGTGTAGTTGTCATGACGGAAACTCCCGTAAAACCGGCACCCGTCGGTTTATCGGATGGAAAAAACGGAAAATAAAATCATGCCGGACCGGGGAACGCAAAAACCGAAAGAACAGTACTGGTGGAATCCACTGACAGAACGTGGTTTTAAACGTTATCTGTTTGCTTCCCTGCTGATTGCGGCATTGCTTCATTACCTTTTCTTTCTCCTGTTCCGTGTGCAGACGCCAAAATCCCCGTCAGCAGCACCGGACTTGGATTTCAGCCATGTCGCTTATAAGCAGCTGCCCGCTTTGAAACCGGCGGTTGATCCGGCTTTGTTCTTACAGGGATTTCAGGATAACCCGCAGTATGGGTATGTTTATTCTGTCGATGAAAATAGTTCCCGGATGCCGGATTTCAAAGAGGCCGCTTTGCCGGAAACGGACAAAGTCCTCTGGAATGACCCTTATCCTGTCGGAACAGAGACAGAAAAATCATCCTTGCCGGACACTTCCCGTGATGTGGAAGTCGGAAAGTTGGCATTCCCCTTGCTTCATGTACCATCATCAGTAATGGAAAAAGCGTCTGCTCAACCGGTTCCTTTGCCACTTTGGCGCGATAAATACGGTACCTTTTTCATAAAAGGAAAAGCGTTACCGGACTTCCCGGTTGCTGCATTTGCCGCGAATGGTGTGACTTTGCTAAAATTGAAAGCCCGGTCATCCAAAGATTCCATGCCGGACTATGACGTGCTGATTATGAAATCCTGCGGTGATTCCACACTGGATAATTATGCAAAATCAACGCTGGAAAGAGCCTTATTGTTGCCGGGTGTGAAGACACGTTTTCAGAAAAAAGACAATTCCTTCTTTTCCGTTTATTGGGGAAAGACAAATGCTGCCTCCGATTGGGACAGTCTGATTGATAATGGCAGATTGAAATCATGGGACCGGGAGATTAAAAAATGATAACTGTTTCATCCTTTACTTTGCTGGTGTGCCTTTATCTCATTTTTATTCTGGCGCCTGTTACGTTAATGTGGTTCTCCGCTGAACGTAAAGTGGTTCAGAACAAGTGGCAAATCCGTAAAAAACTTCAGCAAAACCAAGGCCATTTTTGACGTATTGTACAAAGGCGATCCGTTTTCTTTTAAATATTTGGCAGCATTCAT
>CALCCZ010000186.1 GCA_937900075.1 uncultured Lentisphaeria bacterium
TCATATCATGCGCAGCTGCATAGGTATTCATCATCTCGAAAGATTTATCCGAACCAATCCCTGCCAAAACACGAAAATGCGGATAGGCACCCTCATCCAACGAACCGATTTTTTTTATCGATTCATGCAAATAGGGAAGTCCGGCATCGCCAAAAGCCGGCAACAGTCGGGATGCTGCCTCGGCGGTATAGAAAAAGGTATCCTGAACCGACAACGCTGCTGCAAGATACTTCTCCGCAACAAATCCACCCTTCAGTTTCAGCTTGTTCTGCAGAATAACCAGAATCGGAAGATTGCAGGTCCCGAAAAAATAATAGTCCTCATTCTTTCCCAAGTACAAAGTGTAACGCTGCAAACCCGTCTCTAATTTCCGCCATTCCAACCCGTATTGACTGTAAAAAAAGTCAGCAGACTCTTTTTTTCTCACAACATTGGGAAGCGCAAGAGCTTTATCTAAACGGAATCCGGTGTTTACTGGAATCATGACAATGTCTCCATACTCCGTCTTTTTCAGCTGAGGACTCGCATTGGCTGCATCTACTGCCTTCGCCAATGGAATACCACTGAAGACAATCCGGACAGCTTCTACCTTCCGGTCAGAAACCTCGCCCGGCTCAATAACAAAACGCATAACATTGTTGAATTTATAAAGAGGATGTACGGCTGTGCGGATAGACTGCAAGGCATCCTGATACGGGTCATGATCTTCTTCTCCCATATCCGCTACCTTTTCCATAGGCGCATTCTGACCAGATAAAATAAAGGCACCCCCGGTCAGACAAAACGACAGAAAAATGTGCTTCAGACAACGCATATTCATGATTTTACACTCTCCATTTGTTGTTCCTTGTTGTTATAGTGCGGCCGCGGCTGCGGAACATCCGGAACAGATTTGAGTTTGCAGTACTCACTCCCTACTATGTCGTAAAGTTCCGTCAACATCTCGCTGGAAACCGTTACGGAAAAACTGCTCCCCGTCTCTACAAATGCGGCAAGACCATCCGCTGTATGCACACAGAGAATCAACGGAATCTTTCCCGGATAACGACCCGGCAAAGCTGCCAGCTGGGAAATTTGCTCCCGCGTATGCTTCCCCGCTTCAATATGGACATACAGTTCCGCCGTATCTGTACCATAAACATTTTCCAGCGGAATCACATCTTCCACCATCAGAGAATGCGTGGAATTCTCCTCATCGCCAACCTTGGTCAGCGCACGGACAAAAACCGTCGCGCCATCAACAAGAGCTTCCTTGCATTTTTCATAAATACGATTATAGCAAAGACACTCTATATTCCCCGTCATATCCTCCAATTGGAAAATCGCAAACGCTTTCTGATCCTTCTTGGTTAATTTCCGCTGCAGAGAGGTGATCATTCCGCCAAGTTTAACACCAATGTCGTTCGGCATCTGCAGAATTTCTGAAAGTTTTGCCGACGAATAGGATTTTATAATCTTCTCGTAACGCTGAAGCGGATGCCCGGATACATAGAATCCAAGAAGTGTCTTCTCATTATCCAGGCGTTCTTCTTCGCTGAACTCAGGAATATCCGGGATTTCCAGAACATCCACATCACAGGAATCATCACCGTCCAGCATGTCAAATAACCCCATCTGACCGCTTTCTTTGTCGCGTTTATGACTGTTTGCGCAGGCAAGTGCCGGCTCTATCATTGCCACAAGTTGCGAGCGTTTCAGATTCAATGTATCCAATGCACCTGCCCGAATCAGATTTTCCAGTGCTTTTGCATTGATACCATCCGTCCGTTTCAATAAATCGGTAATAGACTTGAATGGACCATCTTTCCGCGCAGCAATAATGCTTTCTGATACTCCCGTTCCAAATCCCTTGATAGCTCCCAGTCCGAATCGGATCGTCTTTCCGTCTACAGAAAAATTCACATCGCTGGAATTGATATCCGGCGGCAAAATCGGAATACCCGCATCGCGACACTCGCTGATTAAAAATGCTATTTTTGTGCTGTTGGATAATTCACTCGTCATTACCGCCGCCATAAACTCCGCACGGTAATTGGCTTTCAGATAAGCGGTACGATAGGACATCAAAGCGTAAGCTGCACTGTGCGATTTATTGAACCCGTAGTCGGCAAATTTCTTGATGTTTTCCCAAATGACTTCCGCCTGCTCCTTCGGAATGTTGTTCGTTTTTTCACATCCGATAATAAACTTGTCATGCTGGGCATTCATGTCTTTGATTTTCTTCTTACCTATCGCACGACGCAAGATGTCAGCTTGTCCCAAACTGAATCCGGCAAGCACCTGTACCACCTGCATAATCTGTTCCTGATACAGCATAATCCCGTAAGTCTCTTTCAGCAAACTCTCCATCTTCGGATGGTCGTATTCTGTCGGAATCGTACCTTTTTTGCGTCCGACAAAGGTATCTATGAACTGCATGGGGCCAGGCCGGTAAATCGCTACCAAGGCGATAATGTGTTTAATATTCTCCACTCCAAACTTCCGGCACAATTCCTGCATACCTCCGGATTCCAGCTGAAACACGGAAACCGTATCCCCGTTATTCAACAAATCGTATGTCTTCTTGTCATCCAGAGGGATACGATCCATATCCAAACGGATTCCGCGGTTTTTGAAAACATTGTCGCAGGCATCCTGTATCACGGTAAGAGTTCGCAACCCCAAAAAGTCCATCTTCAGCAAACCGATGTTCTCACAGAGCGGGGCTACATACTCCGTTATCACTTCATCATGCGCTCCATGTCCCAGCGGTACCAGATTGGCAAGCGGCTGATTGCAGATAATCACTCCGCAAGCATGTATGCCCATTTGACGATTCAGTTGTTCCAGAGTCATTCCGTAATCATAAATTTCTTTCACCCACGGCTCTTTTTCCAGAAGTTCCCGGAAATCCGGCGATTCCGTTTTCGCTTTCGACAGAGTCATTTTCGGATCGTCCGGCACCAACTTCGTTATCATATTGCCCTCAGACGGCGTGCGGTCAAGTGCTCGTGCAATATCCTTCAGAACAACTTTCGCCTTCAAGGTCCCGTATGTGCCAATCTGTGATACGCAATCCGCTCCGTATTTATTCACTACATAGTCAATCACATCCTGACGATGACGTTCACAAAAGTCCGTATCAAAATCCGGCGGCGATACCCGATCAGGATTCAGAAAACGTTCAAACAGCAAGTCATATTTCATCGGGTCAATATTCGTGATTCCCGAAAGATATGCCACAATCGAACCAGCCCCGGATCCACGCCCGGGACCAACCGGAATACCATGTTCCTTCGCCCAGTTGATGAAATCCCAGACACACAGAAAATAACTCGGATATTTCGTCCTGTTGATAATCTCAAGTTCATATTCCATCCGCTTCAAATTCTGCTCCGCCTCCGCTTTCTTCTCCTCCGGAGGATTGAACGGATCATAGCCATATTTCACCTTGTAACCGCATACAGAATTTTCACCCGTCCCGTACAGACAGATATTCTTCAAATAGGATGCCGCATTCTTCAATATAATACGATCTTTCACCATCTTCTGCTTCGCTGCTTCATCGGGAACCGGCTTCTCCGGATTTTTTTCATGGTTCGCAGCGATTTCTTTCTCGATTTCCTCAACAGATGTCACGCGGATCTGTTCGGCATCCAGCGTCTTGATAAACTCTTCCGGCGGAAAAAATTGCGGATAATGATTCTCATAATCAATGGAAACATTGCAGCGTTCCGCTATTTCCAGCGTATTGCTCAATGCCTCCGGAACTTCATTCCCGAATATCTCATACATCTCATCCCCGCTCTTGAAATAAAATTCATCGGAGGACAAACGCATGTGACCCGGAGTATTCATGGTCGTACGTGTCTGAATACACAACAGAATTTCGTGTGCCTTCGCATGTTCCTTCCGCAGATAATGAACATCATTGGTCGCTACTAACGGCACCCCGGTTTCACGCGAAAGCTCTATCAGAATACGGTTCACGGTCTTTTGCGCTTCCGTCATCTCAAGATAGTTTTCACGAATATCTTCAGGTAAAATCTGTATCGTCCCTTCCGGTCCACCGTGATACATGATTTCCAAATAGAAGTTTTCACGACCGAATATATCCAGATACTCCGTCAGAATCTTCTTCGCTGCATCATGTCCCTGCATGCGCGCCGCCATGGCAATCTCCCCTTGCAGACAGGCACTCATACCGATAATCCCCTTATGATATTCCCGGAGCAAATCCTTATCAATACGCGGTTTATAGTAGAATCCGCTGGTGTGGGCTTCCGATATCAGTTTACACAGATTATGGTACCCTTCATTATTCTCCGCAAGCAAAATCAGATGAAAACCGCGTATATTGGGCACTTCTATGCTCTTCACGGTCCGGGAACACGGCGCCAGATAGGTCTCACAGCCGATAATCGGTTTGATATCCTCTTTCTTCAAGGCATTGTAAAACTCAAAACAGCCGCCCATCACGCCATGGTCGGTCAACGCCACAGCTTTCATCCCGTGCTCTTTCGCCATTCCGACAATATCCGTCTTGCCGGTAGCATCTTTCAACTTCGCCCAGGAAATCGCGCAAGCTCCATCCAGCAGGCTATAGTCCGAGTGTAAATGCAAATGTACAAATTCGTGAGACATTTTCTTCCATCCATCCAAAAATCGTATTTGTTTCTTATCAGACAACGATCTCCGTGCCGGACACCTTTCCTTACCGTCGGCAAAAACTGTCCGCCGCCCCAATTTGCCGCCGTTCAATCGTGATGGGTACCGGATTCCTGTTCTTCTTCATTCAACAGCTTTTCCGCATCATCACACTGCAAACGGAACTTTTCACGGATCTTTTCCTGAATTTCAAGCCTGTGAGCATCCGACTCATATTTCAACTGACGCCAATTCCAATGGAATCCGTCATCCGTCCAGCGCGGAACAACATGAAGATGCGCATGCATAACGACCTGTCCGGCTACGGTTCCATCGGACAAATGCAGATTAAATCCATCCGCATCCAGACCATGCCGCATCGCTGCTCCAATGCGCGCCCCCACAAGGAACATTCTCCCCGCGGTCGCCTCGGGTATCGTTGCTGTACTGGTATGATGTTCTTTCGGAATAACTAACACATGACCGAAGTTAATGGGCGCTATGTCCATAAAAGAAAATACCAGGACACATAGAAGGTTAAGAAACGCGGTGTAAGCAAGAGTCTGTCTTTTGATTTTGCAGGAAGCTCCCAACAAAGTCGCAGAGACAAAACCCGAAGCGATTCCCGTTAATAGTAATATTCCGTACCAGTTAATTCTCATTTGCTCTTACACCTGCCCTGTTTATCAATTATAATACAGACATGAGACTTAAAAATATGAAATCAAATGAGAGAGCCATAAGAATTCTTATGTGCATCTTCGGCAATCTTTTTATAGGTGCGGGAGTAGCCGCATTCAAGTTTTCACTTCTTGGAAACGATCCTTTTGACGGAATGAATATGGCCCTGTCGGACCTTCTTCATATCTACTATCCGATTCTGCAGATAATGGTAAATATCTGCTTCTTTATTATTTAATGAAGATTTAACCCAAGAATGAAAATAAAAAAATAAGGAATGAATATATAAAAGTTTTAATAAAGCAGCATAAAGGATTTTTTGCAATATATTTACAGTATTCATTACAGAAAGTATAATTTTTCAAAGAAGAGCAGTGGCAACAGCATTTATTTTTA
>CALCCZ010000187.1 GCA_937900075.1 uncultured Lentisphaeria bacterium
TGGCTGCGGTGTTGGGGCAATCCTCAGGCTAAGGCAGACTCAGATTGGTCACGTCGTCCACGATGCCGATGGTGAACTGGCGCTTCATATTGTCGCGCTTCAGCTCGTCATAGACGGCGAACACGGAGGCGGGAGGCGTATCCTTGCTGCCCAGACCGTAGCGGCCGCCGATGACCTGAACATCGGTTCTGCCGGACTTTTCATAAGCCTTGAGAACGCCTTCGAGGACGTCATCATCGCCAGCCCAGACGCCGTCGATCTGCTGATGTTTCTGCAGGAAAGTTTCCATGAGCTGCTGTCCCTTCTGGGCATTCCAGAAAGCATCGCCCTCATCAATCAGTGTAATTTCAGGGAATTGAGCTTGGAGCGTTTCCTTGAATCCACCGACACGGTCATTATCAATCGGGCACGGCTGACCTTTCATAATCACGATTTTGCCCTTTCCGCTCAATGACTCGCCAATCGCTTTCGCGCCCGCAATACCAAAAGAACGGTTATCACCGTTTACAAACAAATCCGGAGTGACATCGGGAACCGGATTGGAAACGATGGCAAGGAACACGCCCTGTTTCAAGGCTTTTTTGCAAACATTTGTAAGAGGAAGCGGATCCTGACTCATGACAACCAGCGCATCCACTTGCTGCATGAGCAAGGTTTCTATGCTGTCCGTCTGCTCTTTCGTGTTCTTCGCCGTCAGAACAATCACCCGAGAACCCGGATATTTGGCTTCTATCTCGGCTTTCGCCTGTTCAGAGTTCCAAACTACACCGGCAGCCCAGCCATGGTCGGCAGCGGGGATGGAAACGCCGATTTTTTTAGAGGGTACGGAATTTTTACGGCATGCGGGAGCAGCCAGAAGGACCAGCAGAGCCGCACAGAAGAGGAAGAATAATTTTTTCATGGTGTTACTCGTTTTTTGTTAAGGGTTGGTGAATAGAAAACAAACGGCTATACTTTACATGAAACTGCATCAAAATTCAAGTATTTTCATTTCTTTCCCGTAAATATTTCACAGACATCGGGGATAGAAGTCAGGGAATAGGAAATAGAGGACACGGGAATGGAAACATTCCGAATGTCGTTCGTGATTGTTCAAGGAGGGAGGGATAAATGACCTCAGACAAACGTTCTGCAGAAGGAATCTTTTTTGAATCTATCTTATCGTTGTCATTGTTTGGACGCCGTGCTCTACAATCTGCATATAAGCATTCCTTTCCCTCCTGATTGAAAAGTTGAATATAAACACGTAATGTTCTGTCAGCATACGCTGCCACTATGCCATTCTCGACTACGGGACGATCGTCCATGAGAATGATCTCGTGGACATGATTCAATTTCACCTTCAGTTCACGCCAATCTTCATCAGAGGAAAGACTGCCATCCAATTCTGAAAGGCTGACAGTGCGAGTGCATTTGCCTGTGGCATCTGAAAGGGCCACCTGCTCTTTGTAGTCAAGAAAACAAACTGTTTCTTCCGGAACAATTCCGTGTTGTGATACATCAATACCCTCATAGGGAAATTTCTGCAGGAAACCTTGATGAACGAATCTCGTCATTGTACTCATTCCTTCAGAAGTCAAAGATCAGCGGCATTTGACATTGTTTTGCAAAAAGCAGAGCTTCCTTGAAGCGTTCAAGAGCTACCGAGAACTGCCCTGAGACATTTTCCCTGGCAAATTTCTCGGTTAATTCCAATGCCCTGTCTAGATGAGTGGTGTCAAGAGTTTCTTCCTCATAGGGTTCGATGAGCAAGTCGAACTCTACGTTGAACTTCATGAAGAGTTTCATCAGAAATTTTGTTTCAATATTGCTGAACACAAATGTGCTTACGTCATCTAATCCCATTGTGTGATGAAAGGCATACAGTCCGTTTGCATTTCGTGGAACCTGAACGTAAAATTCGTTAACTTTACCCATTGTTGCCATCCTTCTGTTTTTTGATTCTAAAATGTGAGGCCATCATTTTGCGGTCTCGAAACTGCTGGTCAGTTTCGCCTTTGCGTTGCTCATAGGTCTTTATTGGAACACCATTTATGTCAAGGTAGTCCCTTTTCCCAAGACCACGGCTTGTGTCCATGACTCGAACATAACCGATTGTATCCATGACAATTTGAGTGTGGGAGTCCTCGTCATTGACGACAATCTTCTTGTCTTCCATGTGCGGTGCGTCCCCATTTGGAGCGAACTTCTCGACGAACTCATCAATATCCACTTCCTTCCAATTATTCCAGAACTTGAACTTGCGTTCTTTCGCCCTTTCTATATACTCTCTGATCTCCGCTTCGGTAGACTGGACAAATTGTTTCGCCAGTTCAGAATACGCTGGTTTCACGCCTGCCGTCTTACATTACCTCCTTCTTCAGTCTATAGGATACATGTCTGTAGTCCTCATAGCATTCGTATCCTTATTCTGTTTGTTCACTGCAGAAGTCTTCCCCTGTTGTGGGAGCATCATCCGTCAGTAGCATGCTGTCTTCGTCAGGCTCTTCCTCCACCGATGTTTCATCACTGCTGCCGGATGCGGACACACAGCGCATTCTTGCCTGAAACATGACGGGGTCAACGCTTTGGAGTTCCAATCGCACCTGTTTTCCGATTGGCAATTTGGCACCGAAACGTGTTTTGTATTCATAAGCGATATTGGGCAGGAGAAACACTTTTCGGCCATCGGGCATATTATAGACAGCGAGGGCGTCGGCCTGCCAACCGGGTTTCTGCTGTTTCATATAAACGAGAGTCCAGTATTCTTTGGATAAACGTTCGACCTTATGCCGGGCATACGCAGCGGGTTCGCTCACAGCCAGGATTTCATCCATAGATTCCATATCCATAGGTGGCATACCGGAGAGGACGCGTTTGATCTGACGGTGTGCGAGCAAATCGGTATAACGGCGCAGAGGGCTTGTCACCCGCACATAAGCTGCCAATCCCAAACCGGAATGACGACCCGGGAGAGTGGAAACGGTACTGGGCTGACAGGAACGGCGCAAAGCGAACATATCGGGCAAGTTCATATTGCGTGAGAAAGGGATTTTGGAATCGGGAGGTTCCTGCAGTACGAACGGCATCGGGATATCATTTTGGGAGGCCCATTTTCCGACGGCATAACCTGTTGCGAGCATGGCGTTGGCAACCAATTCGCGTTCGGGAGCCATCACAATGGGTTCAATCGTCACAGGTTCGTTGGGGACAGCCTTGATTTTCACTTCGGGGAGTTGAATGAAGAAAGCGCCGTTTGCCTCGCGGAAATCCATAAATTTATTCATCAGTCTCTGCATTTCCGCTAAATCGGGAGAATCCAGAGGGACGGACATATTGCCATAGCAGTAACGTTTCACGCGAATGCGGCTCAGCACGATTTTATCGAGTTCCACATCCCCGTTTTCCTCGGAAATACGGAGAGCAAAACTTAAAGCGGGTGAAGTTTCGCTGAGTCCCAGTCCGAGATGGTCGGTTGTCCAGGCGGGCAGCATCCGGAAAGTTCCTTCGGGCAGATAGAGATTGGAACCGCGTTGTCTTGCTTCTTTGTCGATTTCAGAATTTTCTTCTATCAGAGAAGACACATCCGCAATATGGACCCAGAAAATGCCATCGGCATAACTGATAGCGTCATCGGGGTCGTTGGAGTCGCCTTCATCGATGGCGTAAGAGGTCATACCGGTCAAGTCTATACGAGGGCAATCGTACGAGACATCCGGCGACGGCTCCTGAAAAACGGGATCTGTGAGATCCACGCCGTTTCTCCGGGGAATCGGGTTGTTGAAATAGTTCCAGACACCCAACTGCAGGAGGAGATGCTGAGCTTTTTCGGGTGCAGCTTCCACCCCGATTTCTTTCATCAGCTTGCTGCTGGTACTCAAACCGAAAGCGACTTGTTCGACTTCTCCCATGTACGGTAAATCTTCGGGAGCCGCTGTCCGGTTTTTCAAGCGTTCAATCATAGCCGCATACCGGGCTTTCTGTTCCTCTTTTTCACGTTGTGCGGCCAATTTCTTTTCCACTTCCTCCCGGGGATTTGTCCGTACGCCATCCTGAATGGAGCCGGTAAAATACAGGTTTTCGGTCAGGAGGAGCCAGGCGGAATAAGCGGCGGAGGGGGTATTTTCAGAGTAAAGGAGTTCCGTAAAGTCGGGGAAAGGGATTGTTTCATCTTCCATCAACTCCGTAATCATGCTCAAGTCCGGGGTATCTAAAACGGGTGGTGGAATCACATCAGCGGGTCCGTCATGCAGCCATTCGATATCTTTTTCGCGCACATTTTTAGTACCGCCGCCATGGAACATGATTTCAATTTTATCAAAAGAAACACTTTTCACTGCGACGGGTTTCAAATGGAAGAGGACTAAATTTCCGGGGCGGAATACAGACATGTTAACAATCTTTCATTTTAACATTTACGGGGGAACGCGATATTATTATACACCATCCGGGTAAAAAAATCAATCGTTTTTCATAAATAACAGACTTCCGGATTTCACTGCACTCACGGTCGCGGAGGCAAATGTGTCAGAGCATACTGGACGGCACAAATACGTTCTCCCTCGGGAGAGCGCATATCCGCAGTAACTTCCATAGCACGAAAAATCTGCACAGCCGCATCATGATAGGACAACTTTCCGAGTTCCGCCAGGAGCCGGATTCCGCGGTCAATCAGCTTTTTGTTGCTGAGAGTGACATAACTCATCCAGTTACCGCTGACCCTGCCGTTCAATACCATCGTCCCGGTAGAAATGGTATTCAGAACTAATTTTACGGCTGTATGTTCTATGAGGCGAAGCGGGGAAGCCGCGCGCGGGCTGTCAGGCAGATTCGGCAGAGAGAAATCGCCGACGGATGAGGCGAGCGCCAGGGAGCGTACAACGGGGAATGATGCGGTTAATACTACGCATGCCTTCCGGAACTCAGGAACCGAGTTTTCCTTGCCGAACGAAAATACTACCGCGACATCATTTGCGCCGGAAGAACGTTCGGGAGCGGGCTCACAACCGATTTGAAAATCCAGAAGATCGTTCTGTCCGATAGCGGGTGCTCTTTGAATTCTGTCAGCCACATTCATGGCCTTGTAATCGTCCATAGTCCAGTTCAGGCATCGCAGCGGACGCGCCATAGCGGAGCGCCAGGCGTCTGCGGTTGTATGGAATACATCTTTCACGAAAGCCCAGCTTTGAGCGGAAACATGGTCATGAATTCCGCGAAAAGGCGGTAAAGTAAAGGTGGGAGAACGTTCCGTGGTATCGGTAAAAATATCCAGCAGATTGTCATGCGTGAAATAGGTAACCTTTCCATGTTTGGAATAAACCTGATTTTCAAAAACGATGTAATCCGACATCGTCTTCACCATCGGATCTGACTCCAGACGGTCCAGCAGCTGTTCGAATAAAACCGCGTAATCCGGAACGGGCAGACCGGCAAGGCGGCAAAATGCTGTTTCCAACGCACCTCCAGCAATCATCTGTTCCGATGTTGTTGCCTGCATCCGGGTGGAACCGGCAAGTGCCATAGGTCCGCAATACAAATCCAGCACGGTTACGCGCTTGTCATGAATGGCTTTTTCCGAACGTTCCAGATTTTCCGCAAGGAGTTCCGCCGGATTATTGAAGAGAAGAAAGACTCCTGCGCCACGGTCCGCAGCTTCGGAAACGGTTCCCAGGACACTGGAGGTTTCGCCACCTTCAGTAATCGCCACAAGCACATCACCGGGTCCCATGCCAAGGTCCGCAACCTGTCTTTTTCCAAAACATGCGTAATCTTCAAAGAACTCCACACTTTTAACCAAAGCGAAATCGCCACCGGTCATGATACTGAAAACATGATTTCCATACGGTTCCATCTGCGGGAACTCGCGGACGGTATCACGGCAGGCGGTACGCCACATTGACTCCAGAAGAATAGACAAACGGCCGGTCGCACCGCAGCCGGAAAACACGACTTTCCCGCCCTTCTTTATTGTTGTGTAAACCGCATCCGACAAAGCACGGTACTCCGGTGACTGATAAACACGCTGGAGCATAGGAAGTACTTCCCGGTCCACGCGCTGGAGTGTACGCACGCCCAGTACGGGACTTTGCCGGAAATCCGATTCCAGTGTCCGGCTTAAAGAATTGGATTGTTCCGTGGGCAAAAACCCCAGATGAAACTGTTTTTCATTCTCTACAAAATCCTCTGCGCGTTTTTCCGCATTCATGTTTATCTCCTTCATCTGTTGATATTTTTCACTGTCTCTCTTAGAAAACTCACAGCCGCAGAAACTCTGCCGATACAGTCCCCAGGCACGACTGTTCTCTATGGAACGCTTGAAACCATCGTGTTTCTTGAAATCCCAAGGTTCAAATATTCCATTCCATTCCCTGCCAATCTCAAAAATTGTATGCGAACTTTTGTGCGGACTCACGGTCAGCGTTGTCGCAAAATGCATTCCCATACGACGGGCCATCTCCGCTGTCCGGGATAAGGAATACCGGAAACATAAACGACACCGGGCACCGCGTTCCGGCTCCCGTTCATAATCAGGCAGTACGGAAACCGCTTTCAGCCAGGCTGCATGGTCATACGGGTCGGCAATCAATTCCACTCCGGCATGAGCGGCGGCTTCCCGTGCTGCAGCCAGCCGTTTGCGATATTCTGTTTCATCCGCCAGATTGGAATTGGAAAAAAACATCACATAATGTCTTCCTGCATCATCCAGCATGGAAAAACATCCTGATGCGCAGGGGCCGCAGCAGGTATGCAGCAAAATATCCTCTTCCGGTTCCTTGTTGTCATACCCGGTCATTGTTATCTCCGGGTCTAGTCAAATCAGTTGCAGAACGATACCGGGTTCGGAAGTATCGCCGGGGGAACTGCATGCCAGTCCGGTACGCTGAATCCACGCGCCATCCAGGATCAGATGATGTCCGGAAATTTTCACATGATCCGTACAATCGTCCGCAGAATCGGCAAGTAAATCCTGAGCGAAAACACGTTTTCCCGTGATATCGGAATCGAATTCAATATCCAAAGACGCAAAGGTTCCGAAAATACCGACCGGCCGATCGGAAACCGCACCATACGCCTTGACATTTGCGGGAACCGGCACATTAATCTGATTCTCGTCAATTGTACGGGGCAAAGTGGCTATCGCAAAGGCACCTTCCGGATATTTAGTCGCAAGTACAAAAGGACGAATCCCGTCAGCGCGAACAGATTCCGCAACTGGCAGGGGACAATTCCGGCTCAGTGCAGCCGGACTCTTCTGCGCTTTGTATCCCTTATAAAAGGGCCAGCGCTGCATATCCAGGACGGCACCGTCCGTAAAAATTTCATCTGAAATATGATTTTCAGAGTCAAAAACAGAAAACGGCGCTGCTATACGGTTCCAACGGAACACACGGAACGCCGCATCAATGGCACATTTGTACCCGCCATCCGCACGCCCTTCCGGGATATTGCGGAAACATTCGTGATACATCATTCCCTGAGCCGCACCGATACCGGCAGCGATATAGGCAAGATGCTCTACATTCAAAACGCCGAGCGTTTGAGGACGTTCCAGTGGTTTGACCCGGAATACATCCGCAATACGCGATACCGTCACGATATTCTGAAAATAATGAATGACGTCATAAGTACGGAAGGTATCCACAAAACTCAAAAGTCCGGTTGTGAACTGCAAGCCGAACTGAAATGTTTCATCCCCGGCACGTTCTTCCGGAAGCGGATCGGACGGCTGCCGGATAAATGCGCACTCAAACAGCAAATCCGGGGCATATTTCCGGCAGGACTCCGCCATCATCCGGATATATTCTTCACTGTTATTGTGATATCCCCAGTCCACTTTCCAATATTTGACGCCCGCATAATGGCACCAGCGCGCACGTTCTTCCCAAATGGAACGCACTTCTTCCGTACGATGCCATTCACTGTGCTCCTTGCGCGGGATCTGCGGTGCAATCCAAAGGCCCAGACCGCGAAATCCTAAAGACTGCATTTTCAAGTTCAGACGTTTCAGACTTTCCGCGGGATTGCCCGGAACGGCGTAATCAGGAAAATGTTCCGCATTGAGAATCAGGGAACCGAAATCATCCGTATAGCGTGGCGGTAAACCATCCACAGGCGGGACATCCCAGCCGTCATCCAATAAGGCAATCAGGTCCCCCTTGCAGCCGCCGAAATTGTAGGTAGAAAGAACACCGGTCTCCGGATCAAACAGAGTTTTCTGGTTCAGATTGGCGCGCATGTTTTTCGTCAAATGCTGGGTATCACCGGTCGTCCGGAGCTCGTCAGGGAGAATGGTGCACTGAGTATTCCAGGAACACCAGTAATTAGCAGTAGTTTTCGTAGTGGAATCGGGAATAATCTTCATTATCTTGAAATCCTTTCTCAAAATTATCGCAGTCGGCTCAGCGGCTTATGCCGTTATTTTGCACCGCTGCCGGACCGCGTTCTTCAAAATCGGGACAATCATCCATGGGATTGACATCTTTATTATGTTTCGGGCAATAAATCCGGAATGCGTTCATCACACGATGACGGCAATCGCGGCAAAATCTCTTTTTTTCGTTTTGGAAAAAAGGTTTTGCCGACTCTGTTTTCACCCCGCCGAACAACTGCGACAAGGCATCCAGCTTCTTTGCGCTGTCAGAAGTCTGCCCGGATGGTTCAGCCTCACTGGAAGGTTCTTTCACGATGCTGCCGCAAGCCGCACATTTCAGAACATCGCCCGTTTTCACCCAACCATTGTAAACGGGCTCCTGTTTCAAAAATGAATTTTTTCCGCATTGCGGACACTGCCAGGAATCACCGGCTTTCATTTTTTCCTCCTTTGGATATTTCCACTTACGCAGTTTTTACCTTTGAGTATCCGTGTAAGTATAAACCTCATCACACTCAAAATATCTTGCCTCAATGCCGGAATAACGGTCAGGCAAAACATCGGCAAGCAAACGCATACCGTCACGTTCTGAACCGATATGCCCCATCACGAGCAATGCTTTCGGGATGCCCAACTGGGAACAATCGCGGACAAATTCGGAGTTCGCCCATTCACATGTTTCTCCGGCAAGTACAGCATCACAATTGCTGAGGCAGTTCTCAAGACCGCCGGCAGCACCGAACAGCAATCCCAGACGCCGGAACGGTACATCGGCAGCACCGGCAATACGGATGTGCGCAACTCCTAAATTTTTTTCCATAACAGCTGCCATCTCCCGGGCAGTCATCGGTTTTTCCAAATTGAAATAGTTCTGCGCAAAAGTCGTACCCTTCTCCCATGTTCCGGTCAAGCCGAAATACTTGACCTCTCCTTTGGAAATCCAGTCCGCCTCCGCATAATGCGGATGGTCATGCCAACGGTAAACAACAATTCCGCTGTCTTCCACCAGCTTGCGTTTTCTGTCCAGAATCTGACGTTTCAAACCAGTCTGCTGTTCCAGTGTCTGAATGCTGTCCCAATGGTCGTAATACATGGGCTCATGAACGATCAGCAGTTTCGCGCCCCAGGTTTGAACCGCACGGATAACTTCCGGCGTGGGAAACATGGCAGTTGCTACTTTGCCGCCAAGTTCCTGTTCCGGATTGCCCGCTTTCAAAACATCGCAGGTACGCGCATAATGTTCTTCCACCGGATCGGTAAAATTGTACAAATCCTTCATAAAATCTACGATTTTCATCTTTACTCCTCTCTCCCCGGATTATAACACATGGTACTGTTCCGAATCATCAATACTTGCTGTCCGCATAATCCACCCAGCCGCCTGCCCGGACCAGATCCAAGTCAAACGAACTGGCTTCAAAGGAATAAACCTTTACGGTATCCCCGCTGCGGAAAGTCAGAGTCTTGGCATCAATATCGGCGGAACAATCGGTTTCGCGTCCGGCGAAAGTCTGAAAAATCTCATCGATTTCATCCGCGAGCGCGGACACGACATTCAGAAGATCCAGTTCTTCATGACCGACATGGATCTGCGCGCACGGCTGCTGCAGGAGCTGCCGCAGCGGTTTGAAGACCTGTCCGTCACCAGCTCGGTGAAAAACAACATCGAGATCAACAACATCCATGATGCTGCCGTCGGCGATTCCGCGGCAGGAAGCGCATTTCCCGCACGGATTCC
>CALCCZ010000188.1 GCA_937900075.1 uncultured Lentisphaeria bacterium
AAAGGACTTTCAAAGCGGCGGAACGATCCAAAGAGATCTGGTGAGACAGATAAACAACCCCCATGCCGCCTCTGCCGAGTTCCTTTTGAATGATAAAATCAGCGATGACAGCGCCGGATGCGACACGGGAATCCGGGACGGTAACGACTTCTCCGCAGTGACCGCACTGCACATCGATTCCCAAATCAGTATTTTCGACAGCGACAATGCCTTTACAGGCAGGACATTGAAATCTCATGATATACGCCTTCTTCCACTCGAACAAAAGTTAATTGCGTTCAATTGTCTGTTTGGTACGACCCGTCAGCGGGTCGACTAAAAGACATTGATAAAAATAAGTTTTATTACGTTTCAGTTGCACTAATTTCTTTTTTGCATAGTCGAATCCGGCATCGGCGACACGGATTTTCAGTTGTCCGGAGGCGGAATCGGTTTCTTCTTTTGCACTCATGATGATTTGACCATTCGGGCGGAATGCCACATAACGTGCCATATCGACGATTACATCCGCATCGGAGACCATGGAGTCTTTTTTCAAATCCTTTCGGTAAAGACGTTCCAAAACGCCGATTTGGACATCTCTCAATTTCTGGCTGAGGGTATCAAAATTGGAAGAGCCGTCCATGATTGCCGCTCCTTTGGGTAAGCGGACCCATTCGCCACCGGGCATCCACATGACGAAATTATATTTTCCGTTCGTGTCCTTTGCAATGATAGCGACGCGGCATGCAGCGTTGAAATAGTTTACTAATCCGGATTCATATTTTTCATTTGCGCTGCCGTTTTTCAATTCGGACATCAATTCGTTCATTGTCGGGAAAACAACGGCGGTATAGCAATGATTCTGGATTGCATAGTTCCGTGCGAGTTGGAGCTGACCTGCGATTTCCGTACAAGCCTGAGTTTGCGCTCTGCCGCGCATGATTTCACCGAAAGAGGGCATGGCAACAGCCAGGAGGATACCCATCAGGCCCATAACGACCAACAATTCGATCAGTGTAAATCCACGAAAATTCCAATGATTTATTTTCATCGTTTGCCCTTTCCTGATTTGTTCTGATTATCTTTAGCTGCTTCCTCGGCTTCCGCTAATTTTTTAGCCTTATAGTCCGCTATATATTTAGCCCTTCTGCGGGCTTTGTTTTTCTCTACTATCTTTTTCAGTGTTTCTGATGAAAGACGCTGCGGTTTATCTTTCAAGTGTTCTTTATAAGCATCCTGAATTTTTCTGAACTCGTTTACGTATGCCTTGTAAGTCGGATCATCTCCTGTGATTCGTGCCCGATCGATTTGGCGCATTTTAGCTGCAATCTGCTCGCAGATTTTTTTCGTTTTCAGATACCATGAGAGGTCATGTTTTGTGACTTCCATCAAATCATCCATGGTTTCCTGAGAATACAGGAGTAATTCGAAACCGACAAAATTTCTGCGGAAATCGGAATATGTGAAATGAATATCGCGACCTTTGACTTTCTTTTCTTCGCCGGTCTGTTCCGGTTTATCTTTTTTGCTTTTTTTCCGTTTTGCTTTTTTTCCACTTGACGCATTCTCATCGTCAGTTTCCTCTTCATCGACCGGGTCGGGGTCAGCCAAAAAGACTTTCGTATCTTTCAATTCCGAGGAAAACTTGGCGGTAACCCATTCGGTCATTTTTTTGATACGTTCTTTTACCGCCTTATCCGTAAGAATCGGTTCCAATGCTTCATCCGGCACTTCAATCTCAGTTTTTTTCTTGCTTTTTTTCTGTTGAGCCTGAATATCATAAGGTGAAAAACAGGCGAAAATGAAGAGAAAAGCGGTTAGAAAGCTGATGAGATTTTTAGTCAACATATTCATATTTTACCACCTTCCATTTTTTATTCGAGGCATCATAAGCGAACTGGACGAGAATTTTAGCTTCTCCCAAAATGGTGTCACCGCCGACCTGATAGGTACCTTTGTGTCCGTAGATTTTTTCATTCAGGCTGACGCTGCCGATAAACGGTGTCGTTTCCTGTTTGCCGAGACCATGGTCAACCTGAGTGCCATTGACATCGGTAAAACGTCTGTAACCGGCCTGATACTGGGCGGTAATGTAATCTTTCGTCCGGAGATTGGCGGAGGAGATATCGCTGATTTTGCCATCGTTGTTCCAGTCTTTTATAATCGGCGTTGCATTGGCGTTTTCATCGCCGCCATTGCTGTCTTTAACGATTTGAACGATAAGGACGGCAGTTGCGCCGGAGAGAGTTGCATCCACCTTGACTAAATTGATAATTCTTCCGATAATCTGTTCTTCGTTAGCATCTGTAGCTGTCTCACCGAGTTCGCCACGGATTGGTTTCAGCGGATCTTTTTGGTTATATAACGGAGTTGACAGGATATCCGTTCTGCGGAAGAAACGATTTACGTCGATTTCTTTGTCATAGCGCGGGGTAAGATCCCGGAAAGTACTTCCCGTTGCGCCGCCGTAACCGTAGATGGCACCGTATAAAGCTTGTACGTATCTGCGGTAATCTTTGGTACTTACTGATCCGGAATCCGGGGAATCGTCAGATTCTGCAACAATGCGGTCGGTTGAAGTACTGCGACTGCTGGAATCATTGATACCGCGGTTTTTATCGATTTCGCCTTTGCTGTTGACGCATTGCTGCAGATAGTTACCGCTTGGGACGACCGGCATATCCACGAACAGGGAGCCTAAAGTGAAGAATCTGGCATCATCGGAACCGAATCTGCCCAGATTGATTTTACCGAGGACGCGGACATCATTTACCATTTTGACCTGGTCGAGAATCGGTCCGTCACCATCTTCATATTTACCGCCGCCGATTTCACTCAGGAATTTCTGCTGGTCGGCTTTCTTGTATTCTTTAGAATAGGCGATATTCAGAGTTTTCCATTTTGAGCCACGATGAATGGCACCCAGTTCCCAGAGAGATTCCATAGGCATTTCAACCCGGGTTCCATTTGCGGCGGTATTTGTACGGGGATGCCGTATAAACGCTGTAGAGACATGGGAAGAAAGCTCACTGCCGTTGACCTTTGCTCCCGTTTTTTCACTGCAAGCCCAAGCAGGGTCCTTTGTTGTTTCATAATCTTGCGTTTTCTTGTCTCCATAGAAGTGAGATTTATCCTTCACGAAAAAGACACCCGGTGAGCCGGCTTTTTGAGTCGTTTCCGCATTTGTAAAGTTTGCACCCCAATTGAAAGTACCGCCGCCACGACCGGATTTTGTAACTTTATCCGGCAATGTGTGTATGGTGTGTCGATTTTCCGGAACGGAAACACCCAATTCATAAACCTTTGAAAAATAGGATTTTTCATAATATCCGGTGGTTCCGCTGTAGGCAGTAGAGGGTTTTGCATTTTCCCAGTCACTTTTCCTTAAGTTCTGGCGGGGGTCGTCAATTTGGAATGAGCCGATGAAATTGAAAATCTCCTTATCGTCACCTCCCAATGCACCGGGTACGGCATCTTTGTTCACTTTATATTCATTTTTTGCATCTGAACAATCCTCATTTGAGTCGAAATTGAGGCAGGCACAATCCACATATTCAACTCTTCCGGCGCCTGCTGGCGGATTTATGAGAGTCGTGGTATCATTAGAGGATGGGAAAGTATCGTCTCTGTCCGTGACGAGAGCGCTGCCTTCGACTTTTTCTCTGGAAACCAGGACTCTGTCAATTTTAACCTGAAGATTCCGGATTTTCATTTTATTTTTGATGTCATTTGCCTGCGTTTCTGTCAAATTGGACATTCTGTCACATTCCTTGTCTTCAGTAAGACGATATGTGTATCCATAGTATCCGGAATTGGTAGGTGTGACTCCTGACTGGTCCTTGTAAGACTTGAATTGTTTTTCACTCAGATTAAAAGACAGGGAGGTCCATTCGCCTTCTCCTTCTCCTTTGCTGGGGTCCAGATATTCGAAACTGACAGAACCGATAAACTCTACATGATAGGAGCTGAAATCGCTTCTGTCTTTGTCTTTGGATTTTTTGTCACCGAGAGTATCGAAGAACATGTCAATGAGTTCAGCATCGAACTGATAATCGAAAGTGTATTTCGGCAGGACTTCATAGACAGGATTTTCCGGATTTTCTCCACCGACGACTTCCGCTTCGGCCTCCGCCTTGATTTCAAAATAGACTTCGTTCAGATAGAGAGTGCGTTTCAAACCGGTGAAATGAGGTTCTTTGTTGCGCCATTCATTCGGATGGACATCGGAAACGACCGGTCTTCTTGCCGGGGAGCAATAGTTCAGAAGATTAGCGGCAATCTGATATTTTGTCAGTTTAATATCGTCATCATTGCTGCCCCAGTCACCTTCTTTATCGTTCCAGTTGTTGAGCCAGGCAATACCGCCGGTGTCGAAATTGTTTTTCCCGTCGCCGTTATTAGCTGTGGTGGGTTCATTTATTTCCCTGTAGTCATCCTGACTGTATGGTTTGGGTTCAGCGAGCAAAATAACTCCGTTTTCGGCTTTTGCGGTGCTGTTGGAGTCGCAATAATCATCATCGTTAGCCACGCCGATTTTCTCCCAGTCTGTACGGCGCATATTGAAGCGGTGGAAATACTCATCGGAATCTTTTAAGCCGTCGCCATTTTTGTCGCTCCAGAAAGCTTCTTTATCATAAGCGGTATCGGAGATATCGAAATACTGTTCGAGGTCCTTTTTGTTTTCATCGTATGTAGAGATGACTTCATCGCTGGAAGATATGCTTGGTACTTCGAATCCGAAAGACCCCATGAAGTCCTGTATGCCGGACCAATATACATTGCCGCGCGTGCCATAGAGGGTATTACTCAAGTTGGACTCGACCTTATCATCATTTCCGATCCGGTGAACAAGTTTGTGATTTTTATTGGAGTCGTTGAAAACGAAGAAGAGTTCGGCAGCGGAAACTCCGCCTCTTCTGGCGCAGACTTCGCATCGATCGGCGGATCTCCAGTCGGACCCTTCGGCGCCGCTTTCTGTCAAGTGATGACAGTAGGTATGAGAAGCTATTGCGTTTGGATTCAGAAGACTGGATTTCGGCATGGTAACGAACGCGAAGCGGGCGATAATAGACTTTTCATCTCCGAAATTTCCCGGCTCATGGATATATTGCCAGCAGGGGAGGTTGAACGTTCCGGCGTTGTATTTGTATTCCGGATATCCGGAGACATTGAATGTGTAACTTGGGAAAGTACCGGTACCGGTTTCATCGTTCCAGAGTTTGAACTGGAACGAACCTGTTGTTTCCAATTTCCAAATCCAGTCGTAAGTGGGATTGGCATTAGAGGCACCCTCATCTGCGGAAAACGTAGAGGAGAACAAGGTCATTTCGTTGACATCCGGGGATTTTTCCAGAGTGATCAAAATTCTTGGAATCAGGGATTTAGCGAGCATTTTCGCAGACTGGTTAGCCAAGTGGGCAGCGGAGACTTTAGATTCGACACGAGCTCGGGAAGCGAACAGCATGACGGTGATAAGGACAACGGACAGGATGCTGAGAGCAAAGAGCAGAGCCATGCCGCGTTTGTTTTTTGTATGTTGCAATCTTCTGAAATTTATTTTCATCCGGGATTTCCTTTCTCTACGCTAATTGTTGAGCAGCTTCATTCGTTTTATTTGGATTCGAGATCCAATGAAACGACGCGTGTAAAACGTTTGAGACGTGCCTGATAGACCTTACTGCCGTTCGGTCCTAAAGCTTGCTGAATTCTTGACTGGTCCACGGATTGTTCCTGATTTTCCTGTTCGAACGCAGTAGTGGTACCGGAGTAACCGAGACGTCTTGTTTCTTCATCCAGCAGAGCGATTTCGATCATATATTTGTGGCTGTATTTTTTGTCATAAACAGTACGTTCATTGTCGTCATTCATTTTCTTTACGCGGAAATTGCCGACATTGATGAGGAGATTTCGAGTTTCTATTCCGCTCCAGTCACCTTCGCCGTTGTTCAGGGACTGATCCCAGACGCGTTTTTCTTCTTTCAGCAGACTGCCGCTGAACTTGTAAGAGACTTTGCACAATTGTGTGATGACATCGGAACGGTATGTATATAATGTAATTTCCGAAGAAGACGGTATCCGGATGGATTCATCGGCATCGTCCGGTGAAGTGCCCCATGCTCCCGGATTGAATTCGACACATGCGAAATCGTTTTCTATGAGGTCCAGAACAGAACGGGCGTCCTCGAACACGTTGATTTTGCTGATTCCGGAAGTAACGATTTTCTGAGACTGGTCCATAATGGATATGAGAACGAACATAACGATGGCGAGTAAAGTCATAGCCATCATCATTTCCAGGACGGTGAACGGGAGAAGTCTGCGGAATTTGAATTTTTTTGTTTTCATAGATATTGACTCCCCTTACTTAAGCAGGTAATATTCTTTAACGAAGTAGTATTTTTGGCGTCTTTTCTTTTCCTGGGTAGCGGGCCAGGACATTTCAATATATACGCGTCTCCAGAGGCTTTTTCCATTTTTTGCGAGATGAGAATCGCTGGAATCCATATCGTAGTTGTGAGCTACGACTTCTTTGGGAAGAGCAGTCTGGACGAGTTTTTTTCTGCCTGTTTCGGGGTCAACTTGGATTTGCGGGACCACGCGGTCAGCGCCTGGCACGAAATATTTGATGGCATCCTGGCGATAGACGCCGGCATCACTTCCATCGGTATTTACATGGCTTTGACCGTCATTAACCACATCCGTGACGAAAACGCGGAAAAGGGAACAGAATACAGGTCTGCCGATATTGCTGGTAATTCCTTTTTCTTCTGTGAAGTTCAGATTGCTTGCATCATTCATGTCATCCGGGGTCAGGAAAAAGCGAATGACGCCGATTGCGCCATCGTTTGAACAGCGCATCAACTTATCGCATTTCAAGAGGACACCGGTAGCACCGCCATCGGAATCGCTGTATTCGGTATTTGAGAGCAGCTGTTCCAAATTCAAATAGGTATGGAGGAGAGAATATCCGGTATCGAAAGTTTTAGCGAATTCATTTTCAACCGTTTCTCTTTCTGCATCGCTTGTGGCATCGTCGTGTTTTTTTTGCAGTTCCTGAGCTTTGACATCAATTTCCGAGAAAATAATATTTGCCATGTCTGCAAGATAGGCGTTTCGTGTTGCCGTCTGGTTTGTTCTCATTGCTGTAGGCAGAACTGTCATTACACCTGCCACTCCGACAGCGGTAACACCCAGTGCCATAGTCACTTCGACCATGTTGAAGAATCGTTTGAATCCGGAAAACCGACTCATTTCGCACCTCTGAGTTTTAACATTAGTTATAATAATACAGGATATAATACCACAGGTTTTATGGAAAGGCAAATAAAAACTTTTCTTTTTTTTACTTTTTTGGAAAAAAGTGTAAGATTTTGAGCGAATTTTTCGTTTTTAATAAAAAAAGCTGTCCGAATATATAATTCTATAATAAAAAAAGGAGTCTGCTCTCCCTATCCGGAGACAGACTCCTGTGATTTTTTTTCAGGCTTGTTTATCTGTTGTGGTATTCCTGCAAAGAAACGGGAGGTTGTTCCGGTTGATTCAATACGGCTTCGATACCGATAGCGGCGGCTCTTGCGGCAGCGATGGTTGTCATATACGGAATCCGGTACTGAATTGCCATCATTCGTATGTAGCTGTCATCGATCTTGCTGAGACGTCCGATTGGGGTATTGAAGATAATCTGAATTTCGTGGTTTTTAATTTTGTCAGCGATATTCGGACGACCCTCATTGATTTTGTAAATCAAAGTATTTTCAATGCCGTTTTCCGTCAGGAATTTGCTGGTACCTTCCGTTGCCATGATATTGAAACCATTGTTTTTCATTTTTTGAGCAATTTCCAGTAAATACTTCCGGTTCGGCTGGCTGACAGTAATCAGGACGGTACCGGAGGTTGGCAGTTTGCAGCCGGACGCCTCTTCCGCCTTGTAAAATGCGCTGCCGAAATTATCGGCTATGCCCATAACTTCGCCGGTGGCGCGCATTTCCGGGCCGAGGACAGGGTCCACTTCGGGGAACATATTGAACGGCAAGACAGCTTCTTTAACGCCGACGAACTGGGGTTTTTTGGAAATTTTATCCGTGAGGTCGGAAAGTTTCTTACCGAGCATGAGTTCAGTGGCGATTCTTGCCAGGGGGATACCGGTAACTTTAGAAACGACAGGAACTGTTCTGGAAGCACGCGGATTTGCTTCGATGATATAGACTTCGTCATCGCAGATTGCGTACTGAACGTTCATGATTCCATCTACTTTGAAATCGCGAGCGATTTTTTCGGTATATTCCTGAATGGTTTTTCTATGTTTTTCCGGAATTGTGATTGGGGGAATGGAACATGCGGAGTCACCGGAGTGAATTCCAGCGAGTTCGACGTGTTCCATAATGGAGGCAACGAAAGTCTGTGAGCCATCGGAAACGGCATCGACTTCGCATTCCGTAGCATTATCGAGGAAACGGTCAATCAGCATGGGATATTCGGGGCTGACCTGAAGGGACTCGACGGCATAACGTTTTAGCGTTTCTTCATCGTAGATGACTTCCATACCGCGTCCGCCGAGGACAAATGAGGGGCGGACCATGACGGGATATCCGATCCGTCTGGCTATTGCAACCGCTTCATCCAGGGAGCGGCTGGTTGCGCTTTCGGGCTGGAGAATGTTAAGAGCGATCATACGTCTGCGGAAATATTCGCGGTCTTCAGCCAAGCGGATACCTTCCGGTTGTGTGCCGAGGATTTTTACGCCGTTATCTTTGAGTTTCTGAGCGATATTCAAAGGAGTCTGGCCGCCGAACTGGACGATAACGCCCATGGGTTTTTCCTTATCATAAATTGCGAGGACATCTTCCAAAGTAAGGGGTTCGAAATAAAGCGTATCGCTTGTATCGTAGTCGGTAGAGACCGTTTCCGGATTGCAGTTAATCATAACCGAACGATAACCTTCATCGCGGAGAGCAAATGCGGCGTGTACGCATGTGTAGTCGAATTCGATACCCTGACCGATACGGTTGGGGCCACCGCCGAGAATCAGAACTTTTTTCGTATCATTCGGTTCGACAATTCTTTCATCGGGGGAACCATCGTAAGTGGAGAAGTAGTAGCATGCATTTTTTACGCCGCTGACGGGTACTTTCCGGAAAGTGACGGTCACGCCGATTTTCTTTCTGCGGTCACGGATATCTTTTTCGGAGACGTTCATGAGAGCAGCGAGATATTTGTCGGAGAAACCATCGACTTTAGCTTTTTTCAGCATTTCATCGGAGATGGAGAAGAAAGAGACGGATTTGAGTTCTTTTTCGAAATCGGCAATTTCCTTCATCTGCTGAATGAAATACGGAGTAATCTTGGTCATATCCACAAGTTTTTCAACGGAATATCCGCGCAGGAGAGCCTCGTAAATCATGAAGAAGCGTTTGCTGTTCGGTGTAACGATGCGTTCATTCAGAGCATCTTCGGTCATTGCGGAGATTTTTTTATCCAGACCGAGACCGGAACGGCCGATTTCCAAAGAACGAATCGCTTTCTGGAAAGCTTCTTTAAAATTTTTACCGATGGACATGACTTCGCCGACAGCACGCATTTGCGTTCCCAGTTTATCTTTTGCCTTGGGGAACTTTTCGAATGCCCAGCGAGCGAATTTGACAACGACATAATCGCCATACGGGGTGTACTTATCCAGGGTGCCTTCACGCCAATAGGGCATTTCGTTCAGGGTAACACCGGTAGCCAGCTGAGTGGAAACATGTGCGATCGGGAAGCCGGTAGCTTTGGATGCTAAAGCGGAAGAGCGGCTGGTACGGGGATTGATTTCAATGACTACGATTTCATCGGTTTTACGATTGTGAGCGAACTGGACATTGGTTCCGCCGGTAACGCCGATAGCATCGAGGATGCGGTAAGCATAATCCTGAAGGCGTTTTTGTACGCTTTCGGGAACGGTCAGCATGGGAGCGACGCAGAAACTGTCGCCGGTGTGGACGCCCATCGGGTCGAAGTTTTCAATGGAGCATACAACAACGATGTTATCATCTTTGTCGCGGATAAGCTCCATCTCCATTTCCTTCCAGCCCAGCACAGACTGCTCGAGAAGCACCTCATGCG
>CALCCZ010000189.1 GCA_937900075.1 uncultured Lentisphaeria bacterium
ACCATGATTGCCCTAGTGCGAGCCGTAATTTTCTCCTCGATCCGCATAGGATCAATCAAGTAAGTCTTAATATCCGGCTCAACCAAAACTGGCGTAGCACCGTTAGCACTTATGCCAATGAGTGAGGCAATATAGGTATTGGCAGGTGCAATGACTTCATCTCCAGGACCAAAACCATATGCCCTGACAATTAATTTCAATGCGTCCAAACCATTCGCACATCCTATGACGTGCTTGACACCGCAATACTTCGCAAACTCGAGCTCAAACGCCTCGTTTTCCCTGCCAAGCAAATACCATCCGCTTTCCAAGACCCGCTTAATGGCGGCATCCATCTCCCCGCGGAACCTCTCATTGACCCTTTTAAGGTCTAGAAACTTAATCATGCTCTACCACCTTTCTTCCAAATCAGAAATTCATCATACGAACGAATGTAATCATCATTGTCGTATGGCAATGACGCAAGCACTAACAAAATGCTGTCCTTTGAATGCCCGAACTGCTCACCCCAACATCCTGCAGGCAAATGCAACCCCTTGGATGGCGAATCGAGTCCCATTGTCAACCATAATGCTCACAGCCCCGCGCAAGGAGATCAAAAATTGCTCACACCGCTTATGCGCATGCTCACCACGAACACACCCTAATGGAACTGCGTATGTATAAAAAATTCTTTTCCTTTCTCTTTGTTCTGTTCGCATCTTTCCTCGTTCCTTTCCTGAACGCAGGAAACGAAAATATCGTTCTGACCATTTTTCAAACTACCGATATCCACGGAGAAGAAAAAAACATACCCGTTATCGGAACGCTGCTGCGTCAAGTCCGAGCACAGGCGCCCGAAAACTCTGTTCTTGCCATTGACTGCGGCGATATCACGCAAGGAACCTTTTTTGCTGCTTATAACAAAGGGTCCGCTATGATAACCGCGCTGAATGCCTTTCATTACGATATTTTCGTACCCGGAAATCACGAATTTGATTTCGGTATCCCGGTTTTTATCCGCAATATCGAACAATTTCAGGGCGATGTTCTTGCCGCTAATCTCGTTCTGAACCTGCCTTGCAGTAAAAAAATCCTACCATGGAAAATCTACATGCGCGCCGGTCTGAAAATCGCTGTCATCGGAGCCGCCCCTCCATACATGAGCCTGTGGTTTACCAATAACCAGTTGCAAGACATCGTTTTCTCGGATCTGGACTCTATGCTGGCACAAACCATGCCACAGGTCCGTGCAGCCAAGCCGGATTTCGTGATTCTGGCATTGCATGCCGGCGAATTTTCCGCAGGACGCCTGAATGCAAACGGAAAAGCACGTCATATCGGACAAATCATAAAACTATATCCGGAAATCTCTCTCGTCCTCGGCGGGCACACTCACCTGTCAGTACCAGGAAAAAAACTGCTACGCGACACGTGGTATGTTCAGGCGCCTCCGCATGGCACAGGCGCAGCCCTGATCCAGTGCTCCTTCCATCCCGAATCGCATCAGCTGCTGGATATTTCTTCTGAAATCCTCTCTGCGGAACATATTTTCCCCTGCGATATGCCGGAAAAGTGGAACCGCGCCGTCGAATCCGCTTCCAAACTGGGTAAAAAGGACTTCGCTTTTATCCCGGAAGGAAAATCAGAGGAAGTTTCCTCTCTCGCCTATTTCGTCCGTGCCGTTTCCCAGTTCACGGATATTCCTGTCTGCGCTACCGGCCCGTACACGTCATGGAAACTCCTGCCGGGTCCCGTAACCCGCGAAAGTCTCTTCCGTTTGATTCCGTTCGAAAATCACATCGTCGTACTTTCCCTTACCAACATGGAACTGAAACAAATTCTAAATGAGCAGAAACAACTGAAAAACAAAAAAGACGCCCTGGTTTTTCATGGTCTGGATAAAGTCAATTCCCGGGGACGTACCAAAGTCGGATTTACCTCCTACACGATCAGCGGTGGAGGCGGCAGATACCCGGAACTGAAACGCATCGCAGAGTCCGGAACCGTTTCCCGGCAGGAACTGGATATTACAATCCGTCAGGCGGTGGAATGGCAGCTTGCAAGAGAATATCCCCTGCCGTCCGGGAAATAAATTGTTTTGCGTTTGACAAAAAAGTTTTCCGTGCTATCTTAATTTCACTGTATGAAAAGTGTTTTTTCAAAGCATTTTTCACCGCTCAGGCTCCTCTATTCAGAAAGGTTTTGATATGTCACGTTTTTTCCTGATATTCTGTTCTATTGCTGTCTGCTGCTGTTTTTCCGCATGTCAGTCGGAAGTAATCCCGAATTATGAGTTCAAACCTGCGGAATCCGATAAAATTTCACCACAGGAACAGGAAGCTTTGGTCTGGCATGCCAGACAGTTCGTCGCCGATGCGAAAAGTCTGAGACTCCCGCCCGGCACACAAAAATATGTCCGCGAAAACAACCCCTCCATCAAAATCCGCTATTTCGAACATAAATACGGCAATATCATTATGGAGTGGCAAATCAACAGTACCACGGTCATTCACCTTGCCGGTACCGGACATCTCACAGACAAAAAATTCCCGTGGAATCTGCAAGTCCGCATTCTGAGTCAGTCCCACCCGATTCCCAAACGAATGCGCGAAAATCTCCCCGAAGAGGAAACAATTACAGTCACAAGATAACCGGCAGTCCGGCGGTACCGCAACCGACTCATTTTTCCCGTGAAAATCTGAAAATATCCGTTGTGCAGTTGCATTTCATTTTCATCCGTGTATATTAAGCGCAGACATATTTTATCTCCAGTCCCCCATAAACACGAAAGGTTTTACCGAATGAAATCTTCTTTCTTCCGAATTGCCGCAGCAGCAGCTGTACTGCTCGCCGCACTGCCTGCCATTCCGACACCCCTGTCGGCGGCTCCGGCAGCTCCGGCAAAAGTCAAAAAATTAGACAACAGCAAACTGAAGTTCCGTGTCACCACGAACAAATCGCCGGTCTCATACAAAACAGGCGAGGAAATGATTTTCCGCATTTCCCTGGATTACGGACAGGAATTGCCCACACCCATGAAATTCTTTGTCCAGTGGTCACGTCTCGGCGATGACGGTATCACAAAAATCGGTATGGATGAAATCGCGCCCGGAAAAGACGTCATTATCAAAACAAGCATTGACCGCCCGGGATTCGTTCGCGTGCATGGACGTCTGGTGGACGTGAAAGGCAATGGATTCCGCTACATGGTACGCGGTGAATTCATGGCGGACCATGCATTTGACGGAAGTGCCGGTGCCGATGTGGATAAAATCCTTCCCGCTATTGCGGAACCTGCCGATTTCGATGCGTTCTGGAAGAAACAGCATGAAGCTTTGGCTAAAGTCCCTGTAAAACCCGTCATGACACAAATCTCCAAGGACAAACTTCCGGAAAAATATGCCGGCAAATTCTCCGTCTTTGCTGTCTCCGTTCCCTGTGCGGGTCCGCGTCCCGTTACCGGATATCTGATCGTTCCCGCCAATGCAAAGGCGAAATCTCTGCCTGCTCAAGTCTCCTTTGACGGATACGGCGAGGGCGGAAAGGAAAAATTGCCGTCCGACTGGGAATACAGTGCTGCCGCCGACAGAATTCTGTTCCATATCAATGCGCATGGCTACGATCTCGGACAAACGCCCGAATATTACACCAAGTTTTTCGCAACCCGTCAGGGATACGCTATGAATTTCAATGAAAATCAGAAGCCATTTTGATATAAAGCGAAAAAGCGGTCAATTCATCGGAAACTTTGCCACATACGGTTATTTAAAAGACCCGGAAGACAAAAACAGGTTGATTATTGATGAATATGCCGCCACGATTGTTACTATGATTTTTGATTTAAAACTCTCGGGAATGAGTATCGGAAACATAGGTAAAAAACTGGAGGAAATGAAAATAGAACCTCCGTATGACTACAAAAGAAGATGTGGCTTGAAATATAACAGTGGATTCAAATCGCACGGCTCTCTGAAATGGCCGCCGGAATCCATAAAACGAATATTAACGAATGAGATGTACACAGGGAAAATGGTTCAGGGTAAACAAAGAAAGATTAACTATAAAGTAAAGAAGAGTGTTCCTATTCCAAAAGAGGACTGGATCAGAGTTCCCGATACGCACGATGCGATTATCTCAGTCGAAAAATTTGATGCCGTTCAGAAATTGTTGCTATTAGATACAAGGACTGCCGTAGGCAATCAGAACGTCTATCCGCTGTCCGGGTATTTGAAATGTGCAGATTGCGGTCAAAACATGATTCGCCGCAGTACTACAATGAGAAACGGCACAAAAGTATATTATTACCATTGTTCCACACACAAAAGTAATGGTAGTTGCTCATCCCATAATATCAATGCCGAAAAAATCGAATCTCTTGTCTTGGATGCTATTAAGCAACAGCTTTTTGTTCATATCCTTAAAGGATCGGTACATATACAATAGATTACGTTCTTCAGTTGTGAAGTCACTGCCAATTCCATCGTCAGAAAAGAATTCTGATACCGTGATTTTCAGTGTTTCACAAAGCAACGGCAGAGTTGTTATATCAGGTCTGGTACGACCTGATTCCCAGTTGGAAATTGCTGAAGGAACCACATGAATTGCTCTGGCTAATTCGCTTAATGAAAGATGAGCCCGTTCACGGAATTGCTTTATTCTCTCGCCATAATAAAGTTTATCGTCGCATATCCCTCTTTTTGCGAAATCGACAGCTATTACTGTT
>CALCCZ010000190.1 GCA_937900075.1 uncultured Lentisphaeria bacterium
AAATTCTTCATAACCTTTAGACGCGGCGAGAAACCTTTCTTAACCTTGATTGTGATATGTCCATTAGAAGGATTGACACTGTCAATATAGGCCAGCGTGAGGCACTCCTCCCTGAATAGAAGTTTCATAGGAGCAGCCTTCGTTTTGTTATATTCCTTTTGGATCTCCTGAATCTGGTCGTTGAAGAACCTAACGTGATTATCTGTTTTCAAACTCATAGCTCATCTGTTTGCTGATCGTCATCATCATTGAAATAGTCTGTCACATTCTCGTCAAACGGAGTGACTTCTCCTTCGACTTTGATTGTTCTTATCAATGTGTATATGTTGCCTTCCATCTCACTAAATCCGTCCTCGTAGATTTTATCAACCATCTCCTGCTTATTGTTTCCTGTTACCTGAATCACGAGGGCATCTTGGTTGATTATCTCCATGAGCTCGTCCTGCGTACGAACATAGACGAACTGGTCTGCCATTTTTCCGGAATAGAAGCAGATGAGGTCTTCCAAATGACATGGATTAAGGCAATCGGAAAGTTGGATAAATACCGTGAGCAGGATAAATTTTCCGCATGGATTATGAAAATAGCATCAAATTTATTCATCGATCTCTGCCGGACAAAAAAATCACGCAACGAAGTTTCTCTTGACGATGAACTCGAAATGATGATCCCTGACAAAAGCGCAGAACGCCCCGATTCACCCCTGCAGTGCAAAGAACTCGAAGAGGCCTATCGCAATGCTCTTTCAAAAATGTCTCCGTCTCAGAGAATGGTTTTTCTCCTGAGAAAACAAAATGTTCCCTTCGCTGAAATTGCAAAAATACAAAATTGCAACATCAGCACCTGCCTCACACGTATGCGCTACGCTTTGAATTTTCTGAAACAATCTCTCGCTAACTGGATATAATACGGAGTAAGAAGTTATGACTGAAAACCAATCAAATCTCTGTTCTGCATGTTCTATGCTGATTCTTAATGGTAATTCGGACGCACCTCTTGTCAAAGAACACATCCGTTCATGTCCTGAGTGTCGTGAATTAAATAACACCATGATAAAAATCAATCAACTCAATGTCCCTGATGAAAATTGTGTCCCACCCCAGCATGTGGAACAACTTATCCAGGAATCCGCTGCAGAACATTTGAGAAAAACACGACTTTTCAAAAAACGTCTTACCAGATCCTTCGCCACCGCAGCAGCAATTTTCTGTCTCTGCTCATTTCTCGCCGTTTTCAATATATCTCAACAAGAAAAACATCATTCTGACGCTACTTCAATTCTTGCCCAAACAACCATATCCACAGAATGGGACTTCATGGATGATGTGGTTGATCTTTATGATTTTTCAGGGGAACTCGAAAATAATCCCCTGGCAAATGTCACTCTTGACGATGAAATTTTTTCCGAAAAATCAAATTTGGAATACGACTACGAACTATATCTTTTAAGTTGCAATTGAAGGGATTCCTATTATGAAAAACTTAAAAAACATCCTGTTGGCAACAACTTTCACGATTTCTTTTGCACTTTCCATTCAAGCTGAAGACCCAAGTACCCAATCTCAAAATGACTCTATTCCAGCAAGTACAAATTCGTCCCAACAGCATAAAAAATCAGACCACAAGGAACATAATAAAAGAAAATTTTTAAATCCAGATGAACGGTTCTTTGCTCATTTTCCTAAAGAGGTTCAGGAAAAATTGAAAAGAATTCAAAAGGAAAATCCTGAACGGTTCCATGAGGAAGTTCATGCTTTTTTCGTTTCAGAACGCAAAAAAGAACAGGAAAAATTATTGAATCTAAGAAAATTATACTTGAAAGAAAAAGATCCTGCTAAAAAAAAGGAAATTGAACAAGAACTGAGAGTGTTCATCGAAGAACGTCTCGATAAAAAAATTAAAACCGCTGAAAAATGGCTTCAGTTCAATGAAGATAAACTGAACAAAATGAAGCAACAGCATGAAGAGTTCAGAAAATCAATCGAAGACAAAAAACTGAGAAGTAAAGAGATCGTTGAAAAAACAATCGGAATTTACCTGAATCCGGATGAAGAACCATCAGTATCATGGGAAAGAAAAAAACATAAGAAAAATGATGATTGAGCTGATTTTCAGCCTCATTTATTCTTTCCCTGTTTTTCACTGATACTGCCTGACTACAACAATCCATCTCTGTCATATCACAGAGATGGATTGTTTTTCACCTTTTTTTACAAAAATTCCCCGATATTCGTATATTGATGTAAGAAATTACAAGGTTTTTTTGTATTTAACATTGAAACGCACGTTTGCAAATATCATTTTTGGACTTTTTTACCAGTTTTAATTTGAAAAAAAGGAAAAATATGGTATTAGTAATGCGGGTGTTTATATCCGATAGCCGTGCCGCTTACGCAAAAAGCGAAGTGGAATTGCCAGAAAAAACACAAATAAATTGGCTTTTTATGACTATAAGGCAAAGTCATAAAAACCAGCTGTTTTGTGCGTTTTTTAATGGCAACGATACTTACTTTTTCATATTCGGCATTTCATTAAAGTCCTATATTATACAGGAAAGTACTATGGAACTGGAAGAAAAGATATCGAACAAAGAAATGTGTGCCTTCTCGGTAAAGGCAATCGTGGCGGGTTTGATCGGAGTTCTTCTGATCGCAGGCGGAAGTAAGTTCTGCCCAACGCTGGCTAAGCAATCATTATTGGAACATCAACTTGGAATTGGTATCTACTTCTACTTCTTCCTGATTTGCCTTGTCTGGAATCCTCTGTGTACCAAATTTATCCCCAAATTGGCGTTCAATATCAAGGAAATCGCCGTCACGATGGTAATGACTCTTACCGCCGGCGGTTTCGCTTGGTTCGGATGGATGAAACAGTTTGAAACCCAGGCAATACTTATGGGCGCAAATGGTTTCTCGTCCGCAGGTTGGGAAACATACAAAATCAAACAGTATGTCAACACCGATGCATTGCCGAATAACGGCACGGCAAGCGGAACCGCCGGAGAAGCTATCATCGGACGTTTCATCAATGGTGGCAGCAACGAAAAAGACTGGATTCCTTTCACAGATATTCCGTTCAGTGCCTGGAGTCATACCCTCCTCTACTGGGGTGTTCTCATCCTGCTCGTCGCATTCATGTGCCTTGCTCTCCTTCTTATCGTACACAGACAGTGGGTGCGCAATGAAAAGCTGACCTACCCTCTCGCAACAGTTGCCGAATCCCTTATTCGGAAAAAAAGCGTCTCCGATTGCTTTGCAGAACTCTTCCATTCAAAAATGTTCTGGATCGTATTCGGTTTCATTATTCTCATACACGGTTATAATTTCGCAGTTGTAGCAAATCCGACCAGCGGATTTTTGAAAATCAATCTGACTTACCCACTCAGCGGGCTGGCACAGACCTTCCCGATTATTGGAAAAGCTGGTTGTTCAGGTATACTCGGTTCAGCTAAAATCATGTTCCTGATTATCGGTATTTCCTATTTCCTGGCTCCTGCATTGAGCCTCAGCGTAGGTTTGAACGGTTTCGTTTACCTCATTTTTGCGGCACAAGTCTATGAGACAACCGGTGCTGCTCCTACAGCCCAGGAACTTCAGATATTCCGCGCAGGCGCATATCTCGCTTTTGTTATCATGCTCGTAATCCTTGGACGGCATTATTACGGTTCCATCATGTGGAAAGCCATTTCCTGGGCTAAAGTTGAGGATGAAGACAAACCCGCTGTGCTTGGTGCAAGACTTTTCCTCATTACTGGTCTCGGCACTGTACTTATGCTTACCATGATGGGCATGGATCTGGTCATGGCAGTCTCTACTACCTTGATTCTTATTATCGTTTATCTCGTCTTTACCCGTATCGTCTGCGAGGCGGGTATTCCTATGATGGTAAGCCCGTTTATGCCAGTCACCTTCTTCTCAAAAATGTTCGGTGGCGCCGCACTTGGACCTGAAAACTTGATGGCTTCCGGTCAGAACAGCGGTGTATTCTTCGGAGATATGAAGCAGTTGATGATGCCCTATCTCGCTACCGGTATGAAACTTTCTTCCGATGCGGGTATCAGAATCCGAAGAATTGCCGCAATCGTATCCGTTACAATTCTTCTGGCGTTCGCTGTCGCTTTCGGTATGCATCTCTGGCAATATTATAGCATGGGCATATCGGATCCCAGCACAAAAACAACCGGTTGGAGTACGGGCGTCAATGAAGCAGTAGCTGAAATCGGTCGTCTCTCCCGTAATGAGCAGCTCACGGAACCCGTTCCCGGCACTGTTACCCAAAAGTGGATTCGTAATCTTTCCTGCTCCGGTCTCGGCGAACGAATCAAAGCTATCGAACCCGAAAAGATTAATTTCTTTGTTTATTTCATTCTCGGTCTTGTCGCTGTTTTCATCACAGGCTTCTTGAGAACACGCTTCCTTTGGTGGCCATTCCACGCCGTTCTTTTCTGTATCTGGGGAATCGGACCGGCAAATTATATCTGGTTCAGCTTCCTTCTCGGATGGTTCCTCCGTACTTTGATTGTCCGCATCGGTGGCGAGAAAAACTACGTCTCCATGAAACCTCTTTTCCTCGGTCTCATTTTCGGAGAAATCGCTGCGTCCGGTCTCATCCTTATCTTCGGTCTGATCTACTACCTTATCTATAAGGTTCCAACCACTATCATTTATCAGGTGTGATTATGCAAGAAATCGAAATCAGAAAACAACGGCAGATGACCTTAACGGAAACGTTGGATTTCTGCGTCAGCAGTATCCGGCACCGTTTCATGAGGTCTCTCCTGACTCTCAGCGTCGTTGTACTCGCTGTCGCATTCTTTATGTTCCTGCAATGCAGCAACGTTTTCCGTAACTCTGTCAAAGGAGGTGTGGAACAGGAAATTCTGCAGCACAGAAAACCTTCCCGTATCCTCAGCATGCTGTATTCCCCATGCACCAGCCATGACTTCGCTAAAATGCTGGTCGAAGCCAGAAAAATGAAAGGGGAAAAAGAACGCATCGCAAAAGCTGTCAAAATCTCCAAACAGGAAATGAATATGCTCGTTCAGGGTGCTTTTGAAGAATTGACATATCTGCAGTTCTTCGATAACCTGACAATCGGCAGAAGAAAAGAACTCTTCACATATATCCCCAGAAAAGATGGTCTTTCTAAAGAACAACTCAAGATTGCTACTGAACCAATTACCGGTTGGGATAATAAAGAAGGTCTTATGCTCGAAGGGCGTGACAGACTTATCTTCCTTTGCAACAAAACAACTTACGAAAAGAAAATGTTGCAGATGCGTGAAATGGGCGGAATTCGCGTACCCGGCGGCCCAACCGCTTTCCGAAAATTTCTTGATAAATTCGATGAATACAAAACTCTCAGCGACAGAGCATTCAACAAATGGAAAGAACTCCAGTCTACTTTGAAAGTCAAAGGAAAAGAGCTTTCTGATTCCACAGAATTAAGACGGTATCTCCTTTCTTTCGACAAAGATGCAATCGATAAATGGGAAGATAAACTGGAAGATGCCGGTTTTGAACTCGAAGATGAGGAAATCGACAACATTATCAACTATCTGAAAGTCTCCGAAAAGTTGGAACTCATTCAGGAACTTCTCTCCAGAAAAGAGTTCCGGACAAAATGGCGCCGTACTTATGGTCAGAATCAGTACAACCGTACCGATGAAAAACTCCAACATGTTGCTGACAGAAAATCCAAAGCGTTTCTTGTAGGCGCTGAGTTCTCTAATGGTCAAAAAGTCACGGAGAATGATTTGGAGAATATTACAGATGAATTCAATAAACGTCAATTGTTGCGCGATTTGGAACTGCAACTGGATATCGATATTCTGAAAGACGCTTCCGGTTTTACTGCTTCCCAGCTTTACCTTATGTGCCTTTCTTTCCTTGTTTGCGTCGTTGGTATTACGAATGCCATGCTCATGAGTATTACAGAACGATTCCGCGAAATTGCCACACTGAAATGCTTAGGTGCAACGGATTCCTTTATCCTTATACAGATCGTCCTTGAAGCACTCATTCAAGGCATCATCGGCGGTCTTGCTGGATTGATTCTTGGTTTTATCGTTGCTCTGACTCACTCCATTTGTACTGTCGGACCTCGTGTCTTCAATACTTTCGATTTTAGAATGATCGGTCTTGCCGCGCTCTTCTCCCTGCTCGCCGGCATCCTGCTTTCCGTGTTGTCCTCGTTGTATCCATCAACGAAGGCCGCACGTATGGCTCCGATGGAAGCTATGCGGGTAGAATAAAATATGGAGGTTTAAATTATGCCATACGATCCAGTGGAATATGCTAAAGACAAAGAGGTGCTCGTAAGAGTTCACCACATTGAAAAAACTTATTATCGGGGTGCAGAAGTCACTCATGCTCTCAGAAATATCTCTCTCGAAATTTACCGCGGAGAATACATCTGTATCATGGGGCCTTCCGGTTCTGGAAAATCTACCCTCTTCAATATGATCGGTGCCTTGGATACACCTACCGGCGGTCGTATCTTTATTGATGGTGTGGATATGGCGCAGCTGAAAGCTTCTGAACTGGCATTCCTGCGTTGCCGCAAAATCAGCTACGTTTTCCAGCAGTTTAACCTCAATCAGGTCATGACCGCTTTGGAAAATGTCACACTGCCTATGATTTTCGCAGGCAAAAGTACCGAAGATGCACGAAAAAAAGGTATGCGGCTTCTCGAACGCGTGGGTTTGGAAAAACGCTGGAACCACCGTCCAAAGGAAATGTCCGGCGGTCAGCAGCAGCGTGTCGCTATTGCAAGATCCCTTGCAAATGACCCTTCCCTCATCCTTTGCGATGAACCGACTGCGAACCTTGACTTCAAAACCGGAAAGGAAGTACATAACCTCCTTTACGATTTGAATAAAAATGACGGCGTAACAGTCGTCTGCGTTACTCACGACCACAATATGTTGACCGTCAGCGATAGAATGCTTTGGCTGAGCAATGGTTTGATTGACAGAATCGAACTTTCCGCCGAAGTCGATATCAGACGTGCACAGATCGCAAGAAAAGACGGACAGGAGCTTAAAGTATGATGAACTGCTTATGGAAAAATTTGTTACCGCTTCTTTTATGTTGCGGGACTTTCGCTATTTACGCAGCCGATGAAGCTGATGCAAAATCAGCCGCTCCAATTAAACCGACTGCTGCTGTTGCTGTTGAACCGACAAAAGATATTAGTGCCCCTGTCAATAAACGAGGTCAGAACACTGTTTATGACCTCGTTTTCAGCGAATTAAGTAAATTCTCTCACAGGGTTCCCGGTTCCGCTAACTACTACAAATCCATTGATATTCTTGAAAAAATACTCAAAGACAATGGTATTGATGTAAAACGTCAGCATTATCCGACACTCGTTCCTGAAATTATCAGAAATGAGTTCGTTCTTCTTGATAAGGACGGAAAAGGAACCCCTGTCAATATCTTTCCTATGGCTCCAAATAACGCTGCTTTGATTTCAACCGGAGAAAAACCGATTGAGGCAGAAGTTATTTACATTCCCAAGGATCAGTTGTACAAACATTATGGCACCATCAAAGATAAAATCGTTATTTTGGACTGGGGTGAAAACTACTATCCAAAGATATTTTTTACTGAAGGAACGAAAGCCATTATCTTTGTCGGAAATGATATGGCAACCCAGTGGGATATTGCAAAACTGCAAAGTCAGTATGATATCGCTTTCCCCTACTTCTACATTTCCAAAGAAGAAGCGGAAAAACACAATCTTCTGAATACGACCAAAAAAGAACTCCCAAAGGCTAAACTTTGTCTTCACGCAAAATGGAAACAGGTCGATGGTATCAACCTCTGGGCTGAAATCAAGGCTGAAAAACTCCAGAAAATGAATCTCTCCGAAAATGAGGCTATTTTCCTCGGAGCAAGAATGGATACCTTCGGGTCTGTCCCCGAACTCGTTTCCGGTGAACGTCAGACCGCAAACCTGGCTTTAATTGCTGAAACTGCAGTCGCCATGTCCAAAGAACCGGATCTGAAACGTTCCGTCTTCCTGATTCTTTATGGTTCCTCTTTCAACGCTTATGACGGATTACGTTATTTCTACTATCCCGTCTACAAAAGAAATGCAAAAACGACTCCGACTGTTGGCGACTACTATGCGGGATTTCTGGAAGAACAGAAAGACAACAATGAAAAGCTGAAAGTTCTGGAATCACCCTCCCCTATTATTCCCTCCATTCAGGAAGTGAAGAAAGACGACTACATCAAATGGGTCCTTTACGGCATAGCCTCTCTCTTCCTCGCAGTAACATGTGTTCTTGCAGCTGTTGACATTAAAGAGAAAAAGTTCTCGAAACGTTTCATCATCGCAATTATTTCTTTCATTCCTGCCCTCGTTCTTATCGTTTACACAGGTTGGTTCTTTAAAACTGCCGCAGAACAGGCTCAGCAGGACAATACGGAAAAAGTTCAGAATCTGATTGCTGAAATCAACAAAATGCCGAATGGTCCTGAACGCTTCTCAAAACTTAATGAACTTGATGAAGCGCAAAAAGGAAAAGAAAGTGAACGTCATTATGAAGTTCGTATGCTCATTCGTGACGCTGTGATCAAGCGTTACAATGAAATGAACTACGAAACTGCAGAAGCGAATACCAGACTCCGCCGTATCCGCGAAGCGCTTATTTCCATCGTCGATAAAGTTCCTGATATCAAGTCCAGACTTGACAAAATCGAAAAACTTTATGCTGATTTGGAAAAAATCGAAAAACGTGAAATTCCTCAGGAAGATCGTACCGCTGAAGATGAACTCAACGAAAAAAATCGCTTGAACGAGAAAAATTCAAAACGCAATGACATTGACACCTCCATCGGTGAACTCCTGACTGTCATTAAGGAAAAGAATCCCAGAGAAATATCTTCTGCCGAAATCCTTCTTAATGAGTTGAAGGAAAAATGGAATCACAAAATCTATCTGAACATTCATAAAGTCTATGTTGCCAACATGCGCAAGTACATCAACGAGCGCACAATTAAAAAGGCTTCCGACCATGTTCTTCTTGCTCATTTTGCAGATGAAGTTAGAAACAATTTGCTGAAGAGACAAAACGAACTCAAAATAGCCCTTCAGTCAGCTTCCGATTGGAATGACATCGCTGCAGCAACGAAGAGCTATCTGTTCACTGGTACCTTCTATTTCGATTTTGTTACTGATAAAGCTCCGTTTATGTTCCTTACCCGTACCTATGAAGGTGTTCATTACGTTTCCGCTATGGACGCTTCTCTGTACAACAAATTCTTTGAAGAATTTAAACGTGGAATTATGGAAACGGGTCTTCAGGATACGGAAACGCCCTATTTCCCCGAACTGATCAAGGACGGGCACGTCTACGTCGACAAGACGGCGCAGCTCTATGAGATTGCGAAGCCGAAAG
>CALCCZ010000191.1 GCA_937900075.1 uncultured Lentisphaeria bacterium
GTTACTGAACTGTATTCGAACTGTTTAATTTGCTCACGATAAAATACATTTATTTTTTTCAATATCAATCCCTTGTTTGAAAAAATTGAAAAAATAAAGCCCGCTTGACTAATCAAACCGCGATTTTTCAGTTACTTTTCGCTTCATCCCGACAAAAAAACTTGAATTTTCGCTTTTTGCATGTAAATTAAGTTGAAACAGGGGAATGCGACAGCTTTTCTGCGGAGGCTTTAACCATTATGTTGTTCTAAAGTGTCAATGGGGTACTGTTATGCTTTTTTTCAATAAATGTCCCTCTGTCAAAAGAGATTGTCATTTTATACCACATTTTACAATTAAATGGCACGATACATCCCTGAAAGAAGCACTCAAAACTTTATAACAACTGATAAGGTTTGATATTATGAAATACATCCGAAGCAAAAGATATGAAACTCCAGAGTTTCTCAACAAAATCATGGGACCAAACCCGATTAAATTGGCTGAAGAACTTCTGACCGATCACAGAATTTTTCCAGGAGCAAAGATACTTGACTTGGGCAGTGGACAGGGGGTAACCTCCGTTTTCCTCGCTAAAGAATATGGATTCAAGGTTTACGCAGGAGACTTGTGGAGCGATCCGGAAGAAAACAGACGGTTCTTTGATTCCTGTAGCTTAAGTGAAAAACAGATTGTTCCAGTCAAGGCGGATGCAGAGAATCTTCCGTTTGAACATGCCTTTTTTGATGCTGTCATCAGTCTTGACTCTTACAATTATTTCGGACGGAATACGGCATATTTGGATGCGAAACTGCTTCCTTTTCTAAAATCGAACGGACTCATGTATTTTTCATTTCCCGGTATGAAAAATGACCTGCATGACAACATACCTCCGGAATTACTGCTTTCCTGGACGCCGGAACAGTTGGATTATCTCCACGACATCGTCTATTGGAAAAGGATTTTTGAAGCATCCACAGGTGCAGAGATCGTGGAACTGAAAGAAATGGAAAGCAATGAAGAAGTTTGGAATGACTGGTTGACTTGCAATAACAAATTCGCCATCAATGACCGTAAAAGCATAAATGCCGGTGGAGGAAAATATCTGAATTTCATAGCTGCCGTACTGCGAAAAAAATAGGGATGACATGGATAAAAAAAACTTTCACTATTTTTCTTTTTGCAACACAAAATGCCTACAAAAGTTTTTGTAGAAAGTGAATGCCTACTTTATAAAAATGAGGAACAGCGTTTATTTTGGCTCTTGACAACGTGAAAAAAGTGATTTTTTTTCTTTTCCAAGTTGCATTTAGTATTTTCCAATGTTAAATTAAGAAATACGTTAACAAAGGAGCAACAACAGCGAGGTATCCGATGAAAAAGAGTTTTTATTTATGTATTTTTGTATTGCTTTGCAGCGGAGTTTTAAACGTTCACGCACAGCAGGCTGTTTCCCCGAATTCTGTCGATTCTTCAAAAGAAACGGTAAAGGTTAGAACTGTCACCAAGGAAACTGTTTCCGAAACTGTAATTGAGAAGGTTTTTCCGCCAAATAAAACTGAATGGAAAAAATTCAAGGTTTGTGTACTGGATTTGAATACAATTGACATAGTTGGGCAAAAACGTTTTTTAAGTGAAAAAAATCAGCCGATTGTCATTCCTGCGCAATGCTCATTGAACGACAAGGACAGAGTTTCGGTAAACACAACCATGCAAGGCATGATAAGGATAGTGGATGCCGCAGACAACACACACACCAATGCTGCCAATCGTTCGGCCCAAAGAGATGATAACATTTTTTCCCGTACAAAAGCGTTAGACCTGTTTGATCGTTCTGTCAATTCAGAACAGCGTCCGTTCATTATCGGTGCCGAGTATTTAGCTGCCTGTTTAAGCAAATACAATGATGTATTTTCCTGTTGCGATTCCAGTGTTCTGGCAATACCGATGGAAGAACTCCAGAAGGCTGAAGATTTTCCGAAAAACTTGCCACTGCGTCTCGCAAAAGAGACTGGAATTACTCATTTGATTTACGGAACAGTGTCCGACATCCGCAGGACTCAGAAACAATTTAAAGGATACGGAATCGAGACAAACAATATCATCTATCAAATGGATGTCATCATACGGATGGTTGATCTCGTAACTCAGTGTTCCGTCTACGGGAAGGTTTATACCGGTACATATACGGAAAATTTTTCGCCTGGAGGCAATACCTTTACGGATAATGTCTATCATAAAGTTCTTACGGATGCTTTGGAGAAAGTTGCGGAAGATTTCTACTCTGTCTGTAAACCGGGAACGTCAAACAAAATCACGGTTACACCTTTGCCGTATGAAATAAAATTTCATGTGGAAGGAAATGGTTTTGTACCCGGAACCGCCTCCATCAGCAACGGAGACGTATTTGCCGGAAACGATGGAATACCGCTACTTTTCAGTGCTGGTGAACATACATTCACAATTGCTTGTCCCGGATTCAAAAAGCAGAAAATCATAACAAAAATCGGCAACGACGGCGTAATAAACGTAAAATTAGCCAAACTTGACGATACACAGCAGGCTCCGACAGTACAGGTTTCGCCACCCAAAGCTGTACAAGAGGAAAATCACAGTGATAAAACACAAGACCTGCCCCGTCCTGCGCCTGAAACTGCCGGCCCGGCAATCATCAATGTGGGAGGCAGTAACATTATCACCCCCTTCAGAAATGATACGACTGTAATTCAGACACCCTTCATTAAAGTTCGTCCTGCAGAAAAATAACATAAAAGGAATATGGAATGAAAAAATTATTACTTGCAATCGCAGCTGCGGTATTGTTCGGATTTTCGCTCATGGGAGCCGATAAACTTGCAATTGCCGACCCCGTGGGAAAGAATGGTGTCTCAGAAAAGGAGATATCAGGCGTAGGTTCCATTTTGGAAGCATCTGTTGATGGTGGATATGATATTATTTCCCGTTCGGCATTGAACCAGATGCTTGTAGAGATGAAATTATCATCAAATTCGGGTCTTATGGATATGAGCAGTGAACAAATGGCTCAATTGGGTAAAATTTATGGAGTCAAATACCTGCTGATCACCAATATCAGTCGCTTGGGAAACCGCTTGAACATCAGCATGATGGTAATCAATTCATCCACGGGAAAAATTGATAATGACCGCCGGACCAATGCCGTAGTAGAGGATTTAAATGAATTCAACGACAAACTCACCTCAATTCTTGAGGACATGGGACTGGACCGCAAGGTAAAAAGAAATGGCAAGGTTGCTCTTTTGCGTGCAGTTGTTCAGATAACAAATCCCAAACCATTTGTCGGACCGGAATATGATGCTTGTATGGAAAGCACATTGCTCAGTCGGAATATCCGCATACAGAACGTAAAGAGTCTTGACAATATTCTGGTAAAAAATAAGTTAGATTCACCCGACAATCTTGAACCTGCCATGTACCGCCGTCTTGGAGAACTCTTACGGGTCGATTACATGATTTCCACACGTATTGACCGAATGCAGTGTTCAGCATACTCTCGGGTAATAGAATCTACCCGACAATCATTCACACAATGGATAGGAGAAATTTCCGGCACCGTTCGTGTTATTGATACCCATACTGGGGAAGTAATTGCCTCCGCACCGTTCCAGAATCGAATAGATTTCAGCGATTTGCCCTTTGATACCGACAACTGGTCACCTGAAGAGTATGCCCGTTATGTCATTCGTTCTGTCATTCCCGGAGTATCCGAATTTCTGATTTCCAAAATAAAATAAGCCTATCCAATGAAAAATTTTCTCGTTTTCATCCTTTGGGGTATTCTTGCATGTCTTTTGTCCGCTTGTGCTTCGACTATTACGAATGCGCATCGTCAAAAAGAACCGATGATGGCTGCCTACAATGGTGGCAATATGACGCAGGCTTTGGAATTAGCCCAAGATAAAGTATCAGACAACGTTGATGAAATCATGTGGAGACTTGAAATCGGGCGTCTGAATTTTCTTTTAAAAAACGACAACGCCTGTCTGAAGGAATTTGAACGAATTGAAGAACTGACTGAAGACTATGATTCCCGTGCAGTTGTAAACATCCGGGAAATAAGTGCGGAAGGAGGATCTCTTCTGGTCAATCCGAATACGTTGCCTTATACCGGTCTTTGCCGGGATCGGATTCTTGTTCCGGTTTACAAAGGTCTTTCTTATCTTGGCAAAGGCGATGAAGAAGGATTTAAAGTGGAAATGTTTCGTTTGCGTAAGGAACAAAACAGGATAGCGGACAAATATCATAAGGTCATCGCAGCGGAAGAAGAAGCGGTTCGGAAGGAAAAGCAGAAAAATGCAAAGGTTTCCAATGCATCAAACATGAATCGTGTACTTTCAGATAAGAGAAACGCTGCATTGAATCAGTCTCTGCAGGAATCTCAAGCTATTGCCAGAAAAGGTTATGGAAACTTTTTGAATCCATTAGCGATTTTTCTCTCCGGATATGCATACGCCCGGGATAATGATTACCAGAATGCGGTCGTGGATTTCGGCAGATTGTACAAGGTTATGCCTCACAATCCATTGGTACAACAATATTATGCAACTGCTTTGAGCCGTACAGGACGTACCTTACCGCCATTCTTGAAAAACACCGCAGCATTTAATTTTGACATAGGAAAAGACAATATTCTTGTTATTATGGCAAACGGACAAACTGGTGCACTCAAGCAAATAGCCATCAGTATACCTGTTATTCTTCCCGGTTATGTCTCGGTAGCCTCAGCCGCCTGGCCAATCTGTGAGTATTACCAGCCATTTTATTCAGGGCTCTCAGTCCAAGCAGAAAATACGCGTTATAATACGATACAAATTGCCGACATGGATGGTATTCTTTCCCAAGAATACCACGAACGTCTCCCGGGACAACTTACCCGTATGATTCTGGGGGTAGTTCTGAAGGAAGCCGCCAGTTATTTCGCGGTCAGAGCTGCGAATCAAGCACATCCAGCTGCAGGCTTGGCAGTCGCTATAGGTGCCGCTATCTACAAAATTGCTGTCAATACAGCCGATACGCGTTCGTGGGAAATTCTTCCCAAGGAATACCAGATTACACAGTTTGCTATGCCTTCAGACCATACCGTAAAACTTGATTTCGGTAACAGCCAGCCGATAGAGATACATATCCCGGAAAAAGCCCGTTCAGCAATTATATACGTAAGTGCCCCGGGTGGGCAAGCTCCGGTTGTTTGCCGTGTGCTTCCATTATCCAAATAACAATAAATTTAACAGACTCAGGAGACAAACGAGTATGAGAACTGCATCATTATTCTTCGCAACGGTACTTTGTTTTTACATTACCGCTTGTGCACCTTCAGTAAACACGATAGAAAATCAGGATAAACAAGCTCAACCAACTGCGATAAGTGACTCCAGATTCGTAACGGACTCTTTTTTGAGCAACCGTCTGGTTCTTACCGGGGTACGTACAGGAACTACCGTTAACGGGTTATTGACTGTTGAAATTACAGCATTCAGTGACCGGACATCCGTGGGTTCTAAAATCTGGGCATGGATTACCAACACCGACCCGTACCCTGTTGATTACAAGTTTACTTGGCAGGATCAGAATGGTATGACCGTTGATACCCCGCTTTCCATTTGGCAAACACGTCAAATT
>CALCCZ010000192.1 GCA_937900075.1 uncultured Lentisphaeria bacterium
GCAAAAGCCGGAATTTAATCGTGGAATCTGGCTGGATCTTGAAGAGCAAACAAGAATATTTGCTCGCTCCTACGATGAGATTTACGTAGTTTCGGGCCCCGTTTTTCAAAATGAAAATACCGAAAATATCGGAAGCATTAATAAAGTGGCAATTCCTTCAGCCTATTACAAAGTTATATTCGCCATCAAACCACCTCGAAAAATGATCGGTTTTATCCTTCCAAATGCCAAAGGTGAAAAAAGCTTGAAAGACTATGCCGTAACCGTAAGCGCAGTAGAAGAATGTACAGGTTTGACTTTTTTCCCTGAAATGAATCCGGCTGATGCCAATGCATTAAAAAATACACTGACAATCTCAGACTGGAATTTTCAAACTCCCCAAAAACGTCATTTCAAAAAATGATTATGTTTGAACAAATCAAGCGTGTGGAGAATTTTTATAAAACGGCAGAATTTTTATGAAAAAATCAAATCCAACATTTGCACCGCAAGAACTTTTTTCTCTGTCATGGGAAGAAAATAGCTTTTGCCTTCCTTGTTATACAAGGTGATTTCATTGGTTGAAGAACAAAAACCGCAGTTGGGAACTCCAACTCGATTGGCTGCTATCCAGTCAAGATTTTTTTTTCGAAGTTTTTCAAGAGCATGCTCGCGGATATCATCCGTTTCAGCGGCAAACCCCACCAAAATCTGATTCGAAATCTTTCTTTCTCCTAATGTCTTCAGTATATCTTCCGTCCGTTCCAATTCCAAAATCAGATTGCCTTCTGTTTTTTTTATTTTTTGCTTGGAAACTTGGATCGGACGATAATCCGCTACAGCTGCACAAAGAATTGCCGCATCCATGGATGAAAAACGCGATTTGACAGTTTCCGCCATTTCTGCAGCACTTATTACTGAGACAAACTCCGATAAATTTTGCGGGATCTGTAATACAGTCGGACCGGACACAAGTGTTACACTCCATCCTCTTGCAACAGCCGCCTCAGCCAAGGCGTATCCCATTTTTCCACTTGAATGGTTTGTTATAAAACGAACAGGATCAATAGCTTCCTGTGTTGGTCCTGCAGTTATCAGTAAATTCATCTTATGAGCCTCGATTCATGGTATTTCTCAGATCATGACGCAAATTCCGGCAATCCGGGCACATAAAATTATCCAACCCTAAAACAGGAGTCGTCTCTGAACTTAATTTCAAAATGGCAGTATCCCCCTCATTCAATTCAATACGTTCCGGGGAATTATCTGCAACTAATTCACAGGGGCCTCGAAGAATAACAATCCGGATTACTGCTGTTTCCGGCAGAACCATGTGATTTACTACCTCGGTACTGTTACTGAACGCCAAGCCGATTCCAGTCCGGAATACACCATGAGTAATACTTCGGTAATATGCGGTGGCTCCCAGAATCGTTGAAAGTCCAACGCCATCCCCAACAATTTCTCTACCGTAAAGTTCGTCATCAATCCAAATGTTATAGCGCATCGCACTTACATAGTTGCTGTTGTGGATAAAAACATCGTTGATGGCTTTCAGTTCACGTCCATTTGCTGAACCGGAAAGTTTTTGAAGGTTGACTGTCTTCAATGTCCCACTCATCAACTCACCCAGTTGCTTAAAGAGAATGTGTTTTTTGCACAATGGCGCTGTTTCTATGTCTCGTATGGGAAATTTTAATTTTCCGGGATAAGCACGCTCTGCACCTAACATCGCTCCATCCCCACCGTAAGTTATCACCAAATCAGCAAGGTCAACGTTATCCACAACATCAATACATGCAGTCAAAAGTGCATTCTTTAAGGCCCCCAGGTTACGTCCTGTCAGAAAAACTTTCATTATTGTTACTCGGTTTGCTCTTATTCAATGTCGCCTTTACTTTACCACACCATAAATAGAAAAACAAGCAAAATCAATAAAAAACTCTATTTTTTCCAGATTATGTATTGGTTCCGCAGTCCACTACCACGAACCAAAATCTTTCTGTTACAAAGGTGATGATGATTTTCTCGGTTTAAACTTGAAATTAAATAAAAATGATGTACATTAAATGTTAAGACATGATGTTCTGCATTTTTTTTGAAAGGAGCATGAATGAATGCTAAAATTTTTTTAATTCCTCTGGTTGTAGTTGTAGCTCTGATTATCAGTTTTGAGTGGATTTTAGTTCCAGCTTACCGAAAAAAAGTTTCCATGGAAAAGAAACTTCAGGAAAAACGTGAAATCAATGAACAACTGTCCGGGGAAATTATGGCGTTTCAGCGAGAAATTCATGACTTGGAACATAATCCCGCAGCTACGGAAAAAGTTGCCCGTGAAAAGTTCAATTACTGCCGTGAAGGCGAAATTATTTATGTTTATTCGGATTGAATTATGAATATCCTTTCTCAAGAGGAGGCCTTGCCGGTTGCTTTGTCATTATTGAAAAAAAAAGGAAGTGTTCTCCTCGTTCCAACAGAAACTGTTTACGGCCTTATTTGTGCCGCTGATGATGTAGATGCATGTAGAAAAATTTATGAATTGAAACACAGACCAACTAACAAACTCCTGGCCAATTTCGTTTCATCCGTGGAAATTGTTAAGAACAAGATAGGTTCCCTCCCCTCCAATGCCTGTATACTGGCAGAACATTTTTGTCCGGGACCACTTACGATTGTTGTCCCGGATGGTAAAAATGGTACTTTCGGCTTTCGTATTCCTGACCATCCGTTTGTTCTTGAGCTTTTGAACCGATTTCATAATATCATTGCCTCAACCAGTGCAAATCTTTCCGGAACACCGGCTGCACTTTCTGTTCCGGAAGCTTTGTCTACCTTATCTGGAGAACCAGATTTGTCTGTTGACGGCGGTAAGATTTCTGACAATTCAGTGGCCTCTACGGTTGTTCAGTTTTTTTCTGACAACTCGTGGAAAATTCTACGGAATGGCCCCATATCTTTTGAAGATATCCAGAATGTCATTTCCATGTCAAATTAACTCTTTTTTTCAGTTTTTTAGGAGATTTTTATCATGTTCACGACTCTCTCTATGAAAGATGTGATTTTCCCGGATTATGTCCTCTTCGGCGCAGGAGGTGCAGGTCATCAGATTGAAGGAGACAATATTCATAGTCAATTTCATCAGTGGGAAAAAGAAGGTAAATGGTTTACAAATCCTGCAGGAAAAGCTTGTAACGCATGGGAACTTTACCGGGAAGACATTGAACTCTTCAAGGATATGGGATGGCAAATCTACCGCATGAGTATTGAGTGGTCCAGAATCGAACCGGAACAGGGAGTATATGATGAAACCGCCTTGCGACGTTACATTGATATGCTGGAACGCTTGAATGAAGCCGGTATCAAGGTATCTCTTACAACTCATCACTGGAGTCACCCTTTATGGTTTGAAAATCTTGGGGGATTTTCAAAACGTGAAAATATCAAATATTTTCTGAAGCATTTGGACTATCTCGTCCCCAAGATTAAGGATTATGTCCATAGTTGGAATGTACTGAATGAATTTACAAATCACGGAACAAATCCCAAATCATTCGACATTATGAAAAACCTTACCATTGCTCATGCACAGGGATATCACACCATCAAAAAATATACAAATGCTCCAGTCAGCAGTACTCATGCACTCATTCACTGGCAGCCTTACAAAAGTTTTGATGAGTTTGACCGTATCGCTGCAAAAATGCTTGATTGGGCAACGACCGGTTATTTTATACATGCGATTGAGACGGGAGAACTTCTTCTTCCTCATACCGATGCTGAATACATCCCGGAAGTTAAAGACAGTCTCGATTATTGGGCAGTAAACTATTATACTCGACACATGGCAAGTGCCAGAACTGAAAACTTTATCACCCATCGTTTTGAATTCGATCGTGTCAGCATGATAAACGCGGATATGTACCACGAGGAATTCTATCCCGATGCATTTGTACAACACCTGCCCCGTTTTAAAAACAAACCTTTGTATATTTGCGAAAATGGTATTTCTGCAGATGATGACCGTTTCCGGATTGTTTACCTCGCCCGTCACATGGCTGCACTCAAAGAAGCGATGAATATGGGAGTGGATCTCCGCGCATATATTCACTGGTCAGCCATGGATAACTACGAATGGGGGTCTACTCTCCCGCGTTTTGGATTGATCCATGTTGATTTTGATAATTTTAAACGTACTCCCAAGCCCAGTGCCTATTTTTTTCGAGACATTATTCAAAATCACGGTATCACGCATGAATTGAGAAAAAAATGGCTCGAACCGCTTTGCGATTTTAAAACTTATGAACTGCCGACTAAAAAAGGCTCATGATGGAAAAATCTTCTCCCAGAGGATTGGAGATCACTACTGCTTTGCGAAGGATATCATCTTCGCCAATCAAAAGCTTATCAAATACCTTCGGGCTTTCAAAAGCATAGGTCATTGCATGGGAGAATCCGTTAAATTCTGCCACATTTCTGAGGATCTCATCGCACATGAGCTTGAAAGAAAGCTTTCCTGTGGTTGCTTCACCGACAGGAAGCGTATCTTC
>CALCCZ010000193.1 GCA_937900075.1 uncultured Lentisphaeria bacterium
GCACCTATGCTGAATTAACAGGTGCTATCTATAAAATGTTTGGTGAGCAGTATTCAAAATACTGGAATATAAAGCAAAGTCCTTTACAACTTACCTGCAAAGCAAATGGAAATCAAATCATTTTCCGAATCCAGAGGATTTTTGGATAATTTATCAATTTTCTGCCTCAGAAGTTCCTGTTCTTTACCGAGTGCAGTCACGCACCTGTAACCTGTGCGAACGAGAGGATAATCCATTTCCTGATAGATATTCAGGGTATTCCATGCGTTGAAAAATTGTTCGTAAGCGTTTTTTTGGGCTTTTGCGTAATCATAATCGTAGACGATACGAGCCTTGATACCATCATTTCCTTTCGGATAATTTTCGTTGTAAGAGGTAAGCAACTGAAGGATATCGATATGAATATCGGGGAAGAGATACATCAGCATATCATTGATAGGCGTAGAGGCATCGCTATTTTTCCCGAGAGTCAGCATGATATCAGAAAAATCTTCTATCGCATCCCGTTTTGTGATAGAGAAAGGCTGTGGTTCTTTTGCAAGGATTTTAGTTTGAACTGCTCTGACCGTTGGGATGAAAACCATTTCCGACTGTATCAAGTTGAATATCGTCTGTCTGTTTTTATATCCCATGTTCAGGGGCAACCCGAAATAGAGGAAAGAAGACATTTTATATCCCCAGGGTGCGTAGAAATCCTTAGAGGAGGTGGAATAGGTATTGTAAAAGAACTGCAGTCGGGATATATTCGGCATAGACTTCATAGGAATTTCGTTAAAGAGAACGGGATTCCCTTTTTCATCGGTTCCGATGAGGGGGGAATTTGTGATTTCATTGGATTCAAGCAGATTGCCGATATTCTGGTAATATTTTGCATCTGTATTGAATTTATCCTGCAGTTCATTATTTTCGAGCAAAGCGCGGAACATCCAGAAGATGCCGAGAAAGAGAATCAGGAATCCGAGAATAAAAGCAGGGATCTGTTTCTGCAATAATTTACCGGAAGTGAATGAGGCAAGGACCTTGCTGGGGATAACAACATTCGAGAGAAATTGTTTGACGAAGAACGCGACATTGCTGCGAAGGGGGTGTGAACGCAGGGGAACTTCTTCCTGTTTTTTCCCTTGAAGGTTTGCAAAGGTATCGGATAGAACGATTCCGTTATCTTCGGCGGAGGAGAAGAAAACACCTGTCATGAAAATCTGGTCACGTCCATTCCATGCATCCGGTCCGAAGATAGAGTTCAGGTAAGTGTCGAGATTTTTCTTCAGTCTTGAGAAACTTTCCGGAAAGAGATAAATTTTGGAACTGGAGGAAAAGCGCGTGGAAGAATTATTGCTGTTATTGCTGTTGTAGAATGCGGGATTCAAAATAAGAGGATAGATTCCTTCGCGGAGATTATCTTCGGTATTGGTCCAGTATTCATCAAAATTCACCTGGGAGTATTCGCCCTTTTCATCTAGATTGTACCATCCGAAGACGGATGATTTGTTTTCTTCGGAAATGGTTGCGAAATATTCGCGGAAACCGAGGAGCATATCCATTTTTGTAATAACGACATGGCAAGGCAGATTCATGCCGACAGTATGGAGCAGCTGGTACATTTCAGCTCCGATCAACTGAGCTTTCTGTTTTGTCAGAATTTCATCGTCAGCGAGAAGTGCATCTGCGGGGATAGCAAGAATGATTCCGCTGAGCGGGCATTTGCCATGGAGTCTATTGACAAGTTTCAGCAGATAATCCCATTCGGCACCGCTGCTTTCGATCCAGCGGTCGAAGAAGATTTTTCCGGAGACATCGAGAAAGAAAGCGCGTGTTCCGAGCCAGCACGTCAAAGGAATTTGCTGGGCAAAATTATCGTTATGCCCGGATGCGCAAATCAAATCGAGACCGGAATTTTTCAGCATGGAACTTTTTCCGGACTGAGGTTCACCGAGTACAGCGAACCACGGGACCTCGTACTGCCGCTTGCTTTTTTTCTTAATGAGAGCGATACCCTGTTCGAGCAACAGCCGAATGGTTTTCAATTGAGCTGAGAGATTTTTCTTGACATTTTGAGTGGAATCGCCACCTTGAACCAGCTGGGAAAGATTTTTCCAGATCATCAGATCTTTTTTCAATTCTGAAGTTTCGGCGGTTTTTTTGCCTTTTCTGAAGAGGTGAATCAGAAGAGGAATGATGACGAAGAAAATAAGAATGAGGGAAACAATGACAATAATCAGGAGGAGGAGCCAATGTTGTATAGCCCACTGAACAAAAGGAGACGACATAAATGTGTTGAGTGCATTATGAGCGGAGTTATTCATTTTTTATTTATCTCCATTATTTTTTTCAGATCGTCACTGTTTTCCGGGTCGGATTCGGGATTGGCGTAGTTCTTGTTGTACAGGTGCATGGCTTTGTTTTCTGTTTCGCGCAGAACCGATTTGAAGTCTTTGGAAATCTGTCTGAAACGGTAGAAATTGAATCCGGCGGCAAAGAGAGTGAACAAAATGGAAACAGACATGAAACAAAAGAGCAGTTTTGATTTTTTTGCTTTGGCAACTTGAAAAACGCTTTTCTTAGTATGTAAATCGCTATCGTTCAAAGAACCTTTGATAGAAAAACGCGTGGCACAGAGTTTCATTCTGTGTTCGACATAATTTTTTTGCATGGCATGACAACCATCGAACCCCAATCCCATGAGCAGGAAGAAGAATTTCAAGCGGTCGGAAGACTCCGGATCCTCCATTGTTTCGGAAAGAAGGTCGAAGAATTTTTCATCGCCGGAGAGTTCATTATAATTTCTTGCCATTTCAGGCCATTCATTCTGGAACGGGAAATCATCTTCCTTGATGATGTAGTCGATGAAGAAGATAAGGGGTTTTTCGATTCTGGAAAATTCCCGTTTGAGAGAGGGGTCGTTTTCGCATTTTGTCTGAATATCGTTCAGACAAAGATGGATTTGCCATTGGAGTTCGTCAGCCGTTACCTGGGCGCCGGATTTTGCGCAGTAACAGTATTCGCAGATAAGTTTCAGGAGCGGGCGGCACAAAGGTTCTAATCGGTTCATGATTTACTCCCCTGAGTTAAGGTTGTGATGTAAAGGGAAGCCGTTAATTTCGGGAAGACTTCCTCTGCCCATTCGAGCTGCATGGAGCGTTCTTTGCATATTTCTGCCCAAATACGTGTAGATTCATCACGGTTCAGTCGGAACCAGATAGTATTTTGCAAAGCGGGAAGGAATCTTGGCGGATAGCGCATTTCAACCAGCTTAATACCGCGGATGCGGCTTGTTCCGGAAGACGGGGATGCAGTCCAGCTGCCCGAAGACGAAGACCGTGGCGACGGCGGTGATGCTGCTGAGC
>CALCCZ010000194.1 GCA_937900075.1 uncultured Lentisphaeria bacterium
CTTATTGTGCATATCAATCTCTGCTTTGACTTCTTCAAGCTCGCCGGATGCCTTCTTAAGCCTTTTCTCTGCAGAACTTTCGGTGTTTTTCAATTCTCCGGCTTTTTCCCGGGAGGCCAGGAAATGCTCATATACCTCGGAAATATCCTGCGCAGCCCTTACACGGTCAAGCTTCCGCCGCTCACCTGCCCAGAATTCCTTTTTATTTTCCAACGACTGAAGTTCTTTTTCCCTACCATCCAATTCGGCAAAAATGTTTTCATCTTTCAGTGCGGAATCGTATTCCTCCTGCACTGCCTGAAGCTCATCATTTTTCTTTTTCAGCTCATTCTGAGAATCACCAAGGCTTTGCGCAGTTTCACTTTCCAGATTGCGCAGCGCGTCCTCGGAATCGCATTCATGCATATGCAGAAGTCCCTCCAGTCGGGCAAGTCCCGTGAGAAATCTCTCCGGAGTCGGTGTTTCTTTCAAATTGGCGCATGCCTTCATTCAGTACGGTCTGCAGAACAATTTCGGCGGTTTCACCACCAATCTGCAGGATGTTCTGGACTATGTGGCACTGGGCACTATAGCGGATATCGTTCCGATTCTGGGCGAAAACCGTATTCTCGTGAAATACGGTATGGAAATCCTGAAAAAACAGATCCGCCCGGGCGTCAGCGCCCTGATCCAAGTCGCGAATGTCACTTCCAAACTCCAGCCTTCCGATATTACCTTCAAACTTGCCCCCCGTATCAATGCGGCGGGCCGGCTCGGAAACGCCATTACGGCTTTGCAGCTGATGACGGCGGACAATATCGTGGATGCTTACCGTTTTGCGAACATGCTGGAAGGATTCAACCAGAAACGTCAGGCGAAGGAACAGGAAATTTTCCAGGAAGCCAAAAGTCAGGTGGAAGCGGATCCGGGCTTTGCCAACTCCATGACCATTATCGCTGCCGGTGAAAGCTGGCATCAGGGCGTTATCGGTATCGTGGCGTCCCGCTTTGCCAGAGACTACAACCGCCCGGCAATCGTTCTGACCATTCAGGGCAACGAGGCACATGGGTCCGGCAGAAGCATCGGCGGCTTGAACCTGATTCAGATTCTTTCCAAGAGTGCCCATCTGCTTACCCGTTACGGCGGCCATCCCATGGCAGTCGGGCTGGGGCTGGAAAAATCGAAAATCGGCGAATTTGCCGAAGAGTTTGAAAAACATGTCCGGGAAGAACTGCAGCCCAAGGATCTGATTTCCAGCATCACGTTCGACGGTACCGTAAGACTGAATGACCTGGATGAGGAGTTTTTCCGCTACTACGAACAGCTGGGTCCTTTCGGACACGGAAATACACAGCCCGTGTTCCGTATCGACCAGGTGGAAGTCGCCAGAACATACCCCATCCGGCATCCCCATTGCAAAGGTGCTTTGCGCGACAGTTACGGCAACACCTGCGATTTCATCGCATTCAATATGACTTTGGATCCGCATGTCAAGTGGGATGTTATCGCGATTCCCCAAATCAACGAATATTACGGTGAAAAACGGCGGCAGCTGCAAATCATTGATTTCCGTCCGGCATCCTCTTTTTGAACCGGACCAGTCGGCTCCCCGGAACCGCAGACATAAAGGCACAATTTTCTGACCGTTCTCTGAAAGAAAGTTGTGCCTTTTTCAATGCCGGAAAAACACTGTCAGGAACAAGGAAAAAAATAAAATGAGAGATTCCCTGAAAAAAATGTGCGAAGCGGCAAAAGCCGCCGACCTGAACTTGTATTCCATCTGCGAAATCTGCAATGGAGTCAGCGAGACCGCTGATCTCGTGCCGGCCTCCAATTGCCATAACTCCTACTCCGTTTCCAAAGCGTTCTGTGTAACCGCAATCGGGATGTTAGAGGACCGTGGAATTCTGAATACAGACGATCTTGTTTATCCCATTCTGGAAAAAAAATTCCCGGCAGGGTTCGATGAAAAATGGAAAAAAGTCACAATCGCACACGTCCTGACCCATACGATCGGCTTCGAACATGGTTTCCTCGATATCGATTGTGAATACGTCCCGGATTATCCCACCACGGATTTTCTGTCCATGGTGCTGCAGATGCCTCTGCGGTACGAACCCGGCGAAAAATTTGTGTATTCCGACGCTGCATTTTACCTCGCCTCCCGTATTTTTTCCGAAAAAACAGGCGAAATGTTAGACGATTTCCTGCGCCGCGAACTCTTCGTTCCCATGCAGTTCCGGGAATACGCATGGTCTAAATGCCCCTCCGGTTATACCATCGGCGCAACCGGGCTGTACATCACTACAACTGATATGGCAAAATTGGGACAAATGTATCTGCAAAAAGGAATTTACGGCGGCAAACGCTTTCTTTCAGAACAATTTGTGGAAAAAACATTAGGCAAATTCGAACTGACAAAGGCGCCTTACGGCGGTTTTGCAAAAGGCGGTATGCTGGGACAATATCTCTATCTGAATCCGGGCGAACAACGCGTTATCGCTTTCCACGGCATTATCCGGAACGCCAGTCCCGCAACCATCCTCCTGGACGCGGTACACGGGTGAATAGTGGATAGTGAATAGTGAATAGTGAATAGTGAGGGGGTGGGAAATGCCGGATGTTTTGCGTGATTGCGCGGGGCGTTTTCTGATAATGACCTCACGCAAACGTTATGCACGGAGATGCGCCCGCTGGTAGCGGGCTTCCTCCGTGAATGGTTCGGGCCGCCCCGTTGGGGCTCTGGAGATTTTGGTTGTCGTAAACCAGGGGTTGCGCCATGGTGTTTTCCACACCATGGCTACACCCCTGGCTATTATCGTGCCGCCCCGTTGGGGCTGGTTTTGTCGAAATTGCCGATATCCATCGTGTTTGCTCAAACGTGATGAAAAATAGGTCCTATAGGTCCTATAGGTCTTATAGGTCTTATTTTTTTATCCCGCCTTGCACAATCACGAATACGCCATGGAACGTTCCACCCCTCACTATCCACTATTCACTATCCACTAACTATATAGGTCCTATAGGTCCTATAGGTCTTATTTTTTTATCCCGCCTTGCGCAATCGCGCATACGCCATAGAACGTTTCACCCCTCACTATCCACTATCCACTAATAAAACTGCTATCCACTAAAATTCGGACAAACGGAACTGCTTCCGATAAATACATTCCTTACCGCTATCAAAATAACAACTTCCATCGGGTCGGACCAATCCGCAGGGACCTTCCGCAAAATGGAACGGACACGTTTCCGGACAAACAAACTGCGTTTGCGGAAGTCGGCATTTCTCACAGCCTTTGCACTGGAAAAGTAGTTTTTTGAGCAGGGAAAACTTGCCGGACGGCTGAAGATCCGCCTTGCCGTAAAAATATTTCCCCATGAAAAATGAAATCTTCTCAGTCAAGGAACTCTGCGCAACTTCCTCAACATTCATCACTGGCTGCTCCGTTGACGGGCCCTTCTCCAGCAGTCCGTTGAAAAGATAGAAAAGATATGGATACGGTGCAAGACAGTTCCGTTTGTAAAAATCGGAATATGCCTTCAGCCAGTCTTCAAATGTCTGAAACTCCCGGAATGCGGAAAAGATCTGTTCCATGACCATATCCAGCTGTTCCGCATCCTCAATGCCCGCCAGTTGAACTCCGCTGTATCCGAAGAATCGTGCTGCGACAACTTGCAGCTGAAGCCTGCGGATTTGCTGGCTCCGGAACGCAAAGTCATCTTCTTTCAATTCCCGGCGCAGGATATCGGCAAAATCAACGGAAATATGCACATCGGGCAATTTATCATTCAGCAGCAGTCCGGCCGAATCACGGTTCAAGTAAAGAAGCCGCGCCAATGTCGGTACCATGTTCTCATGAGAATCCAGATACCAGCGCAATTCCTGCAGTTTCCGGACATCAAAACCGTATTGCGACACGGCAAAGGAGGCGCCGGCATTGATTTTCCGCATCAATTTATTATACTGCACACGCAAATCCGGATAACAGTACCGGAACGGTGTGACGGAACTCCCGTAAAACAAATCTGCATTTCCCAACCGGCTCAGTCCTTCCAGAACCGATACACTTTCCGCAAAACGATGTTTCATTGTCTCTGCCGCATTCCAGCGGGGACCGGGCAATCCGGATACTGCACAAAAGTTCACAAAACCTTCCCGGACGGCAGCACCGGCAAGCTCCACCGTCTCATCCACCGTCTTGTCCCTGCCGTTCAAGTACAGCAAATGCCGACTTCGCTCAATGGTGCAATGTTCCGACAGGAAATGAAGCGGTGCTATGGTTTTGTCCTGCAAATTTCCGGTCATAAAAGCAAACCCCAGATGGTTCTCATAGCTGAGAATCGCACGCTCAAGGTCCTCCAAACGCTTTTTTGCAGCGTCATTCTGTTCCGGTTCATCGGGAACGGGAACCTCTACAAGAATCTGAAATTCTCCTGCATGTATATGGGAACGGAAAATATTACCCGTATCGCCGCTGAAATTCATTTCCAATTGAACGCAATCTTTTTTCATACTGTCCCGACCGATTATTTTGATAAAATGCCGATGTGGATATTAAGTTTGAATCTGGTTAAAATCTGTATGCCATACAATACGTGTACAGAAATCATTTTTCAAGCACAAAACGATTTTTATTATGATAAAAGTGGTGGATTGGGATTAGGGATTAGGGGTTAGTGTGGCGTGGAAAATGCCGGGGCGTTGTCGTGATTGTGCGGAATTGCGCGGAAGCGCAAATAAGTCCTATAGGTCCTATAGGTCCTATAGATAATCAGTGGAAAGTGCCGGATGTTTTTCGCGATTGTGCGGAACGGGATGGAAAATAGGACCTATTTTTATCTGAGCCGGGAAACTCTGCGTTCATTGGAGAAAACTATCCCCTGCCCCCAATTCCCTGACCGATTACGGACAACGGCAGAAAAAATCCGGGAAAATGTTTTTTTTCACTTGTTTTTTACAAATCTTGAAACATAGTATATAGGGGTGTAAAGTGAATCGTAATTTCTCGGATATTACGGACACCCTTCCCGATCAGCAGGATACCCTTACTTGGAAACAACCGGAGAACGACAGAAAATTATGAATAAGCAACAGCTTGCAGCAAAAATCTGGGAGTCAGCCAATAAGCTGCGCTCAAAAATAGAGGCGAATGAATACAAGGACTACATTCTTGGCTTTATCTTTTACAAATACCTTTCCGACAGAGAACTGAAATATGTAAGAGAAGAAGGCTTTTCTCAGGAAGACATTGCAGCCCTGTCGGAAAATGATACGCAAACAATGGAGTATATCCAGAAAAACATCGGGTATTTCATTGCGTACAAAGATCTGTTTTCCACGTGGCTTTCCATGGGGCGGAATTTTGATGTTTCAAACGTCCGCGATGCGCTTTCCGCCTTCAGCCGGCTCATCAATGACTCGCACAAAAAAGTGTTCAGCGGGATTTTCAAAACGCTGGAAACCGGATTGAGCAAACTGGGAGAAAATTCAGCTTCGCAGACGAAGGCGATCAGTTCCCTGCTCCAGCTTATCAAGGACATTCCGATGGATGGACGGCAGGATTACGATGTGCTGGGATTCATTTATGAGTATCTGATTGGTATGTTTGCCGCCAATGCGGGGAAAAAAGCCGGTGAGTTCTACACGCCACACGAAGTATCCGTCCTGATGTCGGAAATCGTTGCCAATCATCTGAAAAACAGAACAGAAATCAAGATTTACGACCCGACCAGCGGATCCGGTTCCCTTCTGATCAACATCGGTCATTCGATAGCCCGGTACATGCATGAAAGAGACCGTATCAAATATTATGCCCAGGAACTCAAGGAAAACACGTACAACCTGACCCGCATGAACCTGATCATGCGCGGAATTCTGCCGGACAACATTGTGACGCGCAACGGCGACACTCTGGAAGAAGACTGGCCGTACTTCGAGGACAACGATCCGGCGGGTACTTATGAACCGTTATATGTGGATGCCGTGGTATCCAATCCGCCGTATTCGCAGCATTGGGATTCGGAAAACAAGGAACACGACGTGCGCTTCTCCAATTTCGGCGTCGCGCCGAAGTCCAAGGCGGATTATGCGTTCCTGCTGCATGACCTTTTCCACCTCCGGCCCGACGGAATCATGACCATTGTTCTCCCGCACGGGGTACTGTTCCGCGGGGATGCGGAAGGGGAAATCCGGAAACAGCTGCTGGAATGCAATCATATTGATGCCGTTATCGGATTGCCCGCCAATATTTTCTTCGGGACAGGTATTCCCACAATCATTATGGTTTTGAAGAAGAACCGCCCCAATACCGATGTCATGATTATTGATGCGTCAAAGGGCTTTGCCAAGGTCGGAAAAAGCAATCAGCTCCGCGCCTCCGACATCCGCCGAATCGCCGATACCGTTATCGGACGTATCGCAACTGCCGGATATTCCCGCCCCGTTGAACTCGAAGAAATACGCGCCAATGACTATAATCTGAATATCCCACGTTACATCGACAGCAATGAAAGCGCGGAACACTGGGATATTCACGCACTGATGTTCGGCGGCATCCCCGAAGAGGAAATCAACGAACTGGATTTTTACTGGCAGGCATTGCCCGGACTGCGGGAGGCGCTTTTTACCGGCAACGGACATTCCGCGCAACTGGCGGCGGAGGATATTGAAACCGTTTTCAATCAGCATCCCGCCGTTCAGAATTTCCGAACAACTTTTGATGACGCCTTCTCCGGATTGCGTGATTTCCTGAAAGCAGAACTCCTCGGACGGACAACCGAACTGATTATTCCCCATGAGGAAACAACGCTCAGCGCCGATATTTTCAAGCGTCTTTCCGGCGTCCCCCTGATTGACAAATACGAAGCTTATCAGCTGCTCGACGATGAATGGGAAAAAATCGCCGTCGATCTGGAAATCCTCCAGACCGAAGGCATGGATGCCGCAACTAAGGTCGATCCCAATATGATCCTCAAGAAAAAGGACGGCAAAGACGAAGAAATCCAGGACGGCTGGACCGGACGCATTATCCCCTTCCCGCTGGCGCAGGAGAAACTTCTGCCGGAGAAATTGTCCGCCCTGAAGCAGAAAGAGGATGAACTCTCGACGGTTGTCGCCGATTATGAACAGTTAATTGAAGAACTTAGCGAAGAGGACAAGTCCGGAGATTTCTTTGATACCGAGAAAAATGACTTTATTGCCGCCGAACTGAAAAAAGCCCTGAAGGAGAAATCGGAAGAACCGGAACTCCTTGCCGTCCTGAAAAAAGCCGATGACCTGACGGCTAAAACAAAAGCCCTGCGGAAGGAAGTCAGGCAGGAGTCATTGGAACTGCATCTTAAAACAAAGGCGACGATTGAAACGCTGACTCCGGATCAGGTGCAAATGCTCCTGGAAGCCAAGTGGATTCACCCGCTGGTCGAAAAACTGAATACGCTTCCAATGCAAATCCTTTCCGGACTGATGCAGAAAATAAAAGCCCTTTCGGAAAAATACACCGATACCCTCCCCGATATGGAACGCCAGATTACAGAAACCGAGTCGGAACTCGCCAATATGCTGGAGCAGCTGACCGGCTCGGCGGAAGACCTCGCCGGACTTGCCGAACTCAAAAAAATGCTGGAGGATAAATGAACATGGAGGAACGGATCATTTATCACGGCAGTCAGCAGATTGCGGAATACCCGGAAATCCGGCAGGCAAAATACAACAAGGATTTTTCGGCGGGATTCTATTGCACAATCCTGAAAGAACAGGCGATCCGGTGGGCAATTCGCCACCCTGTAGTCGGTTATGTGAATGAATTTGCCTATCGGGAAAATCCGGATCTGAAAATCAGGCATTTTTCGGAAATGACGGAGGAATGGCTTGATTTCATTGTTGCCTGCCGGAGCGGTTGCAGACATGATTTCGATATCGTTGAAGGCCCAATGGCAAACGATACCATTTACAACTACATCCAGGATTTTATTGATGGTAATATTTCGCGTGAGGCATTCTGGGCTTTGGCAAAATTCAAATATCCCACACATCAAATCAGTTTTCATACGCAGGATGCTCTGAAATCACTGTCCTTCAGGAGGTTTGAAGCCTATGAGAAAGATTGATAATGACCTCTTCTTTACCTGCAGCCTGATTGAACTCATCGGCAGAACAACACGCCAGAAACGAAAAGATGTGGTCAACCTCATGGGCGAAAAAATCATCCGGCATATCTATCACCATGCGGATACCCTCCACTGTGAACCAATTGCCAAAAACGCAGATTATTACATCGACTTTTGTCATATCCCAACCGGAAATTTCGATAATGTCGCCACCTGCAAATATACCGTCCCTACCTATTGGGATATCGGAAAAGTCTATGCACGGCTGATTGAGGATATCCGGAAGGACGATCTCATCAACGCCTTGTTCCAGGCTTACAATTCCACTGTCAGCGATTCCATTTCCTATTACAACAGCGATTTCTTTTATCAGCCGCGAGACTTCATCAAAGAGGAATTCCTGGCTGAAATCAACGCGGAACCTGAAAAAACATCTTCCCAAGCAGTTGTACAATCCGCCGAAAACATGGCTGCCGGACCAGTCGGACAAACAGGAGGTGAATGAGATGAACAGCATTGCAGACTCTTGGAGTGAAGAGGGAATTGTCCAAGCACCACTTGGACAATTGACATGGTATCATCTTATCACCTTGCAGACCGGGTTGAAAACAAATCTCCCGACAATGGAAGAAATCGAAAAGGAGTTGGCAGCATTATGAACACGAACAATCACCTGAAAATCAATACAACGAAAAATACCCCCTCTATCCGTTTCCGCGAATTTACTGGCCCGTGGGAACAGCGGAAACTGGGGGAAATTGCGGAACGGATTACTCGTAAAAATGCAAATAATGAGTCAACGCTTCCTTTGACGATTTCCGCACAGTATGGTCTTGTAGACCAAATCACATACTTCAATAATCGGGTGGCCAGCAGAGATGTCTCAAACTATTACTTGATTTTGAATGGCGAATTTGCCTATAACAAAAGCACCTCTGACGGTTTTCCATTTGGTGCTGTAAAACGGCTTGACTTGTATGCAAAAGGTGTATTATCAACGTTATATATTGTTTTCTCAATTCGAGAAAAAAGATTAACTGATTCGAATTTTCTGTCAGTTTTCTTTGACACAGATCGCTGGCATCATGGCGTTGCTGAGCGTGCCGCTGAAGGTGCGAGAAATCATGGGCTGTTAAACATTTCTGCGGATGATTTCATGGAAATTGGCCTGCTTTCACCTAAAGAAAAATCAGAGCAAACCAAAATCGGGCAGTTTTTCCAATCCCTCGACCGGCTTATCACCCTTCATCAGTGGAAGTATGATAAACTGGTGAAAATCAAGAAATCAATGTTGGAAAAACTTTTTCCGAAAAATGACAGCAAATTTCCGGAAATCCGTTTTTCGGGATTTACTGGCCCGTGGGGAAAGCGGAAGTTGGGGGAGATTGCCACGATGCATGCTCGCATTGGTTGGCAAAATCTTCGAAAATCGGAGTTCTTGGACAGTGGTGATTACTACCTTATTACCGGTACAGATTTTATTGATGGTGAAATTAACCTTGCTAATTGCCATTATGTTACAAAAAGCCGATATGACCAAGATTCCAATATTCAAATTGAGAATGGAAGTATTCTTATCACGAAAGATGGAACTCTCGGAAAAGTTGCTTATGTCAAAGGTTTAGGGAAGCCTGCAACACTCAATGCAGGGGTTTTCAATGTTCTTATTCGAAACCCAAAGAAGGTATATGGGAAATATCTTTTCCAATACTTGAAAGCACCGTATTTGTTAAATTATATTGACCAAAAAGCTACTGGTGGAACGATAAAACATCTCAATCAAGAGATACTTGTGGACTTTCCAGTAATTCTTCCTGAATATGCTGAACAGGTACTTCTTGGAGATACTTTTGACACCCTCGACTCTCTTCTCGCTCTTCAGCAGGGGAAGTTAGAGAAGCTGAAAAAGATCAAGAAGTTCTGTTTGGAAAAGATGTTTGTGTGAGGTGCGGTGAAATGGCATACAACAAAGAAGCAGATTTTGAAGCGGCATTAGTGGAGGCCCTGACCACGCGTTACGGTTGGGAACGTGAGGTATTGCTGCATCCGACGGTTTCGGATTTGTACCGTAACTGGGCGGAAATTCTTTTCCGGAACAACTGTGGTATCAATCGTCTGAACGGGGTACCGCTATCTGAGGGGGAAATGCGTCAGATCGGGGAACAGATTATGCGTTTGCGTTCACCGCTGAAGCTGAATCAATTCATCAACGGGAAAAGTGTCAGCATCAGGCGGGACAATCCGGAAGACACGCTGCATTTTGGGAAGGAGATCAGTTTAAAGATATACGACCGCATGGAGATTGCGGGTGGTTACAGCCGTTATCAGATCGCGCGGCAGCCGGAGTTCAAGACCGTGCATCCGCTGGCAAGCGACCGGAGGGGGGATGTGCTGCTACTCATCAACGGGATGCCGGTAATTCACCTGGAACTGAAGCGCAGCGGGATAGATGTGAGTCAGGCGTGCAACCAGATAGAAAAATACTCAAAGGAGGGAGTCTTCACGGACATATTCTCGCTGATTCAGATTTTTGTAGCGATGAATCCGGAGGAAACGTTATATTTTGCCAATCCCGGACCGGACGGAGTATTCAACCGGGATTTTTATTTTCACTGGGCGGATTCGGACAATGAACCGTTGAATGATTGGAGGGACATAGCGGAAAAACTTCTGTCCATACCGATGGCGCATCAGCTGATAGGTTTTTATACGGTTGCGGATACGACAGACGGGGTACTGAAAGTGATGCGGAGTTATCAGTTCTATGCGGCTGCACGGATTTCGGATAAAGTTCCGAAGCGGAAAGATTTGTGGGATGGCAAAAACCAGCGTGGCGGCTACATCTGGCATACGACGGGGAGCGGGAAAACCATGACCAGTTTCAAATCGGCACAGCTGATTGCAGACAGTCAGGATGCGGATAAGGTCGTTTTTCTGATGGACCGGATTGAACTTGCCACGCAGTCGCTGCTGGCGTACCAGGGTTTTGCGGGAGACGGGTTCAGTGTTCAATCGACGGAAAACACGGGTGTTTTAGTTTCGAAGCTGAAGAGTACCGATCCGGAAAATACGCTGATTGTGACTTCCATTCAGAAAATGAGCAATATCAAAAATGATCCGGAAGGGCCGAATGCACACGATCTGGCGGAAATGCGGAAGAAAAGGATTGTTTTCATTGTGGATGAATGTCACCGCGACACTTTCGGTGATATGATGTGCGACATAAAAGCCGCGTTCCCCGCTGCCATATTCTTTGGTTTTACCGGCACGCCGATTCATTTTGAAAATCAGAAAAAGATGAATACGACAGCCGATGTTTTCGGGAATGAGCTGCACCGCTACACGATTGCAGACGGGATTCGGGATAAAAATGTGCTTGGTTTCGATCCGTATATGGTTCTGACCTGGCGTGACAAGGATATCCGCCGGAATATTGCGCTGCTGAAAGCGCATGCAGCCGATGAAGCGGATGCATTGAGCAATCCGGACAAGAAAAAAATCTATTTGAAGTTCATGAGTTCTTCCGAGGTCAAAATGGCGGGCTTTACCGGACCGGACGGGAAATACGTCAAGGGGATTGAGGATTATCTGCGTGATTTTACAGGTACCGCCCAATACGAAGGAGCGGAGCATCGGCAAATGGTTGTGCAGGACATCCGGGAGAATTGGCAGCGTCTGAGCCAGACAGGGAAGTTTCATGCGATTTTTGCGACCAACAGTATCCGGGAGGCGATTGAGTATTACCGTCTTCTGAAGCAGGAGATGCCGGAATTGAAAATCACGGCGCAATTTGATTCCTCCATAGACAACAATAATGCCACGACCGCCATAGAGAAAGAAAAAGCGCTGATAGAGATTCTGGAAGATTACAATCAGCGTTACGGGCAGCATTTTTCAGTTCCCACGCACGATGCTTTCAAAAAAGACGTATCCTACCGTCTGGCACACAAGGAACAGTACAAGGCGATTCACAAAACTCCGGAACTCGAACTGGATCTGCTGATTGTGGTGGACCAGATGCTCACCGGGTTTGACTCGAAATGGGTCAATACGCTGTATCTGGACAAACTGATGGAAAACGAGTATATCATTCAGGCGTTTTCCCGTACAAACCGGCTGTTCGGGTCCGATGAGAAACCTTTCGGAACCATCCGCTATTACAGATTCCCGCACACAATGAAACGGAACATCGAACAGGCAGTAAAACTCTATTCCGGAGACCGGCCGGCAGGGCTGTTCGTGGAAAAACTGGGACACAACCTCGTAATGATGAATCAGATTTTTTACGAAATCCAGGCGTTGTTTGAACAGGCAGGAATAAAAAACTTTGAAAAACTCCCGGATAATCATGCCGAACGGGGACAATTCGCAAAACTGTTTAAGAATCTGAACTCTTACCTTGAGGCGGCAAGAGTTCAGGGGTTCCTGTGGGAACAGCGCGAATACTGCATCGGCAAAGAAAAAATCGTCCTCGCGTTTGATGAAAACACCTACGCAGTGCTGAGTCACCGCTACAAAGAACTTTTCAGCGCAGCCGGCAATGGCGGCGGTGAAGATGTTCCGTTCCCGATTGACCCGCATCTGCTGGAAATCGATACCGGCGTAATCGATGCCGATTATATGAACTCGCGCTTTGAGAAATACCGCCTTATCCTCGAACAGAAGAATGTGGATGAAAAGGAAAAACAGCAGATTCTGGATGACCTTCACAAGTCCTTTGCAACACTCTCCCCGGAGGAACAGAAATATGCGAATCTTGTTCTTCATGAGTTCGAGAGCGGCCGGATTCAGATGGTTTCCGGAAAAACATTCCGCGACCATATCACAGAATGCCAGACACAGGCAAAAGCGGAACAGTTCCACAAGCTGGCCGCTTTATTCGGCTTGAATGAAAATCTGCTGATTGAGATTATGAAGGGGAAAGTTACATCTCAAAATATCAATGAATACGGACGCTTCGACCGGCTTAAGGCCAGTGTGGACAAAAGCAAAGCAAAAACCTATTTCGAACAGAAAGAGGGTGTAAAACTCAACCCGGTCAAGGTCAATATCAAGACCGATGAACTGTTAAGGGAGTTCATCCTTTCCGGCGGGAAAGACATTCCGGCGGGGAATCTGCAAATGTCAGATATCCATGGCGGAAAATCCTCTGAAGAACCGGACGACTATTCCGAAGGAAGATTCGAAGTGCCGCACAGACAAGCCGCCCAATCGGGACATACCGGCAATGTTGATGCGGCCCCTGATACAGAGTGGAGTAACCAGAAATAACTATGGCGGAAGAAAAGAAAAAAAGAAAGCCGGGCATTACGCTGGATTATATTCCCAAAGAAAAATTGCCGCGGGAAGTTGTGAGCAGCGTTAATTCCTCTGAAGAACTTGCGCAAGTACCGGACTCAACCTTGCTGGCAATACTGCTGCGTACCGGAACCCATGACTGCAATGTGGTTGATTTGGCAGATGCTTTGAGTCACAAATACGAATCTTTGTCGGAATTGTGGCGTTACCCCACCATCAGCAGTTTTCGCCAGTTTCTGAAAGAATCCGATTTGCTCGGCAAGGGAATCGGGGATGACAAAATTGTCGCCTTGATTGCCGCCTTGGAACTCGGCAAACGCGCGGCATTGCGCGGAAATCCAAACAGGAAAGTTCCGATTAAAAAAGCCAGGCAGGTTTATGACATGGTAAAACCGCTGGCGAACAATCAGGAGGAAGAACGTTTCTGGATTCTTCCGCTCGATTACAAAAATTTACCCATTCATACAACGCCGATACTGGTTCATAAGGGCGAAATCGCATCCACACCGGTGGATTTACGGGTGGTTTACCGGATCGCAGTTCGCGAAGGCGCAGAAAAAATCATCGCAATACACAACCATTTGGATGACAATCTCAATCCGTCGGTTGATGACGAGGAATTGACACAATCCCTCATCACCGCCGGACAAACGGTCAATATCAAGTTCCTTGACCATTTGATTGTCAGCAGTGCCCCGGACTGCGAGAAATGCTACAGTATTGTTCTGAAACAACTTTTTGATTGCTCCGCAGACGCCGTATGATTAGTGGATAGTGGATAGTGAATAGTGGATAGTGAATAGTGGATAGTGGATAGTGAGGGGTGGAAAATGCCATGGCGTATGCGTGATTGTGCAAACGGAATGGGCGCGGGATGGAAAATGCCGGGGCGTATGCGTGATTGTGCAAG
>CALCCZ010000195.1 GCA_937900075.1 uncultured Lentisphaeria bacterium
CTCTTCATGAAAATTCAAAATTTACTTGACACGGCTATTTTTGAGACTGCCGTCTTACAATGCCACATCAAATCCAGAATGCAAGCAAATTTTTTTAAACTTGCATGATAAGTGCTTTTTTTTACAGAGAACGTATTGTATTTTTCGCATATTCGTGCTACTTTGTTAGTGTGACGGCAACTTTTGCTGTCACATTTCAAAAACAAAAACACAAATTACGGAGAAAAAAATGTCTGAAGGAAAAGTAAGAATTGGTGTAGTCGGTCTTGGTAATATGGGTACAGGTCATATTCAATGGTTGAGCGAACTGGAAAATGTTGAGTTGGCAGCATGTTGCGACATCATTCCGGAGAAAGCGAAAAGTTTCGGGGAGAAATATAAGGTTCCCTATTTTACCGATGCGGAAGAGATGATAACGTCGGGTCTTCTGGATGCCATAACGATTGCTGTTCCTCATTATTCCCATACGCCCATAGCGATCAGCGCACTGGAACATGATTTGCATGTGCTTACCGAAAAACCTGTAGCCGTGCATAAGAACGACGTATTGCGCATGATTGACGCCCACAAGAAGCATCCGGATAAACGTTTTGCCGCGATGTTTCAGATGCGTTTGACACCAGCATACGTAAAACTGCGTCAGCTGATCCAGCGAGGTGAACTCGGGAAGATCCAGCGGGTAAACTGGATTGTTACTTCCTGGTTCCGTTCTCAGGCCTATTATGATTCCGGCACCTGGCGTGCGACTTGGAAAGGTGAGGGCGGCGGTGTTCTGCTGAATCAGTGTCCGCATCACATTGATTTGTTCCAGTGGTTTTTCGGTATGCCGTCTTCGGTTCAGGCACATTGTGCCATTGGCAAATATCACAACATTGAAGTGGAAGACGATGTCTCCGCCTATTTTGAATATCCGGATGGAATGACAGCCACTTTCATTACTTCGACCGGTGAAGCTCCCGGGACAAACCGGTTGGAGATTTCCTGTGATCGTGGAAGAGTTGTGCTGGAAGGCAACAGAATAGAATTTTTAAGGAATGAAATTCCTACGGAAGAATACAAAAACACGACCGATACGATTTTCGGAACTCCCGCTTACTGGCCGATTCAGGTTCCGATTCCCGGCGACAAATACAATGGCCTTTACCACAAGGAATTGTTGAGAAATTTTGCGGATTCCATTTTGAACGGCACTCCTTTGATTGCACATGCGGAAGAAGGATTGAACTCCGTAGAACTTGCTAATGCGATGCTCTATTCCTCCATGACCAATCAGACGGTCCAGATGCCTTTGAATGGTGACGATTTTGAAGCAATGCTGCACGAACTGATCCGGAACTCCAAGTTCCAGAAAGCACAATCCGCAGAAAAGGCGGCTGAGGATATGAGCAAATCATTCGGGAAATAATGTTCAGGAGAAATTCAACGATGTATTACATGACAGGGTTTGCGGACGAAGTGTCCGGGGATGTCGACAGACAGATAGCTGCATTGCAGAAGCTCGGCTGGAAAAATCTGGAATCCAGAGGTATTTTCGGGAACAAGAACATAGCCTCTGTTTCCGATGCGGAATTTGAAGAATTTCAGGGGAAACTTAAAGATGCAGGTATCGCAGTCAATTGTTACGGCAGCGGTATTGCCAACTGGTCAAAGCACATTACGGAATCGCCGGACAGCAGCTATGAAGAATTAGCCAAAGCCATACCGCGACTTCAGAAACTCGGCACCCGGATGGTACGGGTTATGAGCTTTTTTGTTCCGGACGAATTGAAATCAACTTCGTGGGAACTGGAGGAAGAGGTTGTCAAGCGCATGAAGCATCTTGTTTCCATGGCGGAAGATGCGGGTTTGCTGCTGGTTCATGAGAATTGCCGGAACTGGGGCGGGCTGTCATTTGAACATACGCTGCGTCTTTTGGATCGTATCCAGTCGCCTGCGTTCAAGCTGGTATTTGATACGGGCAACCCGGTATTTAATGATGATGTTCGCGGCAATCCGCCGTACAAGCGTCAGTCATCTTGGGAGTTTTATAAAAATGTCCGCGAGTTTGTCAGCTACGTGCATATAAAAGACGGTGTGATGAATGGAGATAAAATGGAGTTCTGCTTCGCCGGTGAGGGCGATGGAGATGCGGTCAAAATTTTTGAAGATCTTGCCCGTTCCGGCTATGATGGCGGTTTTTCGATAGAACCTCACATGGGCGCTGTTTTTCATGACAGCAGTGTAACGAATCCGGAGCAGTATAAGTTTGATGTTTTTGTGGAGTATGGTCAGCGTTGTGAAGCCATGTTGAAAGCAGCGTACGGAAAAATTCAATGAGGTGATGCTGTGAGTTTACTGCAGAAGTCTTTTTTTCGCGACGGAAAAGAACGTATTCGCTTTAAGCGGACTAAAATTGTTGCAACGATTGCCGGCAAAGCCTGTACGTCCGATTTTATCCGTGACTTATGGCAGCGGGGAATGGATGTAGTGCGTTTGAATACAGCTCATATCACCGTGGAAGAATTGTCCGTGGCTGTGGCTGCAGTCCGTTCCGTCAGTCCGGCTATAGCCATACTTGTGGATACCAAGGGGCCCAACATCCGGACCAGTGGTATTCCCGCGGAAGGAATAAGTTTGAAGAAAGGAGAGCTTGTCAGTATTTCCGGCAAGGAAGGGGCAGCCTCCATTTGTGTGAATTATCCTTCTTTTGTCCGGGAAGTTCCGATTGGCAGCCGTATTATTTGTGACGATGGTGCAGCCGGTTTCAAAGTTGTGCAAAAAGAAGAAGAAAATCTTATTCTGGAAACTGCATTTGATTGTGTCGTGTACAACCGCAAATCTATCAATGTTCCGAATGTTCATTTGAATGCGCCCGCCCTGACGGAAAAAGATAAATTATTTTTGAGTGCAGCTATTGAATGTGACATAGACTTTATTGCACATTCTTTTGTGCGGGGAGCTGAAGATATTGCTGCTGTACGGGAATATTTGGGCGAACGGGGAAAGAATATCCGTATTATAGCGAAGATAGAGAACCGTGAGGGAGTGGACAATCTGGAAGAAATTCTGGATGCGGCCGACGGTATTATGGTTGCCCGTGGCGACTTGGGAATTGAAATTCCGTTGGAAGAAGTCCCGGCAATCCAGAAACGTCTCATTCATGCTGCAATGGAACATGCCAAGCCCGTAATTACTGCGACACAAATGCTGCAGAGCATGGAAAACGCATTGTCACCGACTCGCGCTGAAGTCAGTGATGTGGCGAATGCGGTTTACGATGGTACGGATGCGGTTATGCTTTCCGGGGAAACTGCCCATGGCAAGCATCCGTGTGAGGCGGTTGAGACGATGGCGCGTATTGTGTTGCAGGCGGAGAACGATTCGCCCCAGTTCATCACGTCCCTGAAACGCATACCGGAGTCATCTCTGTCCACTGCATACATATTGGATGCGGCGGTAAATGCAACGAAGAAACTTCCCGTAAAAGCCATTGTTTGCGGAACTTCATCCGGACGTTCTGCGCTTGTGTGTTCGGCAGTGCGTCCCTCTGTTCCGCTTCTGGCTACAACACCTGATGCGAAAGTGGCACGTCAACTTTCACTCAGTTACGGTGTGTTTCCTGCCCGGACAGAGTTCACAGCGAATCCCGAAGAACAGGCAATGCAGACACTTGAAATTTTACGGAGTCTCGCGCTTGATTTCATGGATACGGATATGATCGTAATCATTTCCAAGAATGATGCGGAGATAGCGAGAAATAATCTCATCTGTCTGATTTCTGTCGGCGAATTGAAAACATGTTTTCAAGGACAGAATAAAGAAACTGACTGAAAGAAGGGAATGAATCCCTGAATAAACAGAAAAGACCGGAACAAACGCCGTATGTGTATTGTTCCGGTCTTTTTTTAGGGCATAACGCCGTTATTGCTGATAGCTGAATTGTAATGTATATTCGCCCGGTACGGCGATACAATCGGCATCCTTTGTTCCGGTCAGGAAGCAAGCCGGAAGGGGACTGGAGAGAGACATGCCATCGGGGAACTTGATTTTTGCCGTAGTATGGACGGGAACTGAGAATGACCAGGTAAAGGTTCCATTTTCTTTGTTCCATTTAGAGGATATTTTCCCGAATACACTGTGATAGGAGCCTTCAGCCGATGAAAGTTTTTTGCCGGGCTGCGGCGCCAGAGTGAAACATTTGAAGCCGGATTGATTCGAGAACTCCTTGTTCGGACAGATTCCCAGAATGCGTTCGAAAAACCAGTCGCCTACGGCACCGTAAGCATAATGATTGAAGGAGTTCATTTCGGGGTCACCGAATCCATCCTTATCCGTCCAGCTGTTCCAGCGTTCCCACATGGTGGTTGCGCCTTGTGTGACGGGATAAAGCCAGGCAGGGTAGGTAGTTTGGAGGAGCAAGTCGTATGCCAGGTCGATTTCGCCATATTCTGTCAGTGTTTCCAGCAGGAGTGGAGTTCCCAGGAAACCGGTACTGAGGTGGAGTTTGCGTTCCACTACGATATCATGTTTGAGATATTCGAGCGTTTTTTGTTCGGATTCCTTGTCCGGGCACAGTTTGAAATGAAGAGCCAGAACCGCTGCCGTTTGCGTTCTTACCGTGATTTCGCCGTCCTTGAAATAGGTATCGCAAATGGCGGATTTGATATTTTCGGCAAGATTTGCGAGGTGCTGTGCCTGAATATCTTCATGAATGGCAAATCCCATCTTTGAGAGGAGTTTTGTCATGCCTGCCAAATAAGCCGTTGCCAGATAGACTCTGTCGATTTCGGCATCCACATTGAGCCAGTCTCCGAAGACGGATGTTTTGACGATGAGTGAGCCGCCTGCTTTGGAAAGCTGCCAGTTAATCCACGCCACCATATTCTTGAAGTATCGCTTCACTACGCGGATATCGCCATATTTCAACAGCATGATAAAGGGCACTACAATACCTGCATCGCCCCAGCCGGCAGAACCATTTTCCTTCTGGTCCTGACTGGTAACGGGGACGATATACGGATAAGCTCCTTCTTTTCCCTGATCGAGATTCAAGTCTTCCAGCCATTTCGTGTAGAAATCACCGCATGCCATATTGTAGGTCGCCATATTCGCAAAAACTTGTGTGTCGCCAGTCCAGCCCTGACGTTCATCGCGCTGGGGACAGTCTGTAGGAACATCGACGAAATTGCTGCGCTGTCCCCAAACGATATTGCTGTAGAGTTTATTCAGAAGTGGTTCAGAACAAGTGAAATCACCAGTTTTTTCCAAATTGGAATAGACGGCAAAAGCGCAGATATCATCGGAGGTCAGTTCACCGGGCCAACCGCTGATTTCGAGATAACGGAATCCATAGAAGGTATAGAGCGGTTCATAAATTTCTTCCTCGTGAGTGCCAGTTGTGTAAATCGTTCGCTGCCAGGCGTTTCTGAGATTTTCGATATACAGGGATCCATCCGGATTCAGCATTTCTCCATGTTTGATTACGATAGTGGTTCCCTGCATTGTATTTTTCAGACGGATTTGTTCTCTGCCCGCAAAATTCTGTCCGAAATCCACCAGCCAAGTCGCATTCGGCCGTTTTACAATGGAAACGGGTGTCATTTTGTGCATGTGTTTCATGGATGGCCCGCTTTGCCAGACAACCTTAAGTCTTTTGATTTTAGGATTGTTCGGCTCTACTTCCTTTGCGGGAACAGCATAATAGGTACGATATCCGCCGGGCATTTTCCAATCTGTTTCTTCCCAGGCTTCGTAAACCTCGCCATTGTAGATATTGCTCATACGCATGGGATTCTGGATATGAATATAGAAAGCCCGCCATTCCTTGTCCGTGAGTATGGTTTCCGTTTCACCGTTTTCGTATGTAATGCGCAGAATGGCGGAGAACATAGGACATTGTCCGTAACCTTTTGCCACAAACCAGCCATCGGCAACCGTTGCCGCAAGTGTGTTATCCCCGTCCCGGAGAAGGCTTGTTACATCAAATGCCTGATATTGAACACGTTCAAAAAAGTCGGTCCAGCCGGGTTTCAGGCAATCATTCCCGATTGGAACGCCGTTAAGAAAGACATCGTAGGCACCCAAAGCAGTGGCATAAAGTCGCGCTTTGATGATTTTTCCGGTTGTCTTGAAGTCTCTTAAAAAACGCGAAAGGGGATTATAGGTACCACCCCAAGCGCATGAGAGCCATTTTGCGTCCCATTTCAAGCCCAGCAGACCGGTTTCAAAAAATGCTTCCTCCGTGTTTTTTGTGACGTTTCCGTCATTGTCCGTGAGCTGAACTGTCCAATTGTAACGTGTAAATGGTTTAAGAGGAAGCCCGCAGTATTCAATTTGCTGTGTTTCCGTATTGGCAGAGTCCGCATTGTCCCATACAACCATTTCGGTTTCGGCTTCTGTGACAATCATTCTTACTTGCCGGACACCGGATCCGTTTCCTGTGATTTCCAACGAAAATCTCGGGGTTTTTTCATCCATGCCGATTGGATTATTCTTGTATTCGACACGTAATTTACAAGGGGTAATCATAAGCTGTCCTGTTGTTATTTTGTTTTTTTTAGGGGTGAAAACTTCCCTTACAATACAGTCTTGAACAGCATTTTCAACGACAAAACAGCGAAACAGGTGAAAATTTTAAGGAAAAAACTTCAAAATAGTGGATAGGGGATAGGGGGAAAGGGGGTATGGAACATTCCGTAACGTATTCGTGATTGTGCAGGACAGGATGGGAAAATGACCTGATGCGAACGTTATGCACGGAGATGCGCCGCAAAGCGGCTTCCTCCGTGAGTGGTT
>CALCCZ010000196.1 GCA_937900075.1 uncultured Lentisphaeria bacterium
TTTGATATTGTCGCCCAATTCGACGGTGCGGGCGACTTTTCTGGGGTCACCTTCGCACTGGAGTGCCAGATAGTAGTCATCAGCGGCGATGAGGTGTTCGTCTTTGAGCTGGATAATGCCGGAATGGTTGTTGTTGTTTATGCTGAACTCGAGTTTGATGTAACTTGAGAGACCATCCTGCATGATAAGGGACCGGATATTCGTCAGCAGAGACGCGAACTGGGGACCGGCATCGATATGATTGTATTCCATATCGGTATCGGTTTCGCGCAATGGCTGAAGAGCGGAGAGTTCTCCCAGGAGTGCTTTTAATTCGAGGAACATCCAGAAAGGAGTTGCGTTCCGTGCGGAAAAAGCGGTTCTGACACGTCCGATGTAACTGCTCAAAGTACGCAGCTGCAGTACGGAGTAGAGGGTTGAGCCGCTGAGAGCATCGGTGGTGAATCCGGATTCCGACAAATCGTGAAGGATTTTGTTCCGGCGGTTTGCGATTTGGATGTTCAGTTCCTCAAGCATGGAGGTTAAAGGACAATCTTGGGAAAGCGTAATGAATGGCGGCACATAGTTTTTATCGATTTGAACAACGGGCTCGCCCACTTCTCTGTAATGGGGAGCAAGCCGCAGGATGGGGAGCAGCTGCAAGTCTGTATTTTCGCGTTTATCGGTAGTCAGACGGACATTGTAACGGCGTCGCATAACTGTGATTTCGTTTTCGCCGGTATTTTCATCGCGGGTGGTGGTTTCATGACAAATGAACTGACGCCGTCCGCCGGCAACGTGTTCTTCGAGAAGGTTGGCATCGAATTCGCTCCAAACCGGCAAGGCGAGGTATATCGTAATGGAAGGCACGTGATCCTGGATTTCCTTTGTCACGTCCAAGGGAGAAATTACTGTGTTGCCGGGCATGCTGATTTCTTCTCCGTCCGGCATGACAGCGGAAATCCGTTTGGGAACGATTCTTGAATTTTGAAGAGCCTCTTCATCGATTTCGAAGTCGATTAATCCGTAAGTATAAGGCAGGTAGAAACTTCTTTCGTTTCGTATGCGCCGTTCATCGATTCTCTGCATGTTCTGCAGGTGATGCGGCTGGAGGAAAAGACCTTCCGACCAGAGTATATCTTCTTCAAATTTCATATCTTATTTTCCTTCCGTTGTTTGTTCATTCTGTGCAGTCTGGCTTTCATCGGGACGTGCAGTCAATTTATTGATACCTGCAGGAGATATTTCGATAAAGCAGTCAGCTGCTCCGAAAATACGCCACCATTCCCGTTCCAGTGGAACTGTTTTTTTTCTGGTATCACGTCCTTTTTCCTGTTTGGATGTGATTTGAGGGGTGTTTACGATGAAATAAAGTTTTGCAGTTTCTTTTCTGGCGAGTTTTTTCCAGATCGGATGAGAGGAATCAATCCGTTTGGGGATGACATTGCCTTCGGAGAACTGGACCGTCACGTGGTCAATAGCCGTACGCAGGGCGTTTCCAATCTGGAAATAGTCATTAATATCACAGGCATCCAGGCGTTCCGCCTCGTTGACATCGGCCCCGACCATATCCATTTCTATTGTCGGATAGATGCCGTATTGCTCCAGAAACTTGTTGGAAATAAAGACTTCCACATTATAGGACGGTGCGGCGCACCCGGTCCCCAGAAAAATTGCAAAAACCGTAACGGCAATCAGCAGAGTGAGTCTCATTTAATGTTTCTCCTATCACAAAATTATTAAGGGCAAGAACAGACAATAAAAATGCTTGATTGTTAATTTACTGCTATAAAACAAAAAAATCAAGTTGTGTGTTCTGTTTTTTAAAAAATTTGTGTATAAAAGAAATATCTGCGGACACTTTTTTGCAAAAAAACTGCAGAAATCATGATGCGAAGTAAAAAACGCACTCTTTACCAATCACGTATTTCGTGATTGTATAGTGAACCGGTCACTCGTGAAATGAGCAAAGACGCCAGTCTCAAAAGTCCCGTTATAAATTTTGTTTTTCATTTTGAGCTTTCAATTTTGTCTTCCTCAAGTTACTTTACAAGTAGCTCTTCGGAAGATAAAAGTTGAAATCTCTTCATGAACATTCAAAATTTACTTGACACGGATACTTTTGAGACTGGCGTCTGCAAAGAAATATTCGGGTCAATCAGCGGTAAGAATCAAGAGTTTCGCGCAGGATATCGATCCGGTTGGAAAGAATGCCCGCTGCACCGTCTCTGACGAGTTTCCGTATTTCCGTATCGGTATCAGCGAAAAAGACGTTTGCATAAAGTCCGAGTTCTCTGCAATAGGAGAGTGTATTCTGTGCAAGGGTTTCGATGGGTGGCTGAACGAACCGGCACCCGAAATTTTTGCATCGGAGGAGTTCCTCTGGTGTCGCTCTCAAGTTCCATGCGCCGAGGACAGCGACTTCGACTTCGCTGTCGATATTTCTGACCCGTTGTGCTGCGTCGAAGGAGGACATAGCGAGGAATCCGCGATCGAACATATCGTATTTACGGAAGAGGGCGCAGATGATTTTCAGGGCTTCTTCGGAATCGTCGTAAACCTGAATATTCATGCAGACTTTTTTCCCGAGTGCGCCGAGGATGTCCTCAAATGTGGGGATGACGAGATTTTCATAGACGGGGAAATCTGTTCGTCTTCCCCAAATGGATTGTTGATGAGAGAAATTGAAACGGCGCAATTCCGCCAGGGTATAATCTGCAGGGTAACCTTTTCCGTTGCTGGTTCTGTCGATTGTCTGGTCATGGAGAAGGACGGGTACTTTATCCTTCGTGAGGCGCAAATCGAACTCTATGAGGTCAGCGCCGATATTGCAGGCTTTGGTCATAGCGAGAAGGGTGTTTTCGGGGTATAGACCGCAAGCTCCGCGATGGGCTGTTGCGACGGGAAGGGTGGTATTTTTGTACAGTTCGGACAATGTTTTCATAAACGGGACTCCGTAACTTAAGCTGAAGGCTTATTTTTTTCGGGAAATTTTCCGATGAGGGCATCTTTAGCGATTTGTTTGACATCATCGGCGAAATCGGAACGGATGATCCAGCGGAGGAAATCCGGATAATCAGCGGAGACCTGCCGCAGAGTGGTTCCTGCATAGCGACCGAAGGAAACGATGACTTCATTTCCTCTCCATTTGAATCTGCCGTTGGCATCGACCCATTCGGGGCTTTGTGTTTTGCAGAACTCGGAAAGTTCATCCAGGTTAGCCGGAAATTTTTCTATGCCGTCCGGGAAACCGTTGAAATCGGGATTGGAATAGCGGTCCAACTGAGCTTCGAGGACTTCAATGGTTGCGAGGATATCGGCTTCTGCGCCGTGAGCGCCCTCGAGTTTTTTTCCGCAGTAGTGTTTGTAGGCAGCGGAAAGGGTACGCGGTTCCATTCGTGTGAATACGGTATAAGCGTCGATAATGCGTCTTCCGCTTGCGGAAAAATCGAGACCTGCGCGTTTGAACTCATTGATAAGGAGCGGCAAGTCGAATTTTGCGATATTGTATCCTGCCAGGTCGCAACCTTCGAGGAAGATATAGAAATTTTTGGAGATTTGTCTGAATGTCGGTTCATTGGCGACATCTTCGTCCTTGATATGGTGAATAGCGGAAGCTTCCTCGGGGATGTGCATTTGCGGATTCAATCTCCGGGTCCGGACTTCTCTTGAGCCATCGGTAAGAATTTTGACAACGGAAATTTCAACGATTCGGTCGGTGAAAGCGTTGGTTCCGGTGGTTTCCAGATCGAAAAAGACGACTGGGCGGTTTTCAGTCAGATTCATATTCTGTTTCCTTTCATTCTTTCTGTCTGATGTCGTGAACTGTGTCAATGAACGTTTGGAATCAAGATTTTCCGGAGTCTCGGTTCCAGGTAGTCAGCCATGTGTGCGAAAGCCTGGTCATTCGGGTGAATGCCGTCCATGGAGACTTCATCGCTGCCGTAAAAATTTTTACCGTCGATGTATGTGAAATTTGGGTACAGTTTTTTTGTACGGCGTGCGAGTGAGTGCATTTCTTTTGTCAGGGCGTCCTGGGATTCCTGAATATCCGGATGGAGCCAACCATGGAGGTGCTGCGGTGCGCCGAGGAGGATGACAGGCGTATTGGGATGAGCCGGGCAGAGGATTCTGAAAAATTCACTGCCGTTTTGCCGGAGTACATCGCGGTTGAGGTTATGGTACGGGTCAATGACGAAGGCAGCGGCGTTCTTTTGAGCCAGCAGAGATGCCATTTCGGGTTCGAGCCGTGCAGCGCCAGAGAATCCGAGATTGATGAGCGGCATATTGAGTCGTCTGCCGAGGATTTGTGCGATGCCCAATCCGGAGCGTATGGAGAAAGCGCCGTGAATGATACTGGTTCCGTAATAGACCAGGGGCAATGTTTTGCGCGGGGGAACAAGTTTGAATTTTGAGGATTTATCCACTCCGATTTCCATTTTCAGAACCTGATTGCGGAAAGGAAAATACATGCGGCATTTGCGCTGCCGGGACGGCATGCCTGCAGTAAGTATGTAATCCGGATTCTGGTCCTTGATAACGAAATGCGGTGTAGCAGCTGCCCAGCGCCAGGAGCCGCGTGTTTCATCGAATACATACAGGTCCACGCCGCAGTGTGCAGTGACATTGAAGTTCTGTTCTCCGATTTCCGGAGCGCCGAGAGTGTAGCGTACTCGGACAGTGGAGGAATCCGTGTTGAAAAAAACACAGACTCCGGTTGAAGAATGGGAGCATGACCAGACTCCGGGCAGGGATTGTGCTTCCGGGGGAAGGCGGTCGAATGGTGCCAGTGTTTGATTTGCCCAACCGAGCCCTTCGACGTCAGAAGGTTTGACTTCGAACCATTTGAATTTCATTTCATCTGTCATCTTGAAAACCTTTCCGTTTTTCTGTATGATAATGCAGGAAAGTTATTTGCGGATTTCGATGGATGCGCCGCATGGGTAAGCGGTATCCGTATCGAGGACGATATTTCCGAAGGAATCTGCAGTGATGGAGCCGGAACGCGGATTTTTAACGGACTCTATGTTTCCGCGGATATCCGCGCAGACATCGGAGTATTCGAATGCCAGATCTGCCTGGAGCATTTCACAATCAATGAGTTTCAGGTTCTTGCAATAGCAGAACGGTTGGGTTCCGATGATTCTGCAGTGGATGAATGTCAAATTTTCGGAATACCAGGCAAGGTATTCGCCGTTGATGATGCAGTTTTCGATGATGCCGTTCGAGCAGTGCCAGAAAGCGTCTTTGGTTTTCAGCTCCGAGTCTTTCAGCTGGAGACCGTGAACGTACTGGAACGAATATTTGGCGTTCATCTGCAGTTGTTCGGCAGTAACCTTTTCTGACCGGAAAAACGGATATTCCGAGTCCAGTTGAGTATTCCGGAGAGAGACATTACGGCACAGCCAGGCGAATTCGGGTGAAACAATGCGGCATTTTTCAAAACGGACATCTTCAGATTCCCGGAGACATTTGGGACCGAGGATTTTGCAGCTTTCGAATGTTCCGTCTGCTGCATACCAAATGGGCGCGCGACAGGTAACCGGCATTTCACATTCCCGGAGAACGAAATGCCGGGTGTGCCACAAGGGGTACCGGAGGGCAAAGAAACATTGTTCGGCAAGCAAGTCGGAGGATTCTTTGAGAGCGGACTCACCGTCAGCGGGTCCTTCGAACCGGCAGTTCCGGAGAGATACATTCCGGACATGATAGAGAGCGCGTTCAGAATCGTATGTTTGATCGACAAGCGGTTTCACTTCCAATTCCTTTTACCGTTTTGTACCGGTGACCATACCTCTGGAATCGCGGTAAGTGGTGGTATTACCGGAAGTGGAGGAGGTACCGGTGACCATGCCTCTGGAATCGCGATAAGTGGTGGTACTACCGGAAGTGGAGGAGGTACCGGTGACCATGCCTCTGGAATCGCGGTAAGTGGTGGTATTACCGGAAGTG